>CALVNL010000001.1 GCA_944349655.1 uncultured Clostridia bacterium
ATGATTTAATTTAATAAAAATAAAAGCAGTAACTGACTATGTTAACAAATACCTTTCTTTTTCTAAAAAAAGTAACGAAAAAGCCGAGGATATCGAACTTTAGTGTTAATAGATATTTGAATTTAAGCCGCTTCCGAGCAAGGCATAAGCCTTGCGAACGCCACGGAGCATAAGCGGAGTTTATTTTTTCGCATTTACTTCTGCGAAATCTGTGCTACGATGGCTACCACGAAACGGCAAAATTTGGAGAAAATAAAATAGGCAGCATAAGCCGTCTATTTTGTGTAAAAACCGTGTTCATCTCTTTTCTGCGTCAAGTAGAAGTCTGACAATTGAGGAACATATACTTCGGTATCGATTATGATTCCGGCAACTCCCTTAATACAAAAATAACAGAGCCGCGGGTTCAAATGCGACTCTGTTTGGCGGAGGCGGAGGGATAACTCGGATATATTGTGTATTGTTATCGGAGTGTAACGGTGCTGAGTATAGGATACTAATATTAGGTATAGTTTACCTCGTCAGATTTACGCAATGCGTAAATTTGCGAACCTTTTAGGTTCTCATCCCTCCGCCTTGACAAAAAAATAACACCCGTTAAGGGTGTAATTTTTTGTGGCGGAGGCGGAGGGATTCCCTCGCACCAAAGCTACCGCTTTGCGACAGGCCTGGGCGGTATGATGCCATACTATGGCATCAATTACGACGGCAATATACTTTGAATTTTATTGTGCCGTCTGTCCGCCCGTTCGAATCCCTCATTAAAATTTGTCGTAAAAACGCAAAAAAACACACGAAAATGTGTGTTTTTGTGTTTGGCGGAGGCGGAGGGATAACTCGGATATATTGTGTATTGTTATCGGAGTGTAACGGTGCTGAGTATAGGATACTAATATTAGGTATAGTTTACCTCGTCAGATTTACGCAATGCGTAAATTTGCGAACCTTTTAGGTTCTCATCCCTCCGCCTTGACAAAAAAATAACACCCGTTAAGGGTGTAATTTTTTGTGGCGGAGAGTTATCGCCTTTGTGCGAACTTAGAAAGTCAAATAAAGGAGCAGTCTCTTTGGACTGCTTTTCTGTTTCCTTTACCGATTCGATTGAGTTGTTGTGCTTTTTGAGCGGATCGGAGAAGTAGTAGTTTATTCTTTCTATAATGCTAAATCTTATTGACGATCTTTTTGTAATCTTATCTTTCAAAATGTTTTATTTATTGACATTTCGTTTATTTGTTTGTATAATAAGTAAGAAAAGTAATACTAATTATACCAAAGGAGTGTATTATGGAGAATTTCCCTGAAGGTAAGTTTCTGACTACGGTAAAAATCGGTCCCAAAGGACAGATTGTTATTCCTAAAGAGGTACGGGATATGTTTTCGTTGAATACTGGCGATTCATTACTTTTAATGGCGGACAAAGGACAAGGTATCGCCTTGCAGCCATTTTCTTATATGGAAACGCTGTGGAATGCCGTTAACAATATTAAAAACGGAGATAACGAGAACAAATGAATGCGCTTGAAGTAAGAGAATTAACGAAAGTCTATCCTGAATTCAAGTTGGATAAGGTAAGTTTTTGCGTGGAACAAGGGCATATTTCCGGACTTATCGGAAGAAACGGAGCAGGAAAAAGCACGACTATTAAAAGTATTTTGCGTCTTATTAGCGCAGAAGGAAATGTGTCGGTCTTTGGAAAAGATTTTCTTAAAGAAGAAATGACCGTTAAACAAATGATAGGTTATGTCGGAGGCGGCTTTCAATATTATCCTATGAATACGCTTGCCGCAATACGCAAAGCATACGCGCCTTTTTATCCTAGTTGGAATCAAAGTAGATATGAAAAATTCCTTTCGCAATTCGAGCTTATTGAAAGTAAAAAGGTAAAAGAGCTTTCCGAAGGAATGAAAGTAAAGTTTGCGCTTGCCCTCGCCCTCTCGCACGGTGCAAAATTGCTCATTATGGACGAGCCGACAAGCGGCCTCGATCCGCTTTCTCGCGAGGAGTTTTGTGACATTATTTTACAGCTCGTACGCAAAGAAGGCGTATCCGTTCTTTTCTCTACGCATATAACATCCGACCTGATGCGAATTGCAGACGATATTGTTTATATCTCGCAAGGAAAAATTCTTGCGGCGTGTTCATTGAAAGAATTGCTATGCAAATATAAGTTGGCGCAGTTTGCTTCTCTTGCTGACGCATCTGCCGTCAATGCTATCGGCGTGAAGGCGGTCAAAGAGGGCTTTGAAGGCTTGCTACCCAGTGATATGCAAATATCGGAGAACATAACTGTGACAGATGCAACGATTGACAATATTATCGTACATTTGGAAAAAGCAAACGAGGAGAAAAAACATGTTGAATCTGATTAAAAAGGAATTGCGTCTTTGCTTACATCCTACGGCTTTTATCTTTCTCTTTTTTGCCGTGCTTGTTTTTGTACCGAATTACCCGTATGAAGTCATTTTCTTTTTCTCATGCCTTTCGATATTTTTCAGCTGTATGATGACAAGGGAAAACGGTGATATTGCTTTTTCCTGCGCATTGCCTATAAAAAAAGAGCATATTCCATTTGCAAAAATGCTGGTGGTATTCGGGTTACAATGTATCATTCTGCTGTTAGTTGGAATTATAGGAGCAATCAAAGGAGTTGTTTTGCCTGCGGAGCAATATGTCAATCAAGCAGGGATATCGGCGAATCTTGTTTTGGTAGGCAACGGAGCGATTTTGCTCGGTATATTCAATTTGATCTTCTTTCCTTGTTATTTCAAAAACCCCGATAAAATCGGAGTCCCTTTTATAGTCGGTGCAATTGTCATATTCTTGTTAATAGGCGTCTTTATCGTTTTGCGTTGGGCAACGCCGCTCTATTCTACAACTCTGAACGGACTCAATTACGAAAATACAGGCGCAAAATCAGTGGCTCTTGCAATAGAAATTGTCGTATATGGCGTTTTATCTGCCGTGAGCTGTGAATTGTCAATGAAAAATTTTCAAAAAGTAGATTTGTAAATAATATAGTTCAGCGTAATGAGAAGTTAAAAGATCCATTTGTAGAATAAAAGAGTAATAATTTGTATAGTCCTTAAATTTGCCCAGTCAGCCCTTTGTTCGGGCTGACTGTTTTAATTTCGTTCAACGATGATGCCGAAGTAATCAATGGCAAAAAATAATACGAACCCGTTTTCAGAGTTCGTATTATTCACTAATGGCGGAGGCGGAGGGATTCGAACCCCCGGGGGCGTGAACCCAAACGGTTTTCAAGACCGCCTCGTTATGACCGCTTCGATACGCCTCCGTGTCTTTTACTTTTTTTATTATCCTTTATTAAAGAGAATTTGTCAACTTTTAAGGCAAAAGTCGGTAGAATATTTTGTAATAAGGGGTTTTGGCTTGCTTGCGGAAGGGGTTTTTTGGTATAGTGGTTGCAGGAGTTTGGTTATGAAGTGTTTTTTATGCCCGAATATGTGTGGCGTGGACAGAAACGTCGAAGAAGGACTTTGTCACGCCGATAACGATATGCGTATTTGTCGCATAGCACCGCATTTTTACGAGGAACCCCCGATCAGCGGTACGAGGGGAAGCGGGACGGTTTTCTTTTCTGGATGTTCGATGGATTGCCTTTTCTGTCAGAATCACGAAATCAGTAAGGCTAAAGTCGGGAAGGTCTTTTCGCCCCCGCTCCTTGCCGAAGAACTCAAAAAACTCGTTTCGTGCGGCGTTCATAATATAAACTTCGTAACGCCCACGCATTTTTCGCATAAAATCAAGGAAACATTGGATATCTATCGTCCGCCCGTTCCGATAGTTTACAACACCTCGGGTTTCGAACGAAAAGAAGTCGTGCAGTCGCTTTTACCTTACGTCGATATTTTCCTTACCGATATCAAATATGCGTCTTCAGACCTCGGACAAAAGTATTCCTCGAGAAAAAATTATTTCGAAAATTGTCTCGAGGCGACTGAAGTTATGGTGAAAGAAAAACCGCTCCTTTTCGACTCGGGTGGACTTTTGAAACAGGGGGTTATAGTCAGGCACCTGGTTTTGCCGACGGAAATCGAAAACAGCTTGAACGTCATCGATTTGTTTGCGGACAGGTGGCGCGATAAGGCTATATTCAGCCTTATGAGCCAGTTTTTCCCTTCATACCGCTCGCCGATAAATCGAACCCTTAAACCCGTGGAATATAAACTTTGTCTCAACAGACTTGTCGAGAGGGGAATAAAGGACTGTTTCGTGCAGGAACTTTCCTCGGCAACCGAATTTTACGTACCGTCTTTCGACACGACTTTATGAGCCTTTTGCCCGAGTAAGCGCTTTCATTATTTCCAGAACTTCGTTGCCGGAAAAACCGCTTATCTCGCCGAAATCGGCTTTGTCCGAAGTTTTTTCGGGACGGGGTTTGTTCATCATAGACAAAAGCAAAACAGTCATCGGGTCTATCCCGCCGCCCGAAGAAGAGTCCTGTTGCTTCATCATATTCAGAAGCATTTCGGTCATTTGTCCGTTGCCTGCCGATTTGTCGTTGCCCATATTCATAAGAAGCGGAAGCAACATCATCATATTATTATTCATAGTGCGATCCTAACTGTTTTTTAATTGGGTGATAAGGTCTTTCATTCTTGCGGACTGTTCGGGAGTGAGAAAAGGACTTGCTTTTTCGTAAAAGTCGTCCAGTTCCTTTGCCGAAATTTTACCCTCGGATAAGCTGCCTAAGCGGAATAATTCGCTCATTAACTGTTCCTCGCTGTAAGTGGAGTATTTGTCGAGGGTTTCTTTTACGTTAGCGGCGCTTTCCGTTTCTGCGTTTTTTTTCCGTATGTAGTCGGCTATATTCATAATCCCTCCGAATTCATACTCCACTATATGCGTATTCAGGGTCGTTTGTGAGAAATTTCCTCCATAGCCGCGGCGACTTTGTCCATTTCCGAAAAAGTGTTGTCCCAACCTATCCCGAATCGTATCGCGCCGTAGGGGAGAGTGCCTATCGTGCGGTGGGCAAGCGGAGCGCAATGCAGTCCGCTCCTTACGCAGATACCGTAATCGGCGTCGAGTATGTCAGCCGCTTCAGAGCAAGTTATGTTGCTGAAATTACATAAAACTATTCCGTTTTCCGCGGAGTGAATTTTCAGAGTATCGATATTTTTTAATTGCCTGTAAAGATATTCGGTAAGTTTTTTTATTTTGGAATTTATCCGTCCGAAATTCTTGTAAGTCCAGCGTATCCCTTCGGTAAGCGCGGCTATTCCTACGGTATTGAGCGTTCCGCTTTCCATACCTTCGGGGAAATCCTGCGGTTGCTCCAAACTTAAAGAAGAGGTACCCGTACCGCCGTAAATAAGAGGCTTAAGTTTGATTTCCGGTTTTGCGAGCAAAAATCCCGTTCCTTGTAATCCGTGCAAGGATTTATGCCCGGCGAAGGCGCACATATCGATTGAGGAAAAATCTATTTTGAGATGTCCCGCGCCTTGCGCCATATCCGCTAAAACCAAGGCGTCGGAAGCCGATTTAACCATATCGGCGTACTTTTTCACGTCGCAGGACCTGCCGGTAACGTTACTCATAGCGGTAAAAACGGCTAACGAAGTCGGGCGGCGCAGAGCGGTGGCGAGTGAATCGGAAAAGTCTCCTTTTTCGTCGGGCGTTATGACGGTGAATTTTATCCTGCCGTTATCGGCGAGTTTCTTGAGAGGCCGAAGCACGGAATTATGTTCCATAGAAGTAGCTATTACCTGTTTTTCGGGTTGGCTTCCGAAGATGGCGAGATTGAGAGCTTCGGTACAGTTTTTTGTAAAAACAACGTTTCCGGCGAAAAATTTGTCTTGTATTTCCGCTCGGCATTCTTCGATTTTTTCCGCCGCGCGAATGCTGGCTTTGTGGCTGCTTCTGCCCGGATTTGCACTGCGGTTAATTTCTTTTATCGCCGCGATTTTGACTTTTAAGGGTTTGAAACGGCTGGTCGCCGCATTGTCGAGATATATCATAGTCCTCCGTATGCCGCACTCTATCTTTACGCGGTCAATATAATGTATTAGGTTTAACCGATTATATTCTAAGGAGAATTTTTTATGGATACACTTGCGGTCTTCCGCTCAAGAAGCGACGCGCTGAAAATCAGCAGGGCGTTGACTAAAGAAAAAATCGCTTGCGCCACCGTTTCCACTCCTTCTTCGCTTAAAGTAGGATGCGGATTAAGCGTGGTATTCCCGAAAACCGTAATCGAAACGGTCAAAAAGATAATTCTTAGGGAAAACGCCGCTTCTTTTGTGGGATTTTATCCTCGTTGACGCGTCCGACGCCGAAACGCCATACGCTTGACACCTCTCTCCTTTATATGGTAATATTTTTATATTAAAAATATCCCCGTTGCGGGAGAGAGACTTCAAGCGCAAGGGGACCCGATACGGAGGATTTATTTTGCTGAACGCCGTCGATATATCTGCAGAAAATATCAATTTCGGCGTTTATTATACCGAAGGAAGCGACCTTTATTGGTTATCCCGCACAGAGGAATGTTTCCGCAAAAAACTGAGGCAGGGAAGTCTGTCCTTGCACGTTTTCGACAGGGTAAACGCTTTGTCGGAAATTCTCGACGCTTTGGGCGTAATTTCTTTTTTCGGCGAAAGCAACGTAGTAATAGTAAAGGACTCCGAATATAAATTTACCGACAGGGAGCATAAACTTCTTTCGGGATTAAGCTTAGAAGACGGATATTTGCTTTTTGTGGGCAATAAGAACCTTACTTCTTCGGAAAAAAAAGCTTTTACCGGAATAAATTGTGCTAAGCTGGACAAATTCGCTTGCGTTAAATACGCGTCGGAACTGTTTCCGTCGGGAATAGACAGAGACGCTGCTAATCTTCTTGTCGAATATTCCGACTGCGATATGGCGAGAATTAAACTCGAGGCGGAAAAACTGGACGCTTATTGCGACGGAAAAAAGGTCACGGCAAAAGACGTGAAAGAACTGGTAAGCGAAGAGACCGATTTACAGATATTTTCTTTCGTTTCGGCGTTGACGGAAGGGAAGAAAGAGCTTGCGGCGGCACGTCTTGCTTTCCTCAAACAGAGAGGAGAGTCGCCTGCATATCTTCTGAGCGCTCTTACCGGTCAGTATGCCAGAATGTTGTATGCGGCATTGAGTCCCAAAAGCGACGCCGATCTCGCGTCCGTTATGGGGATAAAGGAATTTGCCGTAAAAAAAGCCCGCAGCACGCGTGTTCTTTCTAAGGTTCAGCTGAAGAAAACCGTCAATATGCTGGTGGATTACGAATTGAAGTTCAAGAGCGGCCTTCTCACCGACCGTACCGCCCTCGACGCGGCGGTGGCGAGACTGTTTGCCGGGGAGGTTAAATGAAATTATTATTCAAGGACGGCTTCGTCGCCAAACTCAAGAAACTGCCCGACTGGGGCTGGATGTTTCTTCTTTACGTCACTTTCTTTTTCAGGGACGCATATTCGCTCGTCGGCAATCTTTCCGCCGAAGCCGAAGGACTGGCGGCGCAATTTGCCGAAATGGGAATGGTAGTGAACGCAAAAGCGATGATGGTGGTTTCTGCTTTGATATATCCGCTTATCGTGACGGCTCTTTTCGAACTGCTTATGATGGCGGTTTATTCTCTTCTTGCAAGAAGATTTTATATCGTATCCGTCAACCGTAAGGATTTTGTTTTCCGCGTCAGAATAGTAATTATCGTCGCTAATCTTATTTTAGGGTTGATAGGTATATTCTATTTCTTTTTCGAAGAAACCAGACTGATACTGCCGGCAATATTCGAATACTCGGTGCAGACGGCGCTTTTGGTGCTGTTCTACGAACAGTTCCGTAAATTTATGCTCCCCAAACGTATGCACGCAACGTTCTTTATGTATATTGCTCGCATTTATGTGGGAATTTACCTTCTCATCGGCGCTTTCCAGCTTATTACGGGATTGGTTTCGGCGCCGTTGCCGCAAGGGACGGAACTCGCTTCGATTATTCTGTGGTTCCTTATTCCCGCTATAAGCGCAGCGCTTGCCTTGCTTTATTATAAGAAGCTGGTCAAAATTTCTTCCGAGGACGAGGATAACGACCTCTTTATCAGAAAAGAAGAAGACGATAACAATATTTTCAAAGATTTGGGTTTTTAAGAGGATAAAATATGCATTTCGGGGCAGGTAACGTAATTTCATTGGTTGTGGCGGCGATTTTCATCGCTGCCGTAATAGTTTTTTTCGCAAGAAGAAAATCTTTCGTGCTGGCGGCTTTATATACGTCGGCTTTATGCGTTTATCTTGCCGTTTACGTTTTGAGTTGGTTCTTTGGCGGAATGGAACTCGCTACGTCCATTGCGGATATTTGCGCAATCGCTCTTATAGTTTCGGCGGTAGCGGTTTATCAGGCGGAAATAAAAAGTTTCTTTTTCAGCCTTGCCAAAATGTCCAAAAAACAGCATACCGTAAGTTTCAGCGACGAAGAGTTACAGAAAACCATCGAAGAAATAGTCAAGGCCTGTCAGACTATGTCCAAAGCCCGCACGGGAGCGTTGATCGTCGTGGTGCCTACTAAAATCAATCAGTTTATATTGGATTCAGGCGTGGAACTCGGAGCCGTGCTTTCGGCGTCGCTTCTGGAAAGTATTTTCAATACCCGTGCGCCCATGCACGACGGGGCGGTGGTTGTCAAAGGGAATAAAGTTCTGGCGGCAGGTTGTTTCCTTCCGCTCAGTCAGACCCAGTCCATCAACAAAGATATAGGCACGAGGCATCGCGCGGCGATAGGAATAACCGAAGAAAGCGACAATTTGAGTATCGTCGTAAGCGAGGAAAACGGAATTATTTCCGTGGCGAAAAAGGGCATTTTGAGAAGATATATCACGCCCGAAAGATTATCCGATATTCTGTACGAAACTTACGGGGTTTCGGCAAGAATAAGAAATTACCGCAGAGGATGAGAGGTGAATATGAACAACGTGGTTATTAAACCCGAAATTCTGTTGCCGAAGAACGTTGACTGGGAAAAATGGGCGGTCATTGCCTGCGACCAGTTTACTTCGCAACCCGACTATTGGGAAAAGCTCGCGCTTTTCGTGGGAGACAGCCCGAGCACGCTGAAAATTATTTTTCCCGAAGTTTATCTGGAAAAGGGAATGGAGGAAAGGGTACAAAACATCAACGAAACGATGAAAAGTTATCTTTCCGACGGACTGTTCGAAAAGGTAAACGGTTTTGTGCTGACCGAGAGGACGGTGGCAAACGGTGCCAAAAGGAAAGGTCTGATAGTGGCGGTGGACCTGGAGCAATACGATTATCACAGAGTTCGCGCAGGGATAAGAGCGACGGAGGACACCATAGAAAGCCGCCTGCCCGTGCGTATGGAAATCCGCAAGGACGCTCCGCTGGAACTTCCGCACATTATTTTACTTATCGACGACGTGGAAAAAACAGTCATAGAACCCCTTTACGAAAAAAGGGAAAAAATGCGTAAACTTTACGACTTCGACCTCAATATGAACGGCGGGCACATCGTCGGTTACGAAGTAAAGGACGCCGAAAACGTAATAGAAAAAATAAACGCTCTCGGAGATAAAGACTTACAGGTTAAAAAATACGGAACCGACGCAGGGATAATCCTTGCCGTAGGGGACGGCAACCACAGTATGGCGACGGCGAAGAAGCACTGGGACAACCTGAAAACCACTTTATCCGAAGCAGAACGCGAAAATCACCCTGCAAGGTACGCCTTGGCGGAAATTCTCAATATTTACGACGAAGGGCTTATTTTCGAACCTATCCACAGGGTTATACTGAACGGGGGAAAGGAAGTAGCGGATATTTTGAAAAAAGAATTGAAAGGGGACGGAGTGCTTACTCTTCTGACCGAAGAAGGGGAAATTTCTTTGCCGTGTCCGGCAAAAAGCAGCGAAACCATTACCGCGGTGCAGGGGGTTATAGAAAAATATTCTTCCGTTTACGGTTGGGAAGTGGATTACGTTCACGGAAAAGAACACCTTGCCTCGGTTACTGCGGAAAAAGGCGTAGGGATACTTATGCCGTGTTTTGCAAAGTCCGAACTCATAAATTACGTTGTTAACTGCGGAAACCTGCCTAAAAAAGCCTTTTCCATAGGAACCGCGGAAAATAAAAAATATTATATCGAAGCAAAGAGGATTGTCAAATGAACTTGAAAGTATGTAAATTCGGCGGAACTTCAATGGCCGAGAAGAAAACCATCGACCTTGTCAAAAATATTATTTTGTCCGACGAAACCAGGCGTTTCGTGATAGTCAGCGCACCCGGAAAAAGGTTCGCTTCCGACATTAAAATCACCGACCTTCTGTACGAATGTTTTTACGAAAAGGTACGCAGCGGAAGTTGCGCGGTACCTTTTGCGAGGATTAAAAAACGTTTTTACGATCTCGTAAACGAGTTGGAACTCGACCTCGATATAGGTTACCATCTCGACAGGATTCAGGAGGAAATCGACAAAAGTGCAACGCCCGATTTTGCCGCCAGCAGAGGGGAATATCTTTCCGCTTTAATTACTTCCGAAATTCTCGGAATGGAATTTATCGACGCTGCGGAAATCATTAAGTTTACCGCAAAAGGAGTCTTCGACGCCGAAACCACCAACGATATCGTTTCCCACAGACTTTCGCTTGTCAAAGGAGCCGTTATACCGGGCTTTTACGGAGCTATGCCCGACGGCAGCATAAAGACTTTTTCCAGAGGCGGAAGCGATTTTACCGGAGCAATTATTGCAAGGGGCGTTATGGCGGACGTTTACGAAAACTGGACGGACGTGGACGGTTTTATGACCACCGACCCGCGTATCGTGAAAGATCCGCTTCTTATAGACGTATTGAGCTACGAGGAGTTGAGAGAACTGTCCTATATGGGAGCGAGCGTTCTGCACCCGGAATCCATTTTCCCGTTGCAGGGGACGGAAATTCCCATCAATATCCGCAACACTTTCAATCCTTCCAGCAAAGGTACTTTGATAGTGAAGGACACCTCGGTCAAGGAAGGCAGGCTTGTGACGGGTATAGCGGGGCGTAAAGGCTTTACCACCATACTGATCAAAAAATCTATGATGAACGCCCAGATAGGGTTCTGCCGTCAGGTACTTTCGGTATTGGAAAACTACCACATAAGTCTGGAACATATGCCCACGGGTATAGATACGATGAGCCTCATTATCCCCGACAGCGACCTCGAACAGGGAATGGAGTTCGAACTCGTGTCCAAAATCAGAGGCAAAGTAAATCCCGATTCGATTTTCGTATATAAGGATATTTCTCTCATCGCAGTGGTCGGACACGGAATGAGCCATCAGACGGGTACCGCCGCAAAAGTTTTCACCGCGCTTGCAAAAGCCGACGTCAACGTCAAGATGATAGACCAGGGCAGCAGCGAACTCAATATAATAATCGGCGTCAACACGTCTGACTTCGAAAAAGCGATATCGGCAATTTACGGAGCGTTTTTCGGTTAATTTAATTTTATTACATAGAAAAACCCGACTGCAGTCGGGTTTTTTTTGTGCAAAATAACCGTTTGCGTAAATGATAAAGGCTTTTTCAATAGCTTCCGAGAAGCAGGGGCGTCCCTGCGGTAACCGTTCCGTCTTGCTTTACGGCAATCTGAAGATTGACCTCTCCGAATGCGGTTTTTCTTGTTCGGCGTATCAGGGGAGAACGGTAACTTTTTACCGTAATGTCGGAAAAAGTTTCGCTGCCTACTTCTTCGGCTTTCAGTACGGATACGAGTTTATCGACCTTTTCCTTTCCCTCGAAACGGACCGATATGCCGTCTTCGCTGTAGAATACCGTCTTCAGATAGGCGTCGAAAGCGTTAAGATTATATTCCTCCTCAGGGGCGGTATCGAGATACACCGAGTAAACCCCGTCGGTAAAAAGCGTCGCTATTATAAATCCACCTGCGGCAAGGAGCAGAACGCAGATTATCGCAAGTAAAGTAAGAAATATTTTTTTCATAAGAATTTTTATTTCCTTTTTAATTTTTTTTATACTTTTCAAGGAAAGCGACGAAGTTTTTTTCTTTGGCTTTCGAATTTAAGCCGAAATTTTCCGGAAACGTCCGTTTCAAAGGTTATAATCGCTTGCGGCAGAGGCATTATGGACGACAAAGAAAGAATTTTACGCATCAGAAAAATCAACGATATCCTTAAAACACGCAAAAAATACGACGCTCTCGCTTGTTACAACAAAGGGGAAAAAGTTCATGAAAAACAGCTGGCTTTTCACAGAAGTTTGAAGCGTAACAGGTGGGTTTTCGGCGGGAACCGAAGCGGCAAGACCGAATGCGGCGCGGTGGAAACGGTATGGATGGCGAGGGGGATACATCCGTACAGGACTAACCGTCCCGACGTCAGCGGCTGGGTTGTGAGCGTCAGTTACGACGTGCAAAGGGAAGTCGCTCAGAGTAAAATTCTGCACTACCTCCGCCCCGATTGGATAGAAGACGTGATTATGCATACCGGCGCCAAAGGTAATCCGTCCTCGGGTATCATCGATACCATCGTCGTGCGAAACGTTTTCGGCGGTTTTTCTAAAATCGGTTTCAAGTCGGCAGAGTCGGGCAGAGAGAAATTTCAGGGAGCGAGTCTGGATTTCGTCTGGTTCGACGAGGAGCCTCCTCAGGATATTTACGAGGAGTGCAAAATGAGGGTGTTGGACAAAAAAGGAGATTTGTTCGGCACGATGACGCCTCTTAAAGGACTTACCTGGGTTTACGACTTAATTTATCTCAACAGGTATAACGACAAAGAGGTTTTCTATATACAGATGGAATGGGCGGACAACCCTTTCCTCGACCCCGAAGAAGTTCGGAATATTACTTCGGGTATGAGCGAAGAAATGCTCGAAAGCCGCCGATACGGGCATTTCAAAGCTAATTCCGGTCTGGTTTATCCCGAATTCGACGAAAGCATACACGTTATAGACCCGTTTGATTTTCCTTTGGAATGGCAGGATACCGTTTCCATTGACCCGGGACTACGGAATCCTTTGAGCGCGCATTTTTACTGCGTGGACGGGGACGACAACGTTTACGTCGTTGCGGAACATTACGAACAGGACAAGGATATCGATTATCACGCCGAAAAAATTCTCGGGTTAGCCGACCGATTGAACTGGCATCGCAATTCCTCGGGAAAACTGGAGTCGCTTATCGACAGCGCGGCGGGACAAAGAACTCTCGCTTCCTCGAAAAGCGTTTCCGAACTGTTCCACGAGAGGGGGATCGCCGTCAATCCGAGGGTGAACAAGGAACTTTTCAGCGGAATAAGCAGGGTCAGAAGTTATTTTGCCGAGAGACCGCCGAAAATTTATATTTTTCGCAACTGCGTCAATCTGATAAGAGAAATCAAATGTTACCGCTGGGGGGAAGGCGACGCACCGGTTAAAAAAGACGACCACGCTTTGGACGAATTACGGTATTACCTTATGACCAGACCTACGTTTACGCCTCCTCCGACAAAACCCGGGTTTGTGGAAAAAAACTACAAAAGACTTTTAAGACTCAACAAAAAGGGAGGAAGTTATGCTTGACGTTCTATATAAAAAAGCGACGGGCTACGAGGTTACCGAAACCACTCGGGAATACGGGGTGGACGAAGAAGGAAACTCCAAACTCATTAAAGAAAAAACTTCCACTAAATTCGTTCCGCCCGATCTTGCCGCCATAAAAGCGTACCTGGAAATGAAAGACGGGGAATTGTTTTCGATGACCGACGAAGAACTGAAGAAAGAACGCAGAAAACTGTTAAGGGAGTTAAAAAACTCATCCAAAGGAGATTTATGAGAAAGAAAAACAACGATCTGGTAAAGGAAGTCATGACCGACTACCGTAATCGCAAAGAAGCGAGAAAAAGTCTGGAAACGGGCTGGCTTCTGAACGCCAATTTTTATTCGGGCAACCAGTATGCCGAAATTATGCCCAACGGGGAAATAAGGGACAACGGAAAGGATTACTACTGGCAGAGCAGGGAGGTTTTCAATCATATCGCGCCGATTATCGAAACGAGGCTGGCAAAATTTGCAGGAGTAGGGGTAGGCGTGACCGTCCGACCTGCAACGGGAGACGCGTCCGACGTCAACGCCGCCAAGTTTTCCACGGCTTTACTGAGGAGCGTGCAGGAGGAAAACGATTTCAAGAAACTGACGAGAGAAGCCATATTTTGGGCGGAAATCTGCGGTACGAGTTTTTATAAAGTGAGCTGGTCCAACGAAAAGGGAGCGTTTCTTTCGCCGACGCTCAGGGAAGGGGACGTGGAAGTCACCGTTTGTCCCCCGTACGAAATTTATCCCGATAACCTTTCGGCAAGGGACCTTTCCGAAGTAAAGAGTCTGATACACGCAAAGGCGTATCCGGCAAGCGTGGTGGAAGAGTTATGGCAGGTGAAGGTTAAGGGCGAGGAAGTTGACGTACTCAGTCCGGAAATGCCGCTTAACCGTTATAACGGCAGGACGGGAATGTTGCCCGAAGTGAAAAAAGATTACGTCGTGGTGGTGGAAAGATATTCCTTGCCCGACAAACAGCATCCCGAAGGACGACTTACCGTCGTGGGCGGAAACAAACTTCTTTACGACGGAGTTTTACCCTATATCAACGGAAAAAACGGGGAAAGGGGCTTTCCTTTCGTAAGGCAGACCTGTCTTGAAAAACCCGCTTCGTTTTTCGGAACGGGAATCATCGATCGTCTTATACCCGTACAGAGAGCCTACAACGCCATAAAAAACCGCAAACACGAATACCTCAATCGTATGGCGATGGGGATACTGATGGTGGAAGACGGGAGCGTGGACGTCGATTCCTTGCAAGAAGAAGGACTGGCTCCGGGGAAAGTCGTGATTTACCGCCAGGGCAGCAACGTACCCGTTATGCTCAATATGGGCGGAGTGCCGAACGAGTTTTACGAGGAAGAAAACCGTCTTTTAAGCGAATTCGTCACGGTAAGCGGCGTAAGCGATTTTCTGACCAGCAGTACGATAAGTTCCTCGAACGTAAGCGGCGTTGCGTTGAACCTCATTATAGAACAGGACAACAACCGCCTCAGTATCACCATAGGCAGTATAAAAAACGCATCCCGAGAGTTGGGACGGCAGGTATTGAGACTGTATAAACAGTTTGCCTCCGACCTCCGACTTAAACGTATCAGCGGCGAAAACGGCGAGACCGAAATGAAGAGTTTTACCGCAAACGACATAACAGGCGACGATATAGTATTCGACGTGGAAAGCGAAACCGTGGACAGCATAACCACCAGGAAAGCCATGGCGGAAGACTTGTTGAGGCTGGGCGTGTTTAACGACGAAAACGGTAAAATTTCGGATACCGCACGTCTTAAATTGCTGGAAATTATGGGCTTCGGAAACTGGGAAAACGCCCTTTCCACCAAAGAACTGCACGTTAAGAAAGCCGATAGGGAAAACATTAACCTTAAGAAAAAGGCTCCCGAAATACAAGATACGGATGACCATAGTTTACACATTGAGGAGCATATCCGATATTTGATAAGCGAAGAAAACGATTTAAGCCAACAGGACAGAAAAACGCTGTCAGAGCATATACGTCGGCACAGGGTATATTTACGCCTTACCAACGAAGCCGACGCACTTAACCAAAATACTTAATAAAGGAGATAACGGAAATTATGGAAGAAAAAACTATCAATCTCTCCGCTGAAAGCGACAAAGAGAAGGAAGTCTCTTTCGGAAAATTCAAGTCCGCGGAAGAACTTCTGAAAGCGTACAACGCGTTGCAGAGCGAGTTTACGAAACGCAGTCAGAAGTTAGCCGAACTGGAGCAGACGAAAGCCGCCGACGAATGGGAAGGGCAGGTGGAAGAGTTTGTGAAAAGGTATCCCGTAGCGGAGCGGTACGCCGACGAACTTGCACGTGAAATTGCGAATGATGAAAAATACAAGGACAAAGAAAACAAACTCGAGAGCGCACTTTTGAACGTGTTGAGCGAAAAGGTCAAGACCGCGGAGGAAATGGCAACGGACGAAACGGTTATCGACAAAGTATTGAGCGCGGAAGAAAACAGAGAAAGAGTCATCAACGAGTATCTGGAAAAATTCCGTCGCAACGCAACTCCCGCGACTCTTCCCAAGGGCGGGGCTATACCCGTAACGCCTCCGGCAGTTGCGAAAAATATAAAAGAGGCAGGAGAAATAGCCATAAAAATCTTTCAGATGTAACAGGAGAACAAAATGTTAAACGCCAATAATGCAGATAAAATTTTACGCACCGTTTATCTCGACGTGATAGCAAATCAGCTTGATACCGGGACCTCGCCTTTCTTCAATATGGTAAACAAAGGCAGCGAGGACATCTACGGAAAAGAAGTAGTCAGCCCTGCAAGTTTCGGAATAAACGGCGGTGTCGGTTGTGCCGACGACGACGCCGACCTGCCTATGGCAAGCAGCTCGGAATTCCTTTCTTTCCGTGCGCCCATAGTCAATATTTTCGGCAATATCGAAATAAGCGATAAGGTTCTGAGGGCGTCTCAGACCACGGCGGGAAGTTTCGTCAACTTACTCAACAACGAAATGGAAAGCCTTTTGAAAGCCGCAAAATTCAACTTTGCGAGAATGCTTTTCCAGGACGGGAACGGAATTCTTTGCAAAATCGTAGGTTCGAATTCGGCTGCGAGCGGCGGTTCCACGACCATTTATGTGGACGGCTTAAAGAACGTAATCGAAGGTATGATCGTGGACGTAATAAAGAATAAGTCGGTAGTCAGTGCAGGACACAGGATAACTTACGTGGATCGCGCGGCAAAAACCATTAAGGTATCGGGGACGGTCTCCGATCTTACCGAAGGAAACATTCTTACCTTACAGGGAAGCTACCAGAACGAACTATACGGACTTCCGTATCTTTATGCCACTCCTGCCGAAGCTTCTACCTTGTACGGAAACGTCCGCAGCGCCATGACCTATCTTATGCCGAGCGAGAAAGAAGTTGCGAGTTTGACCGCCGACATCATTCAGGAGACTCTCGACGACATCGAAGAGCGCAGCGGCGGCACCATAAATCTTATGATAGCCAGCTACGATATGCGCAGGAAATATCTTTCCAGCTTACAGGAAAGCAGAATAAACGTGGATTATATGAACCTGGACGGCGGTTTCAAGAGTATGAGTTACAACGGTATCCCGTTCTATGCGGATCGTTTCGTACCCGAAAAAACCGTGCATTTCGTCAACACCGACGATTTCAGACTGCAGCAACTCGGAGACTGGAGCTGGATAGAAGGAGACGGCGGCAGAATACTCCGTCAGCTGGATAACAAAGCAGCCTACGGCGCAACGCTGGTAAAATACGCCAACCTCATCTGCGTCCGTCCCATCGGACAGGCCAAGATGACTCTTACTGCGTAAAAACGAATTAACGGGGCGAAAACAACGCCCCTGAGGAGGGAAAATGCGGATAAAAATTTTTGACGATCTGTACGATATCGCCGCCGGGATAAAACAAATCGACCCCCGCTACGACACGGTTTTCAATACCGAAAACCAGAAGTTCGAAGTGGAAATCGAGGGGAAGACCGTGCTTGTGCTGCCTTACGAAAATTTGGATCAAAGGGCGTTGGAAAGGGTCAGATACACCCGTTTCGACAATGCCGAACAAGTGATGGCGGACATTGAAAAAAGCAACGAGGAACTGGAGAGAAATATTGCAAAAAAGAGGCGAGACGACGTCGAAAACGAATTATCCCGCATTTTCCGCCTCCGCAAAATATAAGGGGGAAAAATGATTTTCAAAGACATACTCGTTAAGGCTGCGGAAATTATAGGAGACTCCGACATCGATTTTAACGCGCCCGAAGAAAAGACGGAAAAGCTGATTTCCTGCGGGAAAATGATTTATACCGAACTTACGGAGGAATACGTCCACTTAAAACACAAAGAAATGCTTCCCGTCAACGACGGAAGGATATATTACTCGGAGTTTACGAAAGCGGTCAAGGACGTTATGAAGATAAAAAAAGACGGCGTAATATGCCCCTTTACTCTTTATCCTTTATTTGTAGCGGTGGAAGAAGAAGGTGACGTCGAGGTAAGTTATGTTTATCACGCAGAGGAACCTGCTTTGGAAGAGGAACTGGATCTGCCGCCGATTTTTACTTCTTCGGTGCTGTCCGTAGGAGTGGCGAGCGAATATTTTTACAGAAGCGGGCTTATCGACGAAGCGGTTTTTTATAAGAACCGTTACGACAACTCTCTTCTGAATCTTACCCGCAAAAGAGGTTACGTCAAACTGCGTTACAGGAGATTTATATGAGAAGTTATTACCGTAACGATATACGTCCGTCGGTGGTCAGATACACCTATCCTATAAAGAGTTTCAGCGGAATAGACGCTTACAGCGAGGAAAATTCCCTTCCTTTGAGCTGGGCGAGATACGCTTACAACGTGTCGATAAAAAACGGCGTACTGAAAGGGGGAGTGGGGATAAGCGTAGCCACCATAAACGGAGAGTATCTCCCCAACGCGGTCAGCGTAGGCAGCCGTCCGATAAGGGCGTGCATTTATCGGAGATACGACAAAACAAACGAAAAAAGAGACGATATGATAGTGGCTGTAATGCAGAACAAAAAACTCTATTACGCCCGACTTACAGACCTCGGTTTTACTTCGGCTAATATTACCTTTGCCGACCATAACGTCATATTCCTGAATTACAACTATAACGACGAAGATTGTCTTCTCGTTATCTGCGACGACGGTCAGTCGTATATCTTCGACGGAACCACCTTCACGAAAATCGAGTCCGCTCCGCGCCTTACTCACGCGTGTATCCATAACGAAAGAGTTTACGGCACGGTCAGCGACGGCGAAAACCGTCTTTATTTTTCCGACGACCTCGACCCCACCAACTGGAACGTATCCCTTACCGAAGGCGGATATATATCTTTCCCGGACGAAGGCGGAGCGGTGGGAAGAGTGGTGAGTTTTAACGGAAATCTTTATATTTTTCGTGAATACGCCATACATCGGCTTTCGGCTTTCGTGGCGCAGGAAGACTATATCCTCACCAAGGTGTTTCAGACCAACAACCTCATTTATCCCGAGAGCGTGGCTGCGTGCAACGACAAAATTATTTTCCTTGCAGAAGACGGATTTTATTCCTTTGACGGATATAATTGCAAAAAAATTCTCAAGGGTATCGTTCCGCTTATCGAAAGCAAAACCGGTTGCAGCGCCAGTTTTTTCGACAACAAATACTATATATCGGTTATTCTGAAGCGGGACGAATATGTCATAGGGGACGAAAAACTCGATTATAACGTAAAAAACGGTATGATAATTTACGATACAGATACCGAAGAAGTGAGCGTCTTCCGTGGAGCGGATATAGGATTTTTTATGCCGGTAAGCGTGGAAGGCACCAACGAAATGTTCGTAATTTTCGACAACGTTTACAGGGGATTCAATATAGGCGTGGTGGACGGCAGCGGAAAACTTTTCGACGAACCGCTCAGAAAACTTTGGCGAAGTCCTTATACCGACTTTGAAAATCTTTATCAGAACAAAGTTCTGAAAAGGATTTTTATCAATACCTCCGCAAACGTCACCGTAAAAGCAAAACTGGACAAAGACTATTTTTATTCCTTGCACGGTTCGCCTTCCGCTCAGATGATACCCGTCAACAGGTACGCCGACAAGGCGGGGATAGAAATAAGCACCGACGAGGACTCTTTTTCGGTGAACGGACTGTTGTTGGAATTCGATTTTACAAGGAGGAACCCGAATGAACGAAATAATTGATAAACTCGACGAACTTACGCTCCGTATTATGAAACTTAGCGCAAAGATTGACGCTTTGCTTGCCAAGGAGGGAGTATGAGTAAAGCCGTAAAAACCGTGGCGGACGCTTTGAAGAAGGCGAGTACCTCTTCCTCCGCCGACTCAACCGTTTCCGAAAAACTTACCTCGCAAGGGTTGTATTCCGCTTCCTCGATGAAAGCCGCCGAAACGCCCGAAATAGCCTCCAACGCAATAAATTATATAGAAAGGGAAGACGTACCCGACGCCGTTTTGCAGGAGAGGGCGGCGGAATACGCCGAAAATAACTTCCAATCGAACACGCAGAAAACCGAACTGGACACGCAAAAAAAACTCAATTCCTTGACCGAGGAACTGCAGAAAACCTATTTTCAGGCGGAACAGGACGCTTTGAAAAACGAAAGCGACTATGCGGATTCCTTGGAAAAGATAGCAGATTCCGCTGTCAGACAGGGGCTGGCGAGATCGAGTATATTCCAAGGACTTAACGCGTCGGCGACGAGTTCGTACGAGGCGCAGAAAGCGGCGATAGAGAGGGAAAAGGAACTTCTTGCCGAAAGTATAAGGACGGAGATGGAAATAGTGGAATCGTCGCGTCTGAACGCTTTACGGGATTACGAAATTCAGAAAGCGGCGGATTACGAAAAGAAACTCGCCGAGCTCCGTACCGAAGAGATGAAAGCAAGACAGGAAGTATACGAATTCAATAAAAAAATGGCGGAACTGGAAGCCGATTACGAAAAGAACCGTCAGCGTACCCTTGCCGAATGGCAGGACGCCATAGCAAACGGAATAATTTAAGAGAGGAAAGCAAAATGTGGGAAAATATATTTCAAATGGCAACCGAGTCGGGAATATGGGCGATCTTGTTCGTATGCCTGTTCTTTATACAGATTAAGGACAGCAAAACGAGGGAGGAAAAGTACCAGACCACCATCGACGCTCTTGCCGAAAAGCTGAAACTCATTTCGGACATAAAACTCAGTATCGAGGAAATTAAAGACAAACTTACCGGAAAAACTTCTGCCGATACGACTTCTTCCGAAACGGGCGGCGAGAAAAAAGAATAACTTTTAAGGTGCGTGAAAAAACGCACCTTTTTCATAAAAAGGATACTTTTTCTGCGATCTCGGCAATAGTCGTTTACGTTTGACAAAGGGAATGTAAAAATTGTAAAATAAAAGGAAATGAATAGAAAAATCAATGATATCGGCATAATCCGATTGAAAGAAACCGTTTCCACCAACGAAGAAGCCAAACGTATAGCCGAAAACGAGGAAAACTGGACGGTGGTAGCCGCCGACAGGCAGCTTTCGGGCAAGGGGAGCAAAGGCAGGAGTTTTTATTCTCCCGAAGGCGGAGTATATTTTACCGTTATAGTTAAAACTCCGGTCGATTATCTCTTGCTTACTCCGTATGCGGCAGTGGCTGCGTGCAGAGGAATAAAACTCGTTACCGGGTTGCAGTGCGGCATCAAATGGGTAAACGACCTTTACCTCGGCGGCAAAAAAGTCTGCGGAATACTGACCGAAAGTAAAATTTGCGGCGAGGACAGATTCGCGCTCGTGGGGATAGGAATAAATTTATATCCGTCCGAAAAAAGCGTTTATCCCGATATAGCGGGTTTTCTTTTCGATAAGAAGCCGCAAAAGGATTTTTTCGAAGACATAGTAGGGAGAGTGAGCGCGGAACTTCGTTCGATTTGCGAAAAAGAACCGTCGGAATCGGTTATGGCCGAGTACGCTTCTTTATCGGTACTAATCGGAGAAGAGGTAGTTTATAGCGATAACGGAAAAGCCGAAACCGTTACCGTGACGGGGATTTCTCCGAGAGGGGAACTTATAACGCGTTCGGAACAAGGAGACATCGCTTTCCGTTCGGGAGGAGACATAGTATGGAAGAAAAACAAACGTTGAAAGAGCGTTCTTGCTCGGAAAGAAGCCAAAGAAAAGAAAAATCGGTTCGCACTTCCAAAATCGTAAGGTGCGCTATTTTGGCTGCGCTTATTTGCGTGATGAGCCAGATTGCTTTTCCTCTTCCGTCGGGGATACCCGTGACTATGCAGACTTTCGCCATATCTTTCGCAGGATTTTTCGCGTCTTTTACCGGAGTGGCGGCTTTGTTCGTTTTCCTGCTTCTCGGCGCGGTGGGAGTACCCGTTTTCGCTAATTTTCAAGGAGGATTAAGCGCGTTGACGGGACTTACGGCAGGATATCTCGTCGGTTTCGTTCCGCTGTGTATTGCCTGCGCCGTCCGCTATCGCACGAAAAACAAGGTTCTTAATCTTTCCTTGACTTTCCTGACGTCTTTAGTCGGACTGGCAGCTTGTCACGCGCTGGGGGTGTGGTGGTTTTCCTTCCAGTCGGGCAACGGATTTCTGCAAGCGTTTTTACTGGCTTCGGCTCCTTATTTGTTAAAAGACGTCCTTTCTCTCGCTTTCGGATTGGCTTTAAGCGAAATTCTGAAAAGACGTCTGCCTGTTTCCGCGTAAAAATCGGCGTATAATTTATCTCGATTTAATTTTATCGACGATTTTTTTGAACTGTTTTTGTGCTTTTTTCATCATATCGTTCATTTTCATACAGCGTTTTCTCCTATTTTTTCCGAATATTTTTTAGCCAGCACGCAGTTGGTTTCGTAGTAACTTACCAGCGTCCCTATATCCGACCAGTACGAATAATCCGCATAAGCGTAAAGTTCGCCCGTCATCGAAGGCAGAAGCTGTTTCCCGAAATCGTAAAATCCTTTCGGTATGCGGTCAAGTACCTTTTTGTTTATGATATATATTCCCGTGTTGATAAGCGAGGGGCTCGGATCGTCGGGCTTTTCGATAAATTCCGTAATAACGCCGAAGGAATCGGTCTTCAGAACTCCCAGTCCCACGGGGTTGGGATGAGGTTGACATATCACGGTAAAAATACTTTTTCTGTCCCGATGAAATTTTACGGCTTCCGACAGATTTATTTCGGTAAAGCAATCGCCGCTAATTACCAGAAAATCGTCGCTCAAGAAGTTTTGGCACTCTTTCACGCTTCCTGCGGTACCCAAAGGCGTATCTTCGATAAAATACGTCAGTTTTACTCCGAAACGGCTACCGTCCCCGAAATACTCGATTATGCTGTCGGGAAGATACCCGAGCGTTACGGCTATTTCGGTAAATCCGTGTTTTTTCAGAAGTTCGATTATATATTCCATAACGGGTTTATCTATGAGTTTTATCATCGGTTTGGGGATACTTCCCGTAAGAGGCATAAGGCGAGTGCCTTTTCCTCCTGCCAATATTACTGCTTTCATAATCCCTCCGTGTGATATTAGGTTGTTAAAAGCGGCAAAAAATATTCCGATAAGGTTTTTGATAAATAGTCGGTTAAAAATCCCTTGTTATCGTTAAAAATTTATTGTATAATAATTAACTGGAAAAAATTACGCCGACGGAATTTCGTTTGCTCCGTCGGAAGAATATAAAAAAGAGGTGCATATTTTGGCTAAAAGAATCAAAATCGGCTTTCTCGGCGGAATAGGGGAAATCGGTAAAAATATGACTTTTATCGAATACGGCGACGACATTATAGTCGTGGACGCCGGGCTGAGTTTTCCCAACCCCGAAGAAACCCCCGGGATAGACTACGTTATTCCCGACTACACTTATCTGAAAAACAACGCGCAGAGAGTAAGGGCGTTGTTCATAACCCACGGTCACGAAGACCACATAGGGGCGATACCGTTTTTCTTAAAAGACGTTGACGTACCCGTTTACGGGAGTCCGCTTGCTTTGGGACTTCTCAACAATAAGCTCGGCGAAGCGAAAATCCGCTCGGCAAAACTCCGTGCCGTCAAGGACAGAGAAACGGTTAACGCAGGCAAATTCACGGTGGAATTTGTCAGAGTGACCCATTCCATAGCAGGGTCCTACGCTTTGAGCATAACCACCCCCAAGGGCGTTATTTTTATGACGGGGGATTTCAAGATAGACCATACTCCCATAGACGGCAACCGTACCGACCTTGCCAGAATTTCCGAAATAGGTTCCAAAGGAGTGCTTTTACTTATGATGGACAGCACCAACGTGGAGCGGAGCGGTTATTCGATGAGCGAAAGAAACGTCTATAAGGCGTTGGAATTCCAGTTCGACCAGAACAGGGACAAGAGGATAATAGTGGCGACTTTCGCAAGTAACATTCATCGGGTTCAGCAAATTATCGACTGTGCGGTAAGGCACAACAGGAAAATAGCTTTTTCGGGCAGGAGTATGATAAAAATCGCCGAGATTGCCAAACAGCTCGGGGAGCTTTCCTATGAGGAAGAAAAGGTCGTCGATATCGAAAAAATCAATAAAATCCCTTACGACAGATTGTGTATAATTTCCACCGGCACGCAGGGCGAACCTATGAGCGCATTGACGAGAATGAGTAACGACGATTTCAAAAAAGTTACCATAAGCAATCTCGATACCGTCATACTCAGTTCTTCTCCCATACCCGGCAACGAAAGACTTATCTACAACGTCATCAACAAACTTTGTCAGAAAGGGGCGACGGTTGTTTATCAGGCTCTGAGCGAAATTCACGTTTCGGGACACGCCTGCAAAGAGGAACTGAAACTTATGTTCAGCTTGCTCCGTCCTAAATATTTTATGCCTGTTCACGGGGAATACCGTCATCTGAAAATGCATAAGGATCTTGCCGTAACTATGGGAATACCCGAAGCAAACATCGTTATTCCCGAACTGGGCAACGTTATAGAAGCAGATAAAAGCGGCTTAAGGAAAGGCAACAACGTTCCCGCCGGTTCCACTATGCTGGACGGAAGCATAATGGCGGAGAACAGCGAAATGCTTTTACGCGACCGCAAACTTTTAGGGGTGGACGGATTTCTTATAGCCATAGTAAGTATCGAGTTCGACGACGACAATCAGCCCATAGCTCCCATAATCATAACCAGGGGAATAAACGTCAACGAAGCGTTCAGCGAAGAACTGAAAGACGACATTACCGCAGAACTTGTCAGAGGCACTTTCAACGAAATGGACCTGAACGGCAGCAAACAGTTCTTGCGGAAAATGCTCGCCAAGAAACTTCAGGCTAAACTGAAAAAGCGTCCGATGATAATACCCATAATAATGAACTGAAAATAAAAAGCAGGGTTGTCTAAGGTATAAATGACGGACGCGATTTTTGCAAGAATAAGGGCGGAAGCCGAAAGAGAACGTTTACCCGTTATGCGGGAAAGAACGGCTTTGCTTCTTCAAGAAACCGTGGAGAAACTCCGTCCGAAAAGGATACTGGAGATAGGGACGTGCATAGGCATAAGCGGACTTACGGCGCTTTCTTCCTGCGAAGGGGTGCTTACCACGATAGAAATAAATACGGACTTAGCCGAAAGGGCGAGAAGCAATTTCAGGGAAGCGGGGGTTTCCGAAAGGGCGGAAGTTCTCGAAGGGGACTGTTTCGAATGTCTGAAATATATGGAACTCAACCGTTACGACCTGGTGATACTGGACGGCCCCAAAGGTCATTACTCCGAACTGTTGGACGTTCTGAAACCTATGATTAACGAAAAAGGCGTTTTATTCGCCGACGACGTGAGTTTTCACGGCAAAGTAAATTCGGGTTATACCGAACACAAACACCGCACAATAGTCAGGAATATGGAAGAATTTTTGAAAAAACTTGCTTCCGACAGAGATTTTAGCGTAAAAATATACGATTTCGAGGACGGGGTGGCGGTAGCGTATAAGGAGAAAAAATGAAGAGAGTCGAACTTCTTTCCCCGGCGGGGGACTTGGAAAAATTGCGTTCCGCTTTGCATTTCGGGGCGGACGCAGTCTATCTTGCCGGAAAAAATTTCGGACTCAGGTCCTTTGCCGGGAATTTTACCGACGAGGAACTTTTGCAGGCGATAAAGGAAGTTCATTCTCTCGGGAAAAAAGTTTACGTCGCAGTCAATATTTTCGCAAGCAACGCCGACTTCGGACGACTTTCCGAGTATATCGATTTTCTTTCCCGGGTAAGACCCGACGGACTTATCGTAAGCGACCCGGGTATTATCGATTTCGTAAGGAAGAGGAGCGACCTGGATATTCATTTGTCCACGCAAGCCAACACCACCAATAAATACGCCGCCGCTTTCTGGCGTGACTGCGGAGTAAAAAGGATAGTCCTTGCAAGGGAAACTTCCCTTAAAGACATCGCCGAAACCGCCGAATACCTGAACGGAAGCGCGGAGCTGGAAGTGTTCATTCACGGGGCTATGTGTATTTCCTACAGCGGAAGGTGCCTTATATCGACTTACCTTACCGACCGCGACAGCAACAGGGGAGAATGCGTGCAGGCGTGCAGATGGGAGTACCTTCTTACCGAAAAATCCCGTAAAGGTTCGCCCCTTACCCTCGAAGAGGACGAAAGGGGAAGTTACGTTCTCAATTCAAAAGACCTCAATACTATGCCTTTTGTCGATAAAATAATAGAAGCGGGTGTCGCTTCGCTGAAAATCGAAGGCAGGATGAAGTCGCCTTATTACGTAGGAAGCGTCACCAACGCTTATCGGAAAAGGATAGACGACTATTACGAGGGAAAACCGTACGACGCAAGTCTCAACGAAGAACTGTTCAAGGTGAATCACAGGGAGTACACGTCGGGCTTTTTTTTCGGGAAAGCCGAACAGTGTCTGGAAACGAGTAAACCTTTCAACGATTACGCTTTCGCCGCAAAAGTATTGAGTTACGACGGGGTTAAAAAGGAAGTTTTCGTGGAAATGCGGAACAGGTTTCGTAAAGGAGACGTTCTCGAAACGGTTTCGGTAAACGGAAGTTATAATTTAACCGTGGAAAAAATAGTTACCGAGAGGGGAGAAAGCATAGAGGATTGCAAGATAGTTCAGCAGAAAGTTTACCTGCCTTGTCCGTTTCCGTTGCAAGCGGACGATATGTTGAGAATAAAGTTAAAATAACGGAGGAAATATGTTCAAGAAAAAGACCGTTTTGTTTTTTACGGGGAGATATAATACCGCGGTGGCGGAAAACGTTCTGAAAGAGTTGCGTTCCGATCCTTCGGCGGTGGGAGTTATAGTCACCAAAAAGGAACTCGAAAATCACATCCTTAACGGAATAGTCGATAAACTGATACCCGAAGAAAGTAAATTGAGATACCTTATCAGGAATAAACGACTTGCCATAGGTTCCATAAATTCCGACAGGACCCGTTCCCAGAAGACTATTTTCAATCCGAGAAGCGGTTTGCAAAGACATATTCTGAACGCTCTCGAAAGATATAATCCGAGCGTGGTGGCGGTCACCAATTACACCCTTCTGGCAGACGTGCTTGCCGCTCTCGACAAATACGGTAAAAACGTAAAGACAGTGGTCATTTCCGAAGAATTCGTACTGGACAAGCGGCTTATTCAAAGGAGCGTGGATTATTATTTTGTGGATAACTTCGATATGCGCAACGACCTTGCCGAATGCGGTATTCCCGACGACAAGATTTCCATAGTTACCATTCCCGTGGCGAGGGAATTTTTCGAAAAGAACGACAGAGAGGAAGCGTTGAAGAAATTTGCTCTCGACGGACACAAACCCGTTATTTTGGTCAGTGCGTCGGCTCTCGGAGACGGGCGGTTCATAAAGGTTGCGGAAAAGCTGAAAGAGGGGGATTTCGACGTAGATTACATAATAGCTTGCGGAAAGAACCGCACCTTTTTGAATGCTGCGAGGGACTTAGGGTTCAACGCATACAACGAGGGCGTGGACATAAATGCCGCGCTTAACGCCTGCGACCTGGTTGTCGCGCGTCCCACCACGATGCTTCTTGCCGAAACTTTGGTCAAGAAAAAACCCGTCATCGCGCTTTTGCCCAACGGTAAGGTGGAAGAGGAAAACCTGGAATATCTCGCGACCGAAAACGTTACGAAAGTCGACGGGGTGGAAAACCTCAACGCCGCGGTCAAAAAATTTCTGGACGAACTCCGCGCGGCGGAAAGACCCGACGTAACCGAAACGGTGCTGAAAGAAGGCGGAGAAAACGAGGAAAAAAAGGATGCCGATTTAGTGGAAATTCCGAGAATAGACGAGTCGGGAGCCCGTATCATAGCCGAAAAACTCCTTGCCTATGCCGAAGAATTTATGGAAGAGTCGGAAAAGGATTAACTTGCGATACTCGGCTGAAATTTAATTTAACGGAAATAAATTAAGAAAAAAACCGCCTTCGTAGCGGTTTTTTCTTATCTGAGGCAGGGCCGTACGAAATATATTATTTCTTTTCGTCGAGCATTCTGCCGGTTTCGAAGTAATAGCTCATCTTGTTGGGACGGGAGGGCATAAGTTTAGCCACAAGAGCATAAAGCACTACGGCAAGAGACCCTGCCACTATACTCCAGGAATATGCCGCGTTGAGATCTATACGTCCTCCTATCTGGGTAAGAAGCGTGGCGGTCATTACGCTTAATACGCCTGCAATGAACCCGTATTTTGCGTTTCTCGTGAACACAAAGGCGAGGAAGCCCACTATAAGAGCATAGAATACGTTTACGTTTCCCCAGAAGGTATTACCGAAGTAAAGACTGAGTCTTGTAGCTCCGTACAGAAGTCCCGCGAGTATTACCGTGATAAGAAGGCAAATAAGGCGGTTGCCTATCTTTCCTTTGAACATCCACAAAAGAACCGTCATAAGGAAGAAAAGCGCCGTCCCGAGACTGAAGTAGAAATTCCCTATGTTCATTACCGGGACGAAATTCAGTCCCACCACAGCCGCAAAGACGAGTACCAACGCAAGAGCGGGTACGTCGAAGTCTTTGACTGCGATACTGCCTATTCCTATGAGAGCCATAACTCCCAAAATTACCAAAATTATCGAACCTATCATATTGATTTTCTCCTTATCGGTAGATTGTGTAGTCCGATAAAAATTATTCGCAGGAAAAAATTTCGATTTTCCCAAGGCGGTTATTACGGAAAAATAAAGAAATTTGCTTTACTTAAAGGAATTTTTTATTTATAATTTAATGAAAGATAAAATTTATGTTCCCGATTGACGCCTAAGTCGAAGGAAACGAGGAGAACTGTATGGCAAAAATCACTATCGAAAAAGAAAGGTGTAAGGGTTGCGGACTGTGTGTTCTCAGCTGCCCGAAAAAAATTCTTGCGCTCAGCGAGACCGAAACCAATCGTAACGGATATTTCGTTTTGCAGGTGTCCGATATGAGTCAGTGCATAGGCTGCGCCAACTGTGCCGTTATGTGTCCCGACAGCGTTATTTGCGTGGAAAGATAACGTATTAACCGTTCTGTGCCGAGGCACAAAGGAGGTCTTAAAGATATGAAAGAACTTATGAAAGGTAACGAAGCTATCGCGGAAGCGGCGGTTCGCGGAGGATGCCGGGCGTTTTTCGGTTATCCCATCACCCCTCAGAACGAAATTCCCGAATATATGAGCTGGAGGCTCTTCGAAGTCGGCGGAACTTACGTTCAGGCGGAAAGCGAAGTCGCGGCTATAAATATGGTTTACGGCGCGGCGGGCGCGGGCGCAAGAGCTATGACGAGCAGCTCCAGTCCCGGTATCAGCCTTAAACAGGAAGGTATCAGCTATATTTGCTGTTCCAGACTTCCCTGCGTTATAGTCAATATGGTGAGAGGCGGCCCCGGTCTCGGCGGCATACAGCCTGCGCAAAGCGACTATTTCCAGGCTACCAAGGGCGGCGGACACGGCGATTATCATATGTTGGTTTACGGACCCGCAAGCGTGCAGGAATGCGTTAACATTATGTACGACGCTTTCGATAAAGCCGATAAGTATCGCGTTCCCGTAATGATACTCGGAGACGGTATGCTCGGTCAGATTATGGAACCCGTGGAACTGCCCGAATTCAAGGATTTGAGCAAACTTCCCAGAAAGAACTGGGCAACCTACGGCGACGGAACGGGCGAAAAGCGCAATATTATCAACTCCTTGCTCATCGAACCCGACGAACTGGAAGCGCACAACAAACTTCTTGCCGATACCTATGCGGAAATGGCGCGTAACGAAACGATGTGCGAAGAGTATCTCTGCGACGACGCGGAAATAGTTCTGACCGCTTACGGTACCGTTGCCCGTATAGCGAAAAGCGCTGTCAATATTCTGAGAGAGCAGGGCAAGAAAGTAGGTCTTTTGCGTCCGATTACCCTTTATCCGTTCCCGAACGACGCTTTCAGAAAGGTGGCGGAACAGGATTGCGTAAAGGAATTCGTCTGCACCGAACTCAGTATGGGACAGATGATAGAAGACGTCAAACTCGCTACGGGTATGCTTAAACCCGTTCATTTCTACGGTCGTTGCGGCGGTAACGTTATGACGCCGGAAGATCTGGTGGAATTCGTATTGAAGGAGGGCAAATAAAATGGCAGTGGTATATAAAAAGAGTAAAATGCTCACGGATACGCCTTTCCATTACTGTCCCGGTTGCACGCACGGCATAGCCCACAAGCTTGTAGCCGAAGTGCTGGAAGAAATGGGTGCGGAAGGAAACGTGGTAGGCGTAGCGCCGGTAGGATGCGCGGTTTTTGCTTATAAATATTTTAATTGCGATATGCAGGAAGCGGCTCACGGCAGAGCTCCCGCCGTGGCTACGGGAATCAAGAGAGTTCTTCCCGACAAATTCGTATTTGCTTATCAGGGCGACGGAGACCTTGCCAGTATCGGTATGGCGGAGATCGTCCACGCCGCCACCAGAGGAGAAAAAATAACCGTTATCTTTATAAATAACGCAATTTACGGTATGACCGGCGGACAAATGGCTCCCACGACCTTGGAAGGACAGAAAGCCACCACTTGTATTTACGGACGTAACCCCGAAGTCAACGGACATCCCATCAAAATGTGCGAACTTTTGGCTACTCTCACAGGACCCAGCTATATCGCAAGAGGGGCTTTGACCGATCCTGCGAACGTCCGTAAAGCTAAGAAAATGATTAAGACCGCGTTCGAACATCAGGCGCAAAAGAAAGGATTTTCCTTTGTGGAATTACTTTCTTCCTGTCCCACGAACTGGGGTATGACGACCGAACAGGCTTTGGAATACGTCAAGACCGATATGCAGAAACTTTATCCTCTCGGCGTGTTCAAGGAGGTATAATATATGGAAAGTAAAATCATAATCGCCGGTTTCGGCGGACAAGGCGTACAGAGTTTAGGAATGTTTATAGCATTTGCTTCCATTCACGACGGGAAAGAAGTTACTTTTCTTCCTTCCTACGGACCGGAAATGAGAGGCGGCACCTCCAACTGCAGCGTGGTAGTCAGCGACAAACCCGTCGCAAGCCCCATTATTGCTTCTCCCGATATTCTTATCGCTATGAACAAACCCAGTCTTGCCAAATTCGAAAGCAGGGTAAAACCCGGCGGATGCATCATAGTCAACAGTTCGCTTATCGAAAATAAAGTAACCCGTACCGACGTAAAGGTCTATTACGTGGACGCCAACCGTCTTGCTTTGGAAGCGGGCAACACCAAAACGGCGAATATAGTCGTGTTGGGCGCATACACCAAGATAAGCGGCGTGTTCAGTCCCGAGGTCATGAAAGCCGTCATCGAACACAAGTTCGCCAAGAAACCCAAAGTTATCCCGGCTAACTTCAAAGCGTTCGAGTTAGGTTACAACCTTTAATTAAGTTTATTATCGAAATAAGGAAAGCGACTCTCCGACGAGCCGCTTTTTTTTGTTTCCGAAAGGGTAAAACACGGTTTTTACGTAGATTTACAAGGTTTTTATATTGCAAATGCAAAAGTTATATGGTATAATGTTATCCAGAAACTTACGGCGAAGGCTGTCCTTTGCCCGAATATCAAAGAAAAGGAGTTATGTTTATGATGACTAACAATCAGAACGTTCTGGATTTCGTAAAGAAATACACAGAACTTTTCAAGCCCGACAACGTGGTATGGATTGACGCAAGCAAACAGCAGTACAAAGAACTGGTCAGCGAAGCTATCGCAACCGGAGAAATAATCAAACTCAACAATAAACTTTTACCCGGCTGTCTTTATCACCGCACCAAAAAAGACGACGTAGCGAGAGTGGAACACCGTACTTTTATCTGTTCCCGTGAACAGGAAAACGCCGGTCCCACCAATAACTGGATGGATCCGAAAGAAGCGTACGCCAAGCTCGACGCCATAGCGGACGGCGCGATGAAGGGCAGAACCATGTATGTTATTCCGTTCTCGATGGGTAAAATCGGTTCTCCGTTCGCAAAATACGGTATCGAACTTACCGACAGTATCTACGTCGTACTCAATATGATGATTATGACCAGAGTATCCCCGAAAGTTTTCGACAAACTGGGCGACAGCAACGATTTCGTGAGAGGAATTCACAGTAAAGTTAACCTCGATAACGAAAACAAATATATCTGCCAGTTCCCCGAAGACAACACCATTTATTCGTTGAACAGCGGATACGGCGGCAACGTGCTTCTCGGTAAAAAATGCTTTGCTCTCCGTATAGCTTCCTATCAGGGCTGGAAAGAAGGCTGGATGGCTGAACATATGCTTATCCTCGGTATCGAGAAACCCGACGGCGAAGTCAAATACATTACCGCCGCATTCCCCAGCGCTTGCGGAAAAACCAACCTCGCTATGCTTATTCCTCCGAAGGTCTATGCCGACCAGGGATACAAGGTATGGACGGTTGGCGACGATATCGCCTGGATCAGAAAGGGACGTAACAGTATGTTGTATGCCGTAAACCCCGAAAACGGTTTCTTCGGAGTGGCTCCCGGCACCAACGTCAAGAGCAATTACAACGCCCTTATGAGTACTCGTAAAAACACCATATTCACCAACGTTGCACTCGACCTCAAGAATAAGACGGTATGGTGGGAAGGTATTAAGGAACCCGCTCCCGTCAAAGCCGAGGACTGGACGGGCGAAAAGTGGTACGAAGGAAAGACCGACGCCAACGGCAACGTTATCAAAGGCGCTCACCCCAACAGCCGTTTCACCGCTCCCGCAAAGAACTGCCCGTGCTTGAGCAAAGAATTCGAAAATCCGAAGGGAGTACCTGTCAGTGCGATAGTATTCGGCGGAAGACGTGCTAAAGCTGCTCCGTTGGTTTACGAAGCAAGAGACTGGGAACACGGCGTATTCGTAGGAGCCATTATGGCGAGCGAAACCACCGCTGCTGCGGCAGGTAAAGTCGGCGTAGTCCGTCACGATCCGATGGCTATGCTTCCGTTCTGCGGATACAATATGGGCGACTACTTCCAGCATTGGCTCGATATGGGCAAGAAAGTTAAGAATAAGCCCAAAATCTTCAACGTCAACTGGTTCCGTACCGATGAAAAAGGTAATTTTATATGGCCCGGTTTCGGCGACAATATGAGAGTTCTGGACTGGATCATCCGTCGTTGCGAAGGTACCGTGGACGCGGTGGAAACTCCTATCGGATTACTGCCCAAACCCGAAGACATCAATCTCGAAGGACTGGACAATTTCACCATAGACGATCTGAAATCCATTCTCGACGTGGATATAGCTACTTGGAAAGCGGAAGCTAAGGACATCACCGAATACTTCAAGAAATTCGGCGACAAACTTCCCGCCAAAATCGCAAAACAGCTCCGCATCCTCAAAAAGAACCTTAAGGACGCCTCCGAGCAGAAATAAAGGTTTGCTTTGAAGCTGTAAATCGATTGTAACAATTTTAAGGACGCACGTTTATCGTGCGTCTTTTTTTTTAACGTGAGGGAATAATTTTGAATCGAAAGATTTTATTTAAGGAATTTATGTACCGAAATATTACTGTCGGGGAAATGCGGAATTGACAATACGGTGTTATTATGATACAATATATTGTAGGTTTTTTTAATTTTCACCGTAATATATAGTCGGAGGAGAAGATGGCGAAAGAGCGTTATAATGCCGAGAGCATTACCGTACTCAAGGGGTTGGATCCGGTCAGAAAACGGCCGGGAATGTATATAGGCAACACCTCGACTTACGGACTTCACCATATCGTGTGGGAAATCGTGGATAACTCCATAGACGAAGCCGCCAATAAATTTGCAAATAAAGTGGATCTTACTTTGAACGAGGACGGGTCCGTTACCGTTGAGGACAACGGTAGAGGTATTCCCGTAGATATACATCCCGAAGCGAAAATCCCGGCAGTGGAACTGGTTTTTACGAAATTACACGCAGGTGGTAAGTTCAACAATAAAAATTACAGTTTTGCGGGCGGACTTCACGGCGTGGGCGCCAGTGTAACCAATGCGCTCTGCGAGTGGCTTAATGTTGAAGTTTACCGTGACGGATACGTATATCGGGAGGAATTTTACTCTCCGGAAATGAACGGTGAGGTCTATAGCGGTATAGTAAAGACTCCGCTTAAAAAAATCGGCAAAACCAACAAAAAAGGCACAAAAGTTACCTTTATGCCCGACAAAAGGGTATTCGATAGCATTAAGTACGATCCCGAAATGATGGAAAACAAGATGAGGGAGCTTGCTTTTTTGAATAAAGGCGTTAAAACCACTTTCACCAACAACAGGGACGAAAATCCGTCCACGATGGAGTTTTATTACGAAAACGGTCTTTATGACTACATCGATTACATTAACGACGGGGTGGAGGAAGCCAAAAATAAAATTATATATCTTTCCGCCGAAATGCCGAAATTAAAGATAGAAGTAGCCATTCAGCATACAAAAACCTATAACGAACATATGTATAGCTTCGTCAATAACATACGTACGGCGGAAGGCGGCACGCACGAGGCGGGCTTCAGGAACGCATTTACCCGTTTTATGAACGATTATGCGAGGGATAATAATTTTCTTAAAGCAAAAGACCCGAATTTTTCGGGGGACGATTTCCGTGAAGGAATGACCACCGTACTTGCGATAAAAATGCAGGACGCCCAGTTCGAGGGACAGACCAAGGGAAAATTAGGCAATCAGGATATACGTGCGGCGGTAGAAAGTCTGGTTTATGAAAAATTATCGGAATTTTTCAAGAGTCCCAAGAACAAGGCGTGTGCGACGTTTATACTTGCACAGGCTCAAAGCGCTTATAAAACCAGGGAAGCCGCGCGTAAAGCAAAACAGGAACAACGCCAGAAAAACTCCATTAACGGTGCGACTCTGGTAGGAAAATTTGCCGCCTGTACTTCTAAAAATCCTCAGGAATGCGAGCTTTTCATAGTAGAAGGAGATAGTGCGGGAGGTTCTGCAAAACAAGGCAGGGACAGGCGTACTCAGGCGGTTTTGCCGCTGAGAGGTAAACCTCTGAACGTCTTAAAGTCTAATTCCAGGGAAAAAATATATTCCAATGAAGAAATAATGACCATAATTGCCGCCCTCGGCACCGATACCGAAGCGGATTTCAAGATGGATAATCTCAGATTTCATAAGATAATAATTTTATCCGATGCAGATTACGACGGTTATCATATAAGGACGTTGTTGCTTGCCATGTTTTTCAAACTGATGCCCGAACTTATCGAGCAAGGTAAAGTTTACGTCGGAATGCCGCCGCTTTACAAGGTGGAGAAAAAAGGCGTGATAAAATATGCTTTCAACGACGAGGAACTGGACGAATTGACTGCGGAAATGAAGGCGGGCGCGGGAGATATTCAGCGTTATAAGGGATTGGGTGAAATGAGCAAGGAGCAACTTTGGGACACTACTCTCAATCCGAGAACGAGAATACTGACGAGGGTTACGTTGGAGGACGTGGCGTCGGCGGTGGAGATGCTGGATATATTTATGAACGACGGAGCCCAGAAACGTAAGGAATATATTTTCCGTCACGCAAAATTCAACAAAGTCGATACCTTTATGGAAAAATACGGAGGGTAAACGGAAGATATGTGCGCAAGAAAAAAAGCTGTGGCTGAGGAAAAATTCCAGGAGAATATAATCGAAAGACCGTTATCCAAAGCGATACACGATTATATGCTTCCTTATGCCGAATATATCATACTGGACAGGTCTCTTCCGAGAGTAGAGGACGGACTCAAACCGGTGCAGAGGCGTATTTTATACACTATGCACGAACTGAATATGAAACCCGACGGTCCTTATAAAAAATCCGCCCGTGTGGTCGGTGACTGTTTGGGTAAATATCATCCTCACGGGGACACCAGTGTTTACGACGCTATGGTGAAGATGGCGCAGGACTTCAATATGCGTAACACCCTTGTTAAGGGACACGGAAACTTCGGCTCCATCGACGGGGACGGAGCGGCGGCAATGCGTTATACCGAGGTAAAACTCGACTATCTCGCTTGCGAATTGTTGCGAGATCTTGAAAAAGACACCGTAAAATGGGTAAAAAACTTCGACGACAGTCTTCTCGAACCTGATTTGCTGCCCGGGAGATTTCCCAATTTACTGGTAAACGGCTGTATAGGTATTTCCATAGGACTTGCAACAAACATTCCTTCGCACAATCTGACGGAAGTAATCGACGGGGTTATTGCGCTTATCGACAACCCTAAAATGCCCTTGAGCGAACTGCTGAAAATCATCAAGGGACCCGATTTCTGTACGGGCGGATTTATCGTTCCTGTGGACGGATTCGAGTCTATGTATGAAACCGGCAGAGGGAAGTTCGTTATGCGAGCCAGAGCCGAAATAGAAAACGGCGAAAACGGAAAACAATCCATAGTTATTACCGAAATACCTTACGGCGTCAATAAAAGCAAACTTCAGCAAAGGATTTTAGCCTTGCGAGAAGCTGCGGCAGGGGCAAAGAAGGAGTCAAAAGACGACAAAAACTCTATTTTGTTGGGAATACAGGAAATAGTTGACGAGTCGGACAGAAACGGTATAAGAGTGGTTATCCGTCTGAAAAAAGGCGAAGACGCCGTAAAAATTCTCGATTTACTATACAAGAAAACCGATTTGCAATGCAATTTTTCGGCAAACATGGTGGCTATAGCCGACGGACGTCCGCAACAGATGGGGCTTATTCCCATAATAAAATATTATATCGAATATCAGCGTGAAATTATCCTGAAAAGAAGTCAGTTCGACTTAAACAACGCCAAAAAAAGAGAACATATCTTAGACGGCTACGCTATGATTTTGCCTGAAATCGATAAAGTGGTGGAATTGATAAAGAGCAGCAATTCCCGCAGCGAAGCAAAGGATAAACTGAGGACGGCTTTCCCTCTCAGCGAAAAACAGGCAGACGCCATACTGGATTTGAAACTCGTCAATCTGACGAAAATGGAAGTTACCAAAATTCAAAAAGAACTTGCCGAACTTAAAGCAAAAATCGCCGTACTGGAAAAAATCGTTTCTTCCAGGACGGAGCAGCTTAAAGTGGTAAGGCAGGAACTTACCGAAATTCGCAACGCATATCCTAGCAGAAGGTGCAGCGTTATAGTCAAGAGTTTGGAAGATATCGACTACAATCCTTTCAAAAAGATTGATTCCGACGAGGCGAAAAAAGGCTATGTCGTTCTCGACGCGTGCGGTGGGATTAAGTTTATGAATACCAGACAATATATCCTGGCCGACAAGTCGTCTCCTGTAGTCGCGTCCGACGTTCCTAAATGCGTCATACACTCGGAAGGACAGAAGCAAATTTTGGTTATCGGTAGCCAGGGCAACTGTTATCGTCTTAATCCTAATAATATGCGCGAGTCGGCATGGAAGGATAAAGGAGAGCCTTTGGAGCATTTGTTCGATGACGTTCCCACAGGCGAAAAAGCCGTATCCGTCTTAAAATTCAATGAAGAGGATCTGACCAAAGAAATTTACTTTTTCACCAAACAAGGTATTGTAAAGCGAAGCCTTGCGTCGGAATACGTAGTTAACAAAGACGTTTTTCAAGGTATAATTCTGAAAGAAGGCGACGAGGTCGTTAACGTGGAATTCAAAAGAGAGGAAGCCAACATCGTGTTCGTCAGCGACGACGGTCAATGCCTTAACAGCGAAACGGCAGATTATCCTGTGCAGGGCAGGAAAGCAGGCGGCGTAATCGGAATGGTTCTTAACGAAGGTTCTCAGGTAAAACTTGCTTGTCAGATCGATACCGAGTTCGATGAAATCATAGGAGAAATACTTCTTATTTCGAAAGGGTTTGCAAAGAGGGTTATCGCGTCCACCGTGGAACCTCTCAAACGGGCGAGGAAGGGAGTAAAGGTTATGACGGTTACCGGAAAACTTTTATACGCAGGTGCGGTAAGCGAGCCTTGTAACGTTGCGTTAATCGACAAGGACGGTGCGGTAAGAAAAATCTCTTCCGAAGACGTGCTTATAGACCGCAACCGTGCGGGCAAGGGAAAATCTTTGGTGGTCAGCGCAAATTGCGTCGATGCGGTACGTATTGACGAAGAGATATGATTTTTTATGAAAAGACAGCCGTTTCCTGAATTTAGGTTACGGCTGTTTCTTTTAATTATAATGCTAAATTTTAAGAAATTATAAGAGCGTGGAGATATATTGACATAAGCATAAATTACGTATATAATTATAACGGATATCAATTTCGGAATTATCTTTTCAGGAGTTTAATATATGAAAAAAATCGTTTGTTCAGTTCTTGTCGCAATCGTATTGATTGCTTCCGTTGCTACGCTTATCGCTTGTACCGACGAGCCTACCTCTTTGGTATCGAGTTACACAATAGACGAAGTTAAGGTAAACATCGGCGACGCTTTCGGTACGCCTACCGTTACCGCAAATATGACCGACGGCACCACCAAGACCGTTTCCAACAATCTCGTTTACGACGAAGCCGATATAGAGAAGCTTAAACTCGACGACGAAAATAAATATACCACTGCAGGCGAATATACGGTAAAGGTTTATATTCTGGAACAGCAGGATAAGTTTTATCTCGGCGACTGGAAAATAACCGTCAAAGTGACCAAATAGTTTTCGAGGTGCGTATATGTTACTTTCCAAATTAGTCGGGGAAAGGACCAAAACCAATCCGTCCGACGCTACTATACCCAGTCATATATTGCTTCTCAGAGCGGGTTACATCAAACTCGTCAGTAACGGAATATGGTCTCTTTCCATGCCTGCCAAGCGCATCGCCAGGAAAATAGAAAATATTATCCGCGAAGAAATGGACGCAGTGGAAGGACAGGAAGTTTCCTTCCCCGTGGTTATGCCTAAGGAACTGTGGGCGGAGTCGGGAAGATATTTTTCCATCGGCGACGAAATGGTACGTTTCAAGGACCGTTGCGGAAGAGATATGGTTCTCGGGATGACCCACGAGGAAGCGGCGGTTCATTTTGCCCGCGACGCCGTCAACAGCTATCAGCAGCTGCCGTTTATGATTTATCAGTTTCAGACCAAGTTCAGAGACGAGGCAAGAAGCAGAGGCGGACTCATCAGGGTGCGTGAATTCACTATGAAGGACGCCTATTCTTTCCATATAGACAATGAGGATCTGGAAAAATATTATTACAGGGTTTACGACGCATATACCCGTATTTTCAAAAGAATAGGTATGAAAGACGTCGTAGCCGTTAAGTCCGATACCGGTATGATGGGCGGCAGCGTAGCTCACGAATATATGCTTCTTACCGACGTAGGGGAAGATACCATCGTACTCTGTTCCGAATGCGATTATAAAGCCAATATGGAAGTGGCGGTTTCGGTAAGGGACAATCTCCGCGACGAAGTCAGCGAACCTCTTCAAGAAGTTTTCACGGCGGACAAGGCCGACATAGCGGCGGTAAGCGAATTTCTGAACGTTCCCGAAAATAAAACCGTCAAGGCGGTATGCTATTTTATCAAAGGCACCGAAAAACCCGTAATTTGCTTTATACGCGGAGAACTCGAAATAAACGAAAGTAAATTGAAAAAGGTTATTTCCGCCGAAGTCGTCCCAGCCAATATTAAAGACATACCGGGCTTGCACGCAGGCAATATCGGACCGATAAATTTATCCGTACCCGACGCCACCGTGGTTTTCGATCAATCCTTGAAAGGACTGAACAATCTGGTAGGAGGGGCGAATAAACCCGAATATCATATCAAGGGAATAGATTTTGACAGAGACGTAAAAATTGAGACTTTTTACGACGTAGCCAAGGTAAAAGAAGGGGAGAAGTGTCCCGTCTGCGGTAAGAAACTCGTTTTAAGAAACGGTATCGAAGTCGGAAACATCTTCCAACTCGGCACCAAATATACCAAGACAATGGGAATGACCGTTCTGGACAAAGAAGGCAAAGCCGTCAATCCTATTATGGGGTGTTACGGCATAGGAATAGGAAGAGCGATAGCGTCTGTAGCCGAAGAAAGTCACGACGATAAAGGTCTTATCTGGCCTATGGCGATAGCGCCGTGGCAGGTTTATCTCTGCGCGTTGCGTATCGACGAACTTGCAGTAAAAGAAAAATCCGAGGAATTATACCGTGCTTTGGAAGAACAGGGAGTAGAAGTACTTTTCGACGACAGGGAAGCCAGCGCAGGTTTTAAGTTTTCCGACTGCGACCTTATGGGTATTCCCATAAGAATAGTCATCAGTCCCAAAACTTTGGCTAAAGGAAATATCGAAATATCCACCAGGGACAAAAAAATTCAGACCGACGTATCATATTTGGAGGCGGTCCATAAAATAAAAGAGCTCATTTATCAATTGAGCGGATAAAAATTATTCTCGCCTTGAAGGGGCAACGGAGGGAATATGAGAAAAAAATTGATATTTTTTGTGGTTGTACTGGTTATTTTGGCGGCAGTAGTACTTGTCTCTTGTGATAATGATGAGAAAACCGAGCCAAAACCGCCTGTGGACGACACCGAAGGTTGGAAAGAAATTTCCAATCCCGTTATGAGCGATGTCTATAACCGTTTTTTGGGGGGATTTACCACCGTCGCGACCGAGTTTTCCAAAACCAAGCTTAATCGTTCGCCTAAACTGTCCGCCGAAGGTAAATTAAAACTTTTGGTGAACGATAACCCCTTCTGGGCGACGGTAAAAATGAATTACGATAACAATTCCAAATCCGATCTGATGCTTTCTTTTGAATTAAGCACAAAAGAGGACAGTTATGAGGATAACGTACTGGGATTGTTTGTTTATAAGGAAAAGGCATATCTCGCCATAGGTCAAACAAAGTTTTCTATGAACCTTACCGCGGATAATTGGTCGTCTTTCTTCCCCTTCGATATGGCTGTCGATATCGATACCAGTAAGCTTGCTTTGGTTTTAAGTTCGATACTCGTTAATAAAACCGACCCCGTCGGCAAAACCAGAATGAACGGTATCAACGAAGAATTCAATTACGTAGTCAGTATCGATTTGCCTGCCTCGTTAAAAAACCTTTTCGGATATATCAGCGATACCGATTTTGACCTGGATATAGGCGATATAGCGGCATACGAAACGATAATTACAAATTTATTCGGGGTAACCTTCGAAGATATTTTAGATGGTAATTTCCCGCAATCTTCTTTAACTTTGGATTTTACCACTTCGAATATGCGTATTTCTACTTTGAGCGCGTCGCTCGACGTGGATACGATTTCCTCCGGAAATCAATCTATTTTCGGAGACCGCCTGGCATTGGACGTAGGTTTGCAGAATTTTGAAATCTCCAAGCAGAAAAACGTATCAATACCTTTCGTCAATAACGATTATGCCGACGAAAGGGAAAACTATGTTTATTATGCGGAAAACGCTTTCAGAATTAACGTTAATTCCGAAAAAACCGTAAGCGGCACGGCTGTTCCTTACGAAGTAGTGATTACTGCAAAAGTTTTACAGGAAGAATCCATAAACAATTATCTTTTTGTGGAATATAAAAATAAATCCACCGGTAAACTCGACAAAGGTTTTTACGTATATAAGGATATAGCTTATTTTTACGAATTGAAAGAAAATGAATACGTATGCACTCTCAGTATGCCTTTGGATATATCCGAATTAACCAATAGAGTTTTGGCAAACGATTTCGGCACGGAAAAGAATTTTAACTGGATGGACGCAATTTCTTATATTATCGGTGCATTGAAAGTTACCACGGAAAACATAATTTTCCGATACGATTCGGAATTTTACAATTCGGTTTGGTTTAATGCAATCGATATGCTGAATTATATCGACGGACATTATAATGAGGATTTACAAAGTATGGAAGAAATATCTTCATTGATAGATTTTATTAAATTGCCTTCGGTATTGACATTCTCTTATCATGTTCCTTTCCTCAACATTGTCGAAGATCAGGATTCTGCGTTGAGTGATACTATCGGGATGCTTCTTGCCTCCGAACCTTTGCTTACGCTGACCCCGGCAAGTCAAGACACGAGCAATAACGACGGCACGGAGGATGAGGTAACGGAAAACGAAGGACAGGAAGAAAATATGCTTGTCGCTTAAACCATTGAAACTTAATTCTTAAAAAAATCCCGCTAAATTCGAGCGGGATTTTTTTAATAAGAGGAGATTATTATAACAAAAGTTACTGATTAAGCATATCGTTCATATTGTATATTCCCGGGTTTTTGCCTACCAGGAAACGAGCTGCGCTTAAACTGCCTTCTGCAAAAACAGCGCGACTTTCGGCCTCGTGTTTGACAGTTATTACTTCGCTGTTCATAAAAAACGATATTTCGTGTTTTCCGACCACCGTACCGCCGCGTAAGGCGTGAATACCCAGTTCTTCGGGTTTTCTTTTACCGGTATGACCGTTTCGACCGAAAACATATTGTTTATCGGGTAGAACTTCCTTAATACCTTCTGCAAGCAACAGAGCGGTGCCGCTGGGAGCGTCAACTTTACGGTGGTGGTGGGTTTCTACTATTTCGATGTCCGCCTGATTTCCGATGACGGAAGCGGCAAGTTTAGCGATACGCAGCAAAACGTTTATACCTACGCTCATATTTCCGCTTTTGAAAACGGGAATGGTACGGGAAGCTTCGTCTATAAAGGCAAGTTCCTTTTCGTCGTAACCCGTAGTCGCTATAACGCAGGGTATTTTATGTTCCACCGCATAGGGTAGGTAGTCGTAAATTGCTTCTCTTACAGAAAAATCAATGATACAGTCTGCTTTTTCGGTTATTTCTTTGCAAGAGGAATAAACGGGAACGGAAAAGTTGTTTTTATCGGCGAATTTATCGACGCCGCATACTACTTCGTCTTCGCGGGAAACAACTTCGTTGACGATTTTTCCCATTGCACCGCCGATGCCGTAAACGATAATTTTCATTTTTTCACCTCGAAATTAAGTCCGAATTCACGCATAGCCGCAGCTAAAACGTCGGTTTTTTCCATTTTAATCATAGGCAGGCGCATATAGTCGGAGTCAATAAGTCCGAGCCAGTAAGCCGCGGTTTTTACGGGAATGGGGTTTACTTCGCAGAAAAGCGCGTTTATAAGGTGCAACATTTCAAACTGGTGCAATTTTGCTTTTTCGTAATTTTTTTCCAGGCATGCGTCCGTCATTTCGCGGAAATAACGGGGGATAATGTTGCTTGCTACGCTGATAGCGCCGAGTCCGCCCACTGCCATACAGGGGAAAGCTATTCCGTCGTCGCCGCTGTAAAGATCTATCGCGTCGCCGCAAAGATGCTTTATTTCCATCATCTGACTTACGCTCCCGCTGGCTTCCTTGACGGCGGCGATATTGCGGTATCCTGCTAATTTAGCTACCGTTGCGGGCAGCATATTAACTCCGGTTCTTCCGGGAACGTTATACAAAACCATAGGTATTCCGATACTGTCGGCTATAGCTTTGTAATGCGCGACAAGCGAGTTTTGGGTAGCCTTATTATAATAAGGGGTAACCACAAGTACGGCGTCTGCACCGAGTCCCTCGGCTTCGCGGGCGTATTCTATGGCGGTAAAAGTGTTATTGCTTCCGGCGCCGAGTATTACGGGGATCTTTCCGTTGACTTTTTCCAAAGCGAATTTAGCCACGGCGGTTCTTTCGTCGTGCGTCATAGTGGTAGGTTCGCCCGTGGTACCGTTTATTACGAGGGCGTTGACTCCGTTAGCAAGCTGGTCGTCCAGAAGTCTGTCCAGAGACGCAAAATCTACTTTGTCGTCCTTGAAAGGAGTAATCAGAGCGGTAGCAGTACCTTTGAAAATTGTCATTTTTTTGCCTCCGTTTGCGGATTATTATTATAAATTATTTATTGTCTTCGTTCATCAGATATTCCATTATCTGTACGGCGTTGGTTGCGGCGCCTTTACGGATATTGTCGGCGACTACCCAGATATTGCAGCCGGAGTCGACGGTTTCGTCCAGTCTGATACGACCTACGAATACTTCGTCCTTATCCTCGGCGTAAATGGGCATCGGATATTTGCCGTTGGCGGGGTCGTCCACCACCACCAATCCTTTCATCGAAGAGAGAGCTTCTTTGATGCCTTCGAGGGTGCAGGGCTTCTTGAATTCGATATTGATGGATTCGCTGTGACCGTGTCTTACGGGAACTCTGACCGTAGTCGCAGTAACTTTAATATCGTAGTCGTTCAATATCTTTTTGGTTTCGAACATCATTTTTTCTTCCTCTTTGGTATAACCGTTGGGAAGGAAAACGTCTATCTGCGGAATAACGTTTCCGAAAATAGGATAGGGGAATTTCCGGGTTTCTCCTTCTTTGGCCTGATTTACCAGGTCGTTATATCCGGCAACGCCTGCCCCGCTGACCGCTTGGTAGGTGGAATAAACGATTCTTTTAATTCCGAATGCGTCGTAAAGAGCTTTTACGGGAAGCATAGCCTGAATGGTGGAGCAGTTGGGGTTAGCAATTATACCGTGATGTTTCTTTGCTTCGGCAGCATTGACTTCGGGGACCACGAGGGGAACGTCGGGGTTGGTTCTCCACTGAGAAGAATTGTCGATAACCACCGTTCCGTGTTCGGCAAAGATGGGAGCGAAATCTCTGGAAGTGCCGCCGCCTGCCGAGAAAAGAGCAAAATCGATTTTCTTATCGACGATATTTTCTTTTTTTAATTCTATTACGGTATGTTTTTTACCCATAAAATCGATTTGTTTTCCCGCACTTTTAGCGGATGCGTAGAGATAATAATTATCTACGGGCAGATTGCGTTCGGAAAGAACCTGCAAAAATTTGCTTCCTACCATACCGGTTGCGCCGACTACGGCTACATTGTAACGTTTCATTTTTTTATCCTCCAAAAAAAATAACGGTGTAAACACACCGCCAATACCGTACTTTGATTCTAATAGTACTCCATCTTTCGATGACAGTCGCAGACCTCTTAAAACCTGCGCCCAACTCCGTTTCGGACAAGAAAAAACGAAGTTTCGGCGGATATACCCTTTCGTCGGGAGAAGCCTTGCCGCTTAAAGATACCCGATTACTGATGTTATCCGCGCCTCTATTAGCACGTGTTGCGTTAATAATATCATAAAGGGTTGTATTCTGTCAATAATTTATACGCTTATTGCTTAAAAAGCAGCGATTTTTATTTATACTTAACGGAACCGAAAGGAAGATAATGTTTTTATCCGAGAAAGCTTCGGCTCGTTTGACTTTTGGTTATTTTTCATTTAACATAAAAATGAGGAAAGAATGGAAAGGAAATCGTACGCAAACCGTATTATCAACGAAATTTTATCCAACCCGTCGCCGGCGGCGGTGCTTTTGATGAAATCCGACGGAGCAAGCATAGGATTTCTTACTGAACTAGCGAATTACCGCAAACACACTTACTGGTTAAATGCAGAATTCGATAATTTACATTCTTTTATTACCGAAATAGCGAAAAAAGTTTTTGCCGACGAAGAAGACGAGTTACGCAAAATTCTTCAATTCAAACATTGTGAATACGATTTTAATAAAGACGCGATTATAATAAACAAAATTCACTCAAAAATAGCTTCTCTGGAAGGAGATTGCCTGCTGATTATCGACAGTATAGAAAAGAGTGAAAGCCTTAATAATAAGGATATGATAGAATTGTTTTTGAAAAACAGTCCGCGCAATCTGAAAACCGTACTCGTTAGCGAAAATTTTATCGATATAAATTACAATATTTTCAAAGACGGTTGCCCCGTGCTGATAGACACACCCCCCGAAGACGGTAATTCTCTGGACTATGAGTCCTTGAAGGGAGAAGGATTATCTTTTGAAGAAAGAGCTTTCCTTTGTTATGTTTCGCAAAAAACTCATCTCGGAAGGGATTTTCTGAATAAACTTTATCCCGATGCCGATAAAATGCTGGATTATCTCAACAAGCGTTATCGCAATCTGGTATTTTGCAAAGGAAACGACTTGTTTTGCTTCGGGAAGGAACTGCATAGCCGTTTAGCGGAAGATGAACCTGAATTGCTTAAAAGTCGATTTTTCGAAAAGAATTTGGATAGTTTACTATGCGATTACTTTATTTCGGCAGGTAAGCCCGTAAAGGCGTTGGAAACGGCGGTCAAGGCAAGAGACGCCGAATACGCCGAAAAAGCCGCTCGCGCATTGATAAAGGACAGGGAAAGAACCTTTATTCTCGAAGAATATATCAAAGCAAACATAGAAAAAATCGTCTTTCCCGAAATTTCCGACGGGTACCCTTGTCTGAAACTTATAAAAGGATTTATTTATCTTTGTCGGGGCGAATATTCAGCGGTAAGGGAAATTCTCAACGACGAAATAACGGGTTTTGAAGAAAATTCCGATGAAGAAATTTTTGCACGTTCGCTTTATTTCCGTTCCCTTACGGGGGACAAGAAATACGAACAGGCCGTTCTTTATGCGAGGAGTTTATACGACAATCGGTCTCAGTCTGATTTTTACAAAAGAGTTCTGGCTTTTCATTATATTGTTTCAAGGTTGCCGCTGGCTATAAAAAACAGCGGACTCGGATTTAATTTAAGCGATTTTAGGAATATCGAGTATATTTTGTCCGACAGAAAGAACGTTAATGAAATCTGGTATGCCGAAGCGTTGCAGGCTATGGCGGAAGCGTATTTCGATTTCGGTCATTACGGGAAAGCAATGGAATACATAAAACAGATAAAGGAGATGCTTCCGTTTTACGTCATTCCTTATAAACTTATGGGTTTTTACTATTATGCCGGAGAAATGGAAGAAGCTGAAAATATTGCTAAACAAGCTCTTACAGACGCAATGAACAACAGCATAGATACCGATTTTGCCGATATATATACGCTGCTTGCCAAAGCGACGATGTACTACAATAAATGCGAAGAGTCCTTAAGTTATATCGATAAAGCGGTCGCTTGCAAGGATACCGCAGAGGCAGGGAAAATATATACCGTCGCAGTCCGTGCGATTTTGCTTGCCAGAACGGGGAAAGCCGATTACGGCAGAGACGTGGCGAAAGTTTATGCCAAGTATTGCGAACTTAATTCTTTAAGAAACGTCTTTTATCTTTACGGAGCCATATCCTATTGCGAATGGATTTCCGGCAACAACGAAGAAGCCTTGATATATGCCCGAAAATGCGTGGCAAAGGCCAGCGTCAGGTCGGGAATATGGTTGCTTGCGAGCGCAATAAGTATAAACGTTCTTATGGAAAAAGACGAATTACGGGACGCTAAAAGTATTGTGGAAAAGATACTGTTAAGTATCGTAAATTACGGTATGTTGACGGTGGCGGCGGATTATTACGAGTGTTTTGAAAAATTGGTTTTGTTTGCCAAAGAAAACGGTATAGCGCATAATTGCGTTAAAACGCTGGAAGATAAAGTTTCGGAAAAATTATTGTCGTATTCGTACGATGACGGGGTATACGTCAAATTTATGGGGAACAGTTGCGTATACGTGGCAGGAGAGGAGATCCGTTGGAAAACCAAAAAAGAAAAGGAACTGTTTTTGTTGTACGTCTGGCAGGGAGAGCAGGGTTTGGATCGTAATTTTATATTGAACGTGCTTTGGCCCGATTACGTTTATACTTCGGCTATCAATAATCTTAAAACAACCAATAACAATATGCGTAATACGCTCAATGCCGCCGGAGTGGAATACGAATTAACTTACGGGAACGGTAAGTATTATTTGAAAATAAAGAAATTACACACCGACTATAAATATTTTCTCAGCAAAATCGATTCCTATAAGAAAGACGCGGCTTTAGCGGTTCGCTTAAATGCGGCAAGGGAAATACTCACGCTTTATAACGGGGGATTTGCCAAAGAGATAACGCAGGGATTTTTCAGAAAGCACGGCGACAACATAAGAGACAAGGTTCGCCTTATAACCGTGACGCTTATCGACGAACTGACGGAAGCGGGAGAATATATCGAAGCAAAACGATTGATAAACTTAGCCGAAAGCGTGGACGACGCAAGCGAATACGGCATTCTTGCCCGTAACGTGGAAGGCAAATTCAAAGATTATTACGAGAGGGAATAATGAAAACCAATTCTGAATGGAAAGACTATAAACTGATAGCTACGGGAAACGGGGAAAAATTGGAAAAATTCGGACCGGTTACCGTATTACGCCCCGATCCGCAGGTTATCTGGGAGCCTCCGTTCGATTTATCGGAATATAAAGGAACGAATGCTACATACAAAAGAAGTTCGTCGGGTGGCGGCAGGTGGGAAACTAAAAAATCAGTGCCCGAACATTTTACCGTAACCTGGAGAAACTTAAGCTTCGAACTTAAACTTATGGGTTTCAAGCACGTAGGAATATTTCCCGAACAGGCGGTAAACTGGGCGAGAATGACAGAGGTTATAAGCAAGGCGGAAGGTACTGTCAACGTACTTAATTTGTTCGGATATACCGGAGGGGCGACAGTGGCTTGTGTTTCGGCGGGGGCGAAAGTATGTCACGTCGATGCGGCAAAAGCGATGTGCGAAACGGCTAAAAGGAACGTTTCCCTAAACGGACTCGACGAAACCAAAACAAGATTTATAGTAGACGATTGCGTCAAGTTCGTGGAAAGAGAAATAAGAAGAGGAAAAACGTACGACGCAATCATAATGGATCCTCCAAGTTACGGCAGAGGACCCAAAGGGGAGATGTGGAGGCTTGAAGATAAAATATTTTCCTTGGTGAAACTTACCGAAAAGGTTATGAGCGACAATCCGCTTTTTTATCTTATCAATTCCTATACCACCGGATTGCAGCCGACCGTTATGAAAAACATTATTGACATAGTTTTTAAGGACAGAAAACACGTTGTGGACGCAGACGAAATAGGGTCGGAAGGAGAAGACGGGATAACGTTGCCGTGCGGATGTTCGGCATTTTGCACTTTCGGCGGATAATTTGAACAAAACGCTTGTTTAGTTTGTCGAAATATGTTATATTTCTATTGGTAATCTTTAATACGGTACCGTGATGCCGACAAGATTCGTAGAAAATGGTATTTTTATGGGTTTTGCGTCGGCAAAACCTTTTTTTTCGGAGGAGCAAATGGTTATCAAAGCGACGATTATGGAGCCCGACGCCATAAACAGAGCCTTAAAACGCATAGCTCACGAAATTATAGAAAGGAATTCCGGCGCCGAAAATCTTATACTTGCGGGGATCCGAACCAGAGGGGTGCCTCTTGCGGAAAGAATAAGCGGATTATTGAAATTGTTCGAAAACGTCGATGTGCCGGTAGGGCAGGTCGATATTACGTTTTATCGGGACGATTTGAGTTTAATAGCGGAAAAACCCGAATGTAAAGGCACTTTTTTGCCTTGTTCGGTGGAAGGGAAAAAAGTTATTCTCGTCGATGACGTGCTTTATACCGGCAGGACGGCGAAAGCCGCGCTGGACGCCGTTATGGAAAAGGGGAGGCCCGCAGTGGTGCAACTTGCCGTATTGGTGGACAGAGGGCACAGAGAACTTCCCGTTAAAGCCGATTACGTCGGTAAAAATCTTCCTACTTCCCGAAGCGAAGCGGTAAAGGTCATGTTGGAAGAGACCGATAAAATCGATAAAGTGTTGCTAATCCAAAATTGATAAATAAAAAAAGGAGAACAACTTATGAAACTTGTTTATGACGTTGAAGACAGACCTAAGTTCAGTAAACTTATAGTGTTTTCGTTTCAACAACTGCTTGCGATCATTGCGGCAACGATAGCGGTGCCCGCCGTTGTAAACGGTATGTTGGGTTATCCCGTTCTCGATGCGGCTTCCGCACTCGTAGGCGCCGGTTTCGGAACGATCACTTATTTGCTGTTCACGAGGTTCAAGAGTCCGGTATTCCTCGGGAGTTCCTTTGCTTTTATTTCCCCGTTGGCGGGAGCTGCGGTTTTCGGCTATTTCGGTATTATGATCGGTGCCGCTTTCGCCGCTTTAGTCTACGTTATCATTGCGTTGGTGGTCAAATTCGTCGGCACGAAATGGATCTCCAAGCTTATGCCCGCAGTGGTCATCGGACCGACGGTCGCTTTGATAGGGTTGTCTCTTTCCGGCAGTGCGGTATCCAGCCTGACTACCGCAAGCGGTTCGGGAATGCAATATAACCTCGTAGCCATACTTTGCGGTTTGTTTACGTTTTTCATGGTAGTGTTCTGCTCGGTGAAAGGGAATAAGACCATGAAGATCATTCCTTTCATAATCGGTATCCTTTCCGGATATGCGTTGGCGGCGTTTTTCTCCATTTTCGGTTACGCCTGCCACGTCGATTATCTCAAGATTATAGACTTCTCCCCGTTGGTAAATAACTTCAAAGACATAAGCATTCAGAGCTTCCTCGATTATCCCAAGTTTACTTTCCTGGCGACCGATACGGCTTTGGACGGAATAACCAAATTGCAATCTCTCGACGGCGCGTCCGTGGCGACCATAGCTTTGCTTTATATCCCCGTTTCTTTCGTGGTATTTGCCGAACACATCGCAGACCACAAGAACATCAGCTCGATAATCGAACGCGATCTTTTGGTCAAGCCCGGTCTGCACAGAACGTTGCTTGGAGACGGTATCGGATCCTTAATCGGAGCCATATTCGGAGGTTGCCCCAATACCACTTACGGAGAAAGCGTAGGTTGCGTGGCCATCACGAGAAACGCTTCCGTCGTAAGTATTTTAGGCGCAGCCGTAATGGCTATAGTGCTCGCATTCTTCTCGCCGGTCATGGCTTTCCTCGAAACCATACCTTCCTGCGTAATGGGCGGCGTTTGCCTTGCGCTTTACGGATTTATAGCGGTAAGCGGTCTGAACATGCTCAGAGGAATAGATCTCGGAGAAAGCAAAAATCTTTTCACCGTAAGTTCCATTCTCGTTTCCGGTATAGGCGGACTGAGTTTACAATTCGGACTTGCCACGCAGGGTAAAGCCATAGTTACCATCAGCTCCATCGCCACCGCTTTGATCATCGGAATAGTGGTGAACGTATTGTTCGGAAAGAAAACCGAGACCGAAAATCAAGAAGGCGGAGACAGCCTTCCCGCCGCTTATGTGGACGGGACTGCGGAGTCGGCCTTGAAAGATATTCAAGACGAAAAAGCCTTTGAAAATCCCGAAGAGACCCCTGTTGCTTCCGAAACGGCGGCAGAGGAAACGAAGGAAGAGGTTGTCGAATAATTTTTCCCAGTCAATATTGAATTATTATAAAAAACCACGGTCAAACGGTCGTGGTTTTTTTAGATTCGTCAATAATCAGTTTAATCGGCTTTATGTCCGTGTTCGTCGGCAGGGGTTACCGTTACCGTTTTATAATTTGAGTAAATAACTTGACCGGGCAGGGAAGAAGGTATTTTTTTTACATATTTGACCAAAGCGTAATCGACGTCGACTTTTTCGTCGCAACGGCATTCGCTGTAAAAAGCGGCAATTTGCGCGGCTTTTAGTAAAACCTCGTCGGTAACTTCTCCCTTTATGATAACGTGGCTTCCGTGACATTCTTTAACGTGCAGCCATAGGTCGTTTCTGTCGGCAATTTTGAACGTAACTTCATTGTTCTGGAGATTATTCCTGCCGTAAATTATTTCGCCGTTTTCGATTTTGACTCTTACGGGACGGGAAGGTTTTTCCTTTTTGGCGACTGATTTTGAGCTCCTTCCGTTAAGGCGATTCAATTCTTCGGTAATTTCCGTGTATTCCTGTTTGGTCTCGGAGTCACGTACGGAAAGTTCTACCGATTTTAGATATTCCTTTTGTTTGTATAGTTCGGTCAGTTGTTTTTCCGCTATCTCCGCCGCTCTTTTTGCTTTGGCGTATTTTTTGTAATAAAGCTGAGCGTTTGCCGACGGGGAGAGAGTTTCGTCGAGAGGCACTTTTACGGTTTGATTGCTCTCATAATCTAATCCTTCGACATACTTGTCTCCGTTTTTAATTTTCCAGATATTGCCGAGTATGGTTTCACCGTATTTTTTCCATTTTTCGGACTTTTCTTTCTCGGCGATTTTTTCGGTATTGTCGGAAATTCTGCGATCGATTTTTTCCTTCATTCTTTTCAATACCGTGTTGACGGTCTTGGAGGAAGCCTTCTTTCTTTCGTTACCGTCGAGGAGGGTGTAATATTCGTCAAGGCACTCGTTGAGAGTGGATTTGCCGATAAATTCTCCTTCTACGGTATCGTATCTGTATACGTAATAGTCCGTCGGTTTTTCTCCGTCGGTTTTCAAAACGGGGGAGTAAAGAGGAGAGGAATAAATACCGATAAGATTTTGTAACTTTTCGTACTGGTTTTCGGCGTAAAATATTTCTTTTGCCGTTTCTTTACCTATTCCGCTGATAAGTTTAGGCAATTCTTTGAAGTCGGTAACTCCTTTTTCGAATATCTCTTTCAGTCCTGTCGGGTCATCTAAGGATACTTTATTCTTGGGTTGAAGAACGTACTGCAGATTGGGAAGAATATACCGTGTCGTGCTTTGGTCGAAATGAATACGTCTTATGGCGTCGATGATTTTATAATTTTCGTCGGTAAGGATAATGTTGGAATATCTCCCCATAAGTTCCGCAAGCAGGAAATATACCGCCCTGTCTTTTAATTCGCTTCGGGTTTCGAAAGTGAATTTAATTATTCTGTCGGAATTAAAAACGGAAACGTTCTTGAGATTGCTGCCCGAAAGATATTTGCGTAACAACATACAAAAAGCAGGGGCATTGAGTGAATTTTCCTTTTTCTGCTTAGTGATATGAGTACGGGGAGCGGAAGGAGAGGCGCTTATGACGAGAGTATGAATTTTACCTTTGGCTTTTACCGAAAAGGTCACTTCGTCGATTTCCGGTTGATATATTTTTTCTATCCGTCCGTCGGAAAGAAGGTCGTTCAGTTCGTTTGCTAATGCGTTAAGCAGTATTACGTCGTTCGGCATACTACCATTATAACAAAACCTTTCCAAAGAGCAAGCTAATATTTGACTTTTTATCGGAAATAAAGGATAATATAAATTATGACTAAAATTATTGCGGTGGAGAAAAAAAGTCCGCTCAAAGGTAAAGTTTTACCGGGGGACGAAATACTCGGTATCAACGGATTTCCTTTTACGGATATACTCGATTACGCCTATGCTGAAGAGCAGGACGAGGCGGATTTCGAATTACGACGCGACGGCAAGACATTTCACGTCATTTACGTCAGAAAAGACTATTCCGAAAGACTCGGACTGAGCTTTGACGAAAGCGCCGAAATTGTTCCGAAAGAATGTTGCAATAATTGTATTTTCTGTTTTGTAAGACAGCTTCCCGATAATTTGAGGGAAACGCTGTATGTGAAAGACGACGATTACAGACTTTCGTTTATAAGCGGTTCTTACATAACTTGCACCAATCTCAAGGAAGCCGATTTTCGCAGAATAACCGAATACAAGCTGTCGCCGCTTTACGTTTCAGTGCACGCAACCGACGAAACCGTAAGAAAATATTTGCTGGGAATAAAGAAAGCAATGCCTGTTCTGCCGGTGTTGGAAAGGTTTGTATCGGCGGGGATAACCGTGCATACTCAGATAGTTTTGGTGCCGGAAGTGAACGACGGAGCGGTTTTGTTGCAATCGTTGGAAGATTTATACAAAGTCGGAGTGGCGACGGTAGCGGTAGTTCCGGTAGGGTTGACTTCGCACAGAGAAAATTTGCCCTCTGTCCGACTTTTGAGAGCCGATGAAGCGGAAAAAGCAATAGAAACGACGGAACGCTTTTATGAGGAACATCCTAATTTTTGCTATTGCGCCGACGAAATGTATCAGATAGCAGGGAAAGAGGTTCGGGATGAAAGTTATTACGGTAATTTCGAGCAGATAGAAAACGGCGTCGGACTGATAGCAAAATTTTTCGGGGAATTAAAATATGCTCTTGAAAACGTCCGTCCGTCCCGTAAGAAAAAAAAGATAGGAATTTTCACGGGGGTCAGCGGCGAAAGCGTTATAAAAAAAGCCGTCGGCTTGATCAAAGAAAAATTTCCCGCCCTGGAAATCAACGTTTATCCGGTAAAAAACCGATTTTTCGGCGAGACGGTAACCGTTACGGGACTGGTGACGGCTACGGATATAATAGATAATTACAAAGATAAGCGTTTTGACGAGGATTATCTGATGATACCGTCGGTGATGTTGAAAGAGTTCGGGGACGTGTTTCTCGACGATATGAGCGTCAAGGAATTGTCCTCGATTCTTAAGGTAAAAATAGCCGTAAGTCATCCGGACGGAGAAAGTTTTCTCAAAACGATATTGAAAGGAGAGCAGAAATGGTAAAGCCGCTTCTCGCCATAGTGGGCAGACCCAACGTAGGGAAAAGTACGTTTTTCAATAAAATGGCAGGGAAACGTATAAGCATAGTGGAAGATATGCCCGGAGTAACCAGGGACAGAGTTTATGCCGACGCAGAGTGGTGCGGTTATTCGTTTACCATGGTCGATACAGGAGGAATAGAAATCCATTCTGAAGACCAGATGTGGAAGCACATAAAAAGACAAGCGGAGCTTGCGGTGGATTTAGCCGACGTTATATTGTTTTTTGTGGACGGGAAAACGGGTATAATGCCCGACGACTATGACGTGGCGGAACTGTTGCGTGCGAGTAAAAAACCCATAGTGCTTGCGGTAAACAAAATCGACAACAATAATTACGATTCGGTTTACGATTTTTACAATCTCGGATTGGGCGAGCCTATTCCCGTTTCCAGCGAACAGGGTCTTAATTTAGGGGACTTGTTGGATGAAATAGTATCCAAATTCAAGGTGAAAATCGAGGAAGGGACAGACGACGAAGGACTGAAAATAGCTGTAGTCGGTAAGCCTAATGCAGGTAAAAGTTCTCTTGTAAACAGAATACTCGGTTTTGACAGGGTAATAGTCAGCGATATTGCGGGGACTACCAGGGACGCTATCGACACCCCTTTTACCAAGGACGGCAAAAGTTACCGAATAATCGACACGGCAGGAATACGCCGAAAAAATAAAGTTAACGAAGACGTCGAATACTACAGCGTAATAAGAAGTATAGACGCTATGAGACGTGCGGACGTCGTCGCGGTGGTTATCGACGCAAGCGAACCTTTAAGCGAACAGGATATAAAGATTTGCGGACTGGTTCACGAAAGCCAGAAACCCAGCGTTATAATAATGAACAAATGGGACGCCGTGGAAAAAGACACTTTTACGGTAAACGAATTTAACGCAAAACTTAAGGAAGAACTCAAATTTATGAGTTATTTCAAACCTATATATATAAGTGCGCTTACGGGTAAAAGAGTTAATCTTGTCCTGGATACTCTGAATGAAGTTTATAAGAACGCCTCCAACAGAGTACCTACCGGCGTACTGAACGACGTGCTGACAGACGCAATGAGCGTCAACGAACCGCCTAATTATAACGGAAAAAAATTGCGAGTTTATTACGCTACGCAAGCGTCGGTAAACCCGCCTACGTTTATCCTTTTCGTCAACGATGAAAAAATAATGCATTTTTCTTATAAGCGGTATCTTGAAAATTGTCTTCGCAAAGCGTTCGATTTTTCGGGTACGCCGATAAGAATAAGGATAAGGAACAAAGAAAAAGAAGACTGAATTACAGCCGTAAATAAAATTACTTTCAGTGAGGTAAAAGATGAAAAAAACCGAAGTTATTGCCGAAAACGCATATGTTGAACAGCTTGCCCGTTACGAAAAATACAAGGCAATGGGACTTAAGCTGGATATGAGCAGAGGAAAACCCAGCAAAGCGCAACTTGATCTGAGCAACGGGTTATTTGATATATTGACCTCTAAATCGGACTTTACAGGTAGCCAAGACTACAGAAACTACGGAATATTAGATGGTATTCCCGAAGCGAAGAAACTGTTTGCCGAACTCAGCGGAGTGAAAGAAAGCGAAATTATGGTACTTGGGAATGCAAGTTTAAGTATTATGTACGATACGCTTCAAAGAGCCATGCAGTTCGGGGTGTGCGGCAATAAACCTTTTAACGAACAAGGAAAAATAAAATGGCTTTGTCCCGTACCCGGTTACGACAGACATTTTGCCATAACCGAGCTTTTCGGCATCGAAATGATTAACGTTCCTATGACCGAAAGCGGACCCGATATGGATATGATAGAAAAACTGGTTTCCGCAGACGAACAGATAAAAGGTATCTGGTGCGTTCCGAAATACAGCAATCCTCAAGGTATTGTTTATTCCGACGAAACCGTAAGACGTTTTGCCGCCTTGAAACCCAAGGCTGCCGATTTCCGTATTTATTGGGATAACGCTTATATGGTTCATTATGTAACCGAAGACGTTAAACTTCTTAATCTTCTGAACACCGCAAAGGAATACGGTAACGAAGATATGGTATATATGTTCGGTTCCACTTCCAAAATCACTTTTGCCGGCGGAGGAGTAGGATTTATGGCGGCGAGCGAAAATAATCTCGCTTCACTGCGTAAACTTATGGGAATACAGACCATCGGTTACGATAAACTCAATCAGCTTGCGCACGTCAGATTTTTCAAAAACGCTCAAGGCATCCTCGACCATATGGATAAACACGCCGCTTTGATGCGTCCCAAATTTGAAAAGGTTTTAGAGATACTTTCTGCGGAAATGGACGGTTTCGCTTCCTGGAACGAGCCTAAAGGAGGATTTTTCGTCAGCGTCGATTTGCCCGAAGGTACGGCTAAAAGAACGGTTTTCTTAGCAAAGGAAGCAGGCGTTGTATTTACGGGAGCAGGGGCCACTTATCCTTATAAGAAAGACCCTTCCGACAGTAACGTAAGGATAGCCCCCAGTATGCCTCCGGTGGAAGAACTGGCTATCGCGATGGAAGTTTTCTGTTGCGCGGCAAAACTCGCTTATTTCGAAAAGGCGACCGGAAGAATTTAATTTTATAAAGAGTCAATAACTAAGGACGTCTTTAAGGGCGTCCTTTTTTATGGCGTAAATTTTGTCATAGAGTTTTTTCGGCTTTCATAAATTAGAGTAAAAGAAATTTTGGAGGCCGGATTATGTTGAATTACGATATATACGACGATATCGCTCTCCGAACCGGAGGCGATATTTACTTAGGAGTGGTAGGCCCCGTCCGTACGGGGAAGTCCACTTTTATCAAGAAATTTATGGAATTGCTGGTACTGGACAGGGTGGAGGATAAAAACAAGCTTTCCAGAATGATAGACGAATTGCCGCAGTCTGCAGACGGAAAGACCATTATGACAACCGAGCCGAAGTTCGTACCCAACGAAGCGGCTGAAGTGACTTTTGACAAAATGACCGCAAACGTAAGGCTTATCGATTGCGTAGGCTACCTTATAGAGGACGCTTTGGGGCATAAGGAAGGGGATAAACCCCGTCTGGTCAAAACTCCCTGGTCGGAAAAAGAGATACCTTTCCAGGAAGCTGCGGAAATCGGAACCGACAGAGTCATCAAGGAACATTCCACCGTGGGAATTCTGGTAACGACCGACGGAACCATTACGGACATAAATCGTACCAAGTATGTAGAAAGCGAAGAAAAAGTAGTAAGCGCGCTTAAAGAAAGCGGCAAGCCTTTTGTAATCGTGCTTAATTCCCGCAATCCCGAAGAAACCGACGCCGTCAGACTCGGAGAAAGTCTTGCAGAACGTTACGGAGTACCCGTGACTGTGTGCGACGTAATGAATTTGACAAAGGAAAAAATAACGGAAATAATGCAAAATATTCTGTTTGAATTCCCGATAACCGCCGTCAATATTTCCATACCCAAATGGATGCGTTCTTTCGGAAGCGGAGAAAAAATAATAGCCGACATCCTTTCCGTCATCAGGGAAGGCGCTAAAAGTATGACCAAGATGAGAGACTACGCTTTACTCGAAGAAATATTCGCCGACAACGAATACATCGAAAGCGACGTAGAGGTCTTCAGCCAGCCGTCAACGGGCGTTATCGAATTAAAATGCAAAGCAAAAGACGGACTGTACTTCAAAGTACTCAGCGCGGAATGCAATAACAACGTGGACGACGAATACAAATTGCTCACTTTCGTAAAGAAACTCAGCAAATCCTATGCCGATTACGAAGGTATAAGGAAAGCAATGGAATCGGTAAAAACCGACGGTTACGGAGTGGTAAATCCCGGCATAGAAGATATGGAACTGGAAGAACCCGAACTTGTAAAGAAAGGAAATCAATACGGCGTAAAACTCAAGGCCAGCGCTCCGTCTTTCCATATTATGCGAGTTGACGTGGAAACCGAAATCAGCCCCATAATCGGCAGCGAACAGCAGAGCGAGGATCTCGTAAAATATCTTTTAAGCGAGTTCGAAACCAATAAAAGCGGTATCTGGGAAACCAATATGTTCGGGAAAAGCCTCAATGCTCTCGTAAAAGAAGATCTTAACAACAAACTTTCCAGTATGCCCGGCGACACGCGCAACAAACTTCGCAGGACTATATCGAGAATAGTAAACGAAGGGAAAGGCGGTGTACTCTGTATTCTCTTATAAAACCGATACTTAAAGGGGAAATACCGAAAAAAATATCCGTTTTCTTGCAAAACGGATATTTTTATGTTAATCTATTCAAGAGGAAATATAAAATGAAAGATTACAATAAAGCCGTACTCGTTAAGGTTTCAGAGGAAAAGGACGATACCGAGTCGCTGGACGAACTAGCATTACTTGCGTCAACGGCAGGATACGAAACCGTAGCTCGACTTTTTCAACGAAAGGACAGTCCCGACAAGTCGTACTACCTCGGGAAAGGAAAACTTGCCGAGTTAAAAGAAGCCTTAGACGCGCTGGAAGCAGGGACGGTCATATTCGACAACGAAATCAGCGGAAGCCAGTTCAATAATCTGGAGAAGTATCTCGACGCAACGGTGTTGGACAGGGCGACCGTTATTTTGGAAATTTTTGCTAAACACGCCACAACCGCCGAAGGAAAACTCCAGGTGGAACTTGCCCGTAAAAAACACAGTTTGCCCAGAGTCTTGGGACAAGGAGCGGTATTAAGCAGACAAGGCGGCGGCGGAGCCGGGGGCGGCGGCGCAAGAAGAGGCGCCGGAGAACAGCAGCTTGAGCTGGATAAACGTACCATAAGAAACGAAATACGCCTTTTAGAAGAACGTATAGATAAATTAACGGCGGAAAGACGTCTTCGCAGAAAAAAACGACAAAACAGTAAAATTAAGTCAGTTAGTATCGTAGGATACACAAATGCGGGTAAATCCACCCTTATGAACAGGCTTACCAAAGCGGGAATCCCTGAAGAAGACAAGTTGTTTGCAACCCTCGATACCACCACCCGTAAATTATGGGTAGGACCGGGAAAAGAATTTGTTTTGACCGATACGGTCGGGTTTATTTCCGGTTTACCGCACGAATTCGTTAAAGCGTTTGCCAGTACTTTAGAGGAGACGCGTTATTCCGATCTTATTCTGCTCGTTCACGATTGTTCGGGGAAAGACTTTGCTTTTCAATACGAAGTAGTCAACAGCGTGTTGGACTCGATAGGAGCGGCGGACGTCCCGAAAATCGTCGTGCTGAACAAAACCGACGTCGCGGAAAAAATTCCTTTCCTCGAGGGCGATAACGTAGTACCGATAAGCGCCAAAACGGGAAAGGGTATCGATTTACTCAAAGAAAAAATTACCGAAACGCTTTTCGGGGAAAAAGTAGTTTGGGAATAAGATTAACGGTTTCAAAGTTCTTTTACCATTTGCAGATAATCGAGTTTCTCGTAACCGCATTTTTCATAGAGTTTCATTGCCGAAATATTTACAGGAGTCAGTTCCAGTCTTATTCTGACGGTTTCGGGAAGGATTAGTTTTTCCAATTCCGAAAGAACCCTTTTGCCTAAACCTTTGCCTCTGAATTCTTGTTTGAGATAAATTTCCTCTATCCAGGCGGTTATTCCGCCCGCTTCGTTGGAATAGGTATAGGAAAGAAGACAGTAACCCGCGTTTTGTCCGTCGGCGACGATGAAATATCCTTCGGCATAAGGATTGTCGGTAAGGCAAAGTTCGTATGTCTTCAGAAAATTGTTTTCTTCTACGTTATGGGTCACGGCGTCGGAAGAATAAAAGTCTTTACACATTTCGACGAAATCGTTTCTTTCGTTCGGATTGAATTTTTTAAGCATAATCGTTACTCCTATACCGACGATTGTATATTATTTCCGAATAAAAGTCAAATTAAGGTTATCGATACGGTATTAAACGATTTATTAAGACAAAAAAGAACTTGCTTTTTATAAAAAAAACGTTTATAATTATTTCCGATGCTAGACGGGGAGCTAGCGGTGCCCTGTAACTCGCAATCCGCTATAGCGAGGTCGAACGCCCACCGAGGTATATTCTATGGAAAGCCGATGGGAATAAGGGATGTTGATAATAAGGTCTCGTACAATTTCGTCTTGTGAACCGTGTCAGAGCTTGACCGCAGCAGCACTAAGCAAGTAACGGGATGTGTTACGAGGAAGCTTTAGGGGAGTTACCTGTTTTCATGCCGATTCGGTAGTTTATATCGGAGTGGGTGCATTTTTTTTATTTTTGAAAAAACATTTTTTTGGTCTTTTAAGCCTGTTGACTTTTGCATATAATTATTTGTATAATATTTTATAATTTTAATTCGGAGTTGTTATGAATAAAGTTCTGTCGAGAGATTCTCTGCCCGATAGCAGAAAATGGAAACCTGAAGATATTTTGGCCGAAAGCGAAATCGAAAGATATTTTTCCGACGTAAGGGCGGGAATAACTGAAATCAGCGCATTTAAGGACAATCTCACACCTGCAAATACCTTGGAATGTTTGCTTACTTTGAGCAAAATTTCTTATAAATTAACTAAACTTTACGTTTATCTCAATCTGAAAAGCGATGAAGACAAGTCGGTTACCAGATATCAGGAACTTTGCGAAAAAGTATCGATGTTGGCTTCCGATTTTTCCGAAGCCTGTTCCTTTATACGTCCCACCGTTGCGAAATTCCCGGCGGCGGAACTGAAAAAAATGAGAGACAGCGAAAGTTTCGAATATTTCAGTATGGATTTAGACGGAATAATCCGCGACAAGAAGCGTTTACTCGGGAGGAAGGAAGAAGCGTTGCTTTCCATGGTCGGCACCTTTTCAGACGATTTCCGTACGATTTTCGGAATGTTCGACAACGTGGATATAAAAATGGGGGAGATAGAACTCAACGGGACGAAAGTTCCTTTAACGCACGGGACTTATTCCGTAGCATTGCAAAACCCCGACAAGAATGTCCGCAAACAGGCTTACGAGTCTATGTTCGACGCCTATATTTCCAATATAAATACCATTGCCGCAAATTATGCGGGAAACGTGAAAAGGGATTACTTTTACGCTAAAGTCAGAAAACATCCTACGTGTCTTGCCAAAGCGCTTTATGCGGAAAACATACCCGTTAAAGTTTACGACAACCTCATTCAGGTTGTTAAAAAATACACGCCTTTAATGCACGAATATATCGCTTTAAGGAAAAAGGCTCTCGATCTTCCCGAACTCAATATGTACGACCTTTACGTTCCCATAGTCAAGGAAGACGCCGTTCTTACCGATTTCGACGAAGCGTACGGTATCGTATGCGAAGCCCTTGCGCCTTTGGGGGAGGAATATGTTTCTGTTCTGAAACGAGCCGTAAAGGAAGGTTGGATAGACGTGGAAGAGACGCCCAACAAACGCAGCGGAGCATATTCCTGGGGTGTTTACGGCACGCATCCGTTCGTTTTGTTGAATCACAAGGGCACCACCCACGACGTTTTTACCATCGCTCACGAAATGGGACACGCCATGCATTCCTATTATTCCAATAAAAATCAGTGTTATGAAAAAGCCGATTATGTGATTTTCGTGGCGGAGATAGCCAGCACCGTTAACGAGGTTCTGCTTATAAAACATCTTCTGAAAAACGCTTCCGGCGATAAAAGAAAGTACCTTTTGAGTTACTATATCGATATGATCCGCACCACTCTTTTCCGTCAGACTATGTTTGCGGAATTTGAAAAGTTTGCTCACGGAGTTATTGAAAGCGGAGAACCTTTAAGCGCCGAAAAAATGACCTCTTTCTACCGTAACCTTAATGCGGAATATTACGGAGACGCCGTAATTTCCGATGAAAGAATAGGTTATGAATGGGCAAGGATACCGCATTTTTACAGAGATTTTTATGTTTACAAATATTCTACGGGAATAATTTGCGCCATAAACATTGCAAATAAAATTTTATCGGAGGATAATTTCGTAGAAAAATATAAGATGTTTTTAAGTTCGGGTGGTAGTATGTATCCTATGGAGATTCTGTCGCTTACCGACCTCGACCTTACTAAAAAAGCGCCTTTTGAAGCGGCTATGAAGGAGTTCGGAAAAATTCTGAAAGAATTGTCTAAACTGATATGAAAGAAATATATAAGAAAAGTTTTGCCTTAATCTTATTCTTAATTTTTGCCTTGACCGTCTGTTTAACGGCAATTCCCTCTTTCCCGTTTGCGGAAGCGGCTTCGGAGGATTACGGAATATACGGAGAAACCGATGGGATACCGGGAGTAGGGTACGATCTCGACGGATACGACGTTGCTTTTTCCTACCATAACTACACTTTGCGAAACAGCGGAGTTTATTTTGCCTTTGTGGTAACTTTGGATAAGAATTTTCACAGAACCATTTCCAAAACAGAAAACAACGTGGCATACGATTGTCTTTTAATGGATAAGATAAAGCTGATTTTTTCATCGTTGGGGTATACGGTGGTAAGCGACGATTTCAACGGTCAGCTTTACGCTTATCTTTCTTACGATACGATGACGGATTATTATATCGCAAACGGGCTTGACGGTTACGAAGTATCCGAGTCGGAAGCTACGGAAGACAAAGGTTTTCTCTTCACCGATTATTATACCGAAACCGATACCGTGTTTTCCCTTATCGGGGCAGGCGACAACGTTATTGACGTTTGCGTAAATTTATGTAAGGAAGCCGGCGCGGCAGAAGACAAGATTTTACTTCGTTACGTTTACGGTACCCCTTACAAAATAATTACCAGCGACGCCGATTCGGTAACCTACAATTCGCAAAGAAGTCTGTACTTGCACAGTTTCGATATGACGGTAGCCGATAAGGACAGACTTATACATTTTACTCAACACGCCCCTAACCCCGTCGGGTGGTACGTACTTGCCGTAATTATAGCCATTCCGGTCATTGCCGTACCTTTGACGATTATGATTATCAGGCGTAAGAAGAAACAGGAGGGAATACAATAATGGCAGAAAAAGCTATCGATAAAAGGAAATCCGATAAAAAACAAGTAAGGCGATTCCCCAACAATTTCGAAGCCGAGCAAAGTTTGCTTTGCTGTATGCTTATAGATTCCGACGCGGCACGCGAGGTATTGTCCGTACTTCCCGAGGAGGGATTTTATAACTCGGTCAACCGTAACGTATATTCCGCAATGCGCACTCTTTACAAAAAAGGCGACGCGGTGGATTTCATAAACGTTTACGACGCAATGCAGGCTGCGGGAACGTCCGACGACAAAACTCTCGATTATCTCACCACGCTTAACAATCTGTTTCCCTCGGCGGTGCATTACAAGCAATATAAAAAAATTCTCGTCAGGGATATGGTGCTTCGTAACGTTATAAAAGCAGGTGAGTCGATTATAGACGAAGCTTACGAAAATTCCGATGAGGACGAAGTTATTAGAAAAGCAGAGAAACTGGTGTACGACCTTTCGAAAGATATGCGTACCGGCGGACTGGTACACGTATCCGACTCGGCGGCTGAAGTTCTGAACAGAATAGATACGCTTATGAGCGACTCCGGCGCGTTAAGGGGACTGAATACCGGTTTCCGTCGTTTCGACAAGGTGACGAACGGACTTCAGAACGGCAATCTCGTTATTCTCGCCGCTCGTCCGTCCGTAGGTAAAACGGCATTCGCCCTTAATATAGTGGCAAATGCGGTTAAAAGTTCCAAAACTCCGAGATGTATCGCTATATTTTCTTTGGAAATGGCGTCAAGGGAAATCGCGCAGAGACTTATAAGCAATATGGGCGGAATATCGATGAACGATCTTAATTCCGCTTCTTTCAGAGGGGACGGACAGTCCAGGTTATGGAAAGTCATAAAAACCCTTTCGGAAACCAAAATTTACATAAACGATTCTTCTTTGATAACACCGCAGGAGGTCTTAAGTCAGTGCCGTAAGTTAAGCGCGGAACAACCTTCGGGAAGAGTCGATCTCGTGGTAGTGGACTATCTGCAGCTTATGAGTTCCGGTTCGTCCACCCGTGGAGAGGACAACCGTCAGCAGGAAATCGCGAGAATGAGCCGTCTTATGAAGGTTATTGCAAGGGAACTGAATTGTCCGGTAATTTTGTTGAGTCAGATGTCGCGCGGAATAGAACGCAGGGAAACCAAAACTCCTCAGCTTTCCGACTTGAGAGAATCGGGAGCTATAGAGCAGGACGCAGATATAGTTATGTTCCTTTACAGAGAGTTCGAGGAAGAAAAACACGCTTCTCCGATAATTCTCGACTTGCAGAAGCACAGAAACGGAGAATTGGCAAGGATAAGATTAAGCTGGCAGGGAGAAATCATGACTTTCACCGAAAGCGACGATCAGCACGAACCGACACCCTCGGCAAAACCTCGTAAAAGCCAACCCCGCGAAGAGGAAAGCGAGGAATAAAATTACATAATACGCTAAATTCGGCGAATAAAAGTTTGCAAATGCATATTTTTTATGCTATTATAAACAGACTGGAGAAAATTCGAACAGAAGGAAAAATACGGAGGTAAACATAAATGGAATATTCAGTTCAGAATTTAAGCAAATCCAAAGTGGAAATTGCTATCGACGTCAATAAAGAAGAATGGACTGCCGACGTCAAGCAGGCTTATGAAAAAAACAAACATAAATACGCCATAGACGGTTTCCGCAAGGGCAAAGTACCTATGAACGTTTTGGTAAAGCGTTACGGAATAGAATTTTTCTATGAAGAAGCCATAGACGCCACTCTTTCCAAACATTATGCCGATATCATCAAAAACGACAATCTGGACGTGGTCGGAGACCCCAGTGTGGATATTAAAGAAATAAGCGAAGACGGAGTTAAAGCCGTTATTACCGTTGCCGTAAAACCCGAATTCGAACTCGGACAGTATAAAGGTATTACTTTCAAGATGGATTCCACCGAAGTTACCGACGAAGATATTCAGGCGGTTATCGACAAGGAACTCAACGCCAGAGCCCGTCTGGTGGAAAAATCCGAAGGCGCTTTGGAAAAAGGAGACACCGCAATACTCGACTACAGCGGAAGCGTGGACGGAGTGAAATTCGAAGGAGGTACCGCCGAAAATCAGCGACTGGAGATAGGAAGCGGAGCGTTTATTCCCGGATTCGAAGATCAGCTCATCGGTATGAAAATAGGGGAAAGCAAAGATATCAACGTTAAGTTCCCCGAGCAGTACACCCCCGTCCTTGCGGGAAAAGACGCTGTATTCGCTATCAAAATAAACGGTATTCAGCATAAAGAACTGCCCGTTCTGGACGACGAATTCGTGAAAGATATCGACGACGAGCTCAACACCGTAGCGGAATGGAAGGAAAAAATCAAGAGCGAACTTGCACCCAAGAAAATCGAACAGGCAGGTTACAAACTGGAAAACGAAATGATAGACGCTATCGTCAAGAACACCGAAATCGATATTCCCGAATGTATGGTGGACGAAGAACTCGATTACAGAGTGCAGGAACTGGAACACAGTATGGCGCAATACGGACTTAAGTTCGAAGATTACCTGAAATATACCGGAACCACGGTGGAAGAAATCAAGGCAGAGAAACGCAACGAAGCTTACGCCAACATCAAATCCCGCCTTGTAATGGAAGCCATCGTCAAGAAGGAAAATATCGACGTACCCGCAGAAGAACTCAATGCCGAATTCGACAAGCTGGACGAAAAACAAAAGAATCCGCAATATATGAGTTATATCGCCAACAAACTTCTGGTAGACAAATTATTCGCATTCTTAAAAGCTAATAATAATATAGAATAAGGATTATAATATTACGGTCTCGTTGAAAACGTAACCGTCGCAAAAGGAGGAGATTATGTCCATACCTTTCGTAATAGAGAAAGACGCGAGAAGCGAAAGAACATACGATTTATACTCCCGCTTACTGGAAGACAGAATAGTCTTCCTGAGCGGCGAGATAAATTTTCAGACTGCGAGCAGCGTGGTGGCGCAGCTCCTTTATCTGGAAACAAAGGACCCGAACAAGGATATATTCCTTTATATAAACAGTCCCGGCGGTTCGGTCACCGACGGAATGGCTATTTACGACACAATGAACTATATCAAATGCGACGTTAGCACCATTTGCGTGGGTTTTGCCGCAAGTATGGGAGCGTTCCTTCTGAGTTCGGGAACAAAAGGCAAACGTTATGCTTTGCCTAACAGCGAAATAATGATTCATCAACCCAGCGGAGGCGTTTCGGGACAGGCGAGTGAAATAGCTATCGTCGCGGAGCATATATTGAAGACAAGGGCAAAAATGAATCGTATTCTTGCCGAAAACACTTCGCAACCTCTGGAAAAAATAGAACGCGACGTGGATCGCGATTATTATATGGACGCAGAGGCGGCGTTGGAGTACGGCATTATCGATAAAGTTTACAAGACCCGCAAGGAGTAATATGATTAACAATATCGAAGTTGACAGCAATAAATGTATATTCTGCGGACGGACTGCCGACGACGGCGTTACGCTTATTGCGGGCGCGCAAGGCGTTTCCATCTGTAATTTATGCGTTAAAAGAGCTTACGACATTCTGGACGAAATAGCGGTTATCAGCGGTGAAAAACCCGAAAAGACCGAAGTGAAAGGCGAACTTCCCACGCCTAAAGATATTAAAGAACGTCTGGACGAAAGCATAGTGGGGCAGGACAGCGCCAAAAAAATTCTTTCCGTAGCTGTTTATAATCATTATAAAAGAGTTATGGACTCCAAAAGCGATAACGGAGACGTCAAGCTGGAAAAGAGCAACGTTTTGATGCTCGGACCTACCGGTAGCGGAAAGACTTTGCTTGCAAGGACTCTTGCCGACATAATCAACGTACCTTTCTGCGTGGCGGACGCCACCACATTGACCGAAGCCGGATATGTCGGAGAGGACGTGGAGAATATTCTTCTGAAACTTATACAGGCAGCCAACGGCGACGTTAAGAAAGCCGAAATGGGGATAGTTTATATCGACGAAATCGATAAAATCTGCCGTAAAACCGAGAACGTCAGCATTACCAGAGACGTAAGCGGAGAGGGTGTGCAACAGGCTTTACTCAAAATTTTGGAATCCACCGTGGCTAACGTACCTCCGCACGGCGGCAGAAAACATCCGCAGGAAGATTTTATTCAGATAGACACCACCAACATTTTGTTTATCTGCGGCGGAGCTTTCGTGGGACTTGAAAAAGTGGTTGACAAGAGAAAAGACAGTTCTTCTCTCGGTTTCGGCGGAGTGTTGAAAGAAAGAGAAAATATGTATTCGGAAAATATTCACGAGTTACAGCCCGACGATCTTATAAAATACGGACTTATTCCCGAGTTCGTGGGCAGAATGCCCATAATCGCCGCACTCGATCCTTTGACGGAAGATGACCTGGTGCGTATTCTGACCGAACCGAAAAATTCCATAGTGAAGCAGTATAAGAAAATGCTGAAACTTAACGACGTCGAACTGGAATTTACCGAGGACGCACTTAAAGCGGTAGCTCAAAAATCCATAGCGCTTAAAACAGGCGCCAGAGGTCTTCGCGCCATTGTGGAAAAAATAATGCTGGACGTTATGTACGACATACCGTCGGATAAATCCGTTACTTCGGTTACGGTTACCGAGGATTGCGTTAAAAGGAACGCACCGCCCGTTATAGTCAGGGACAGAAAAGAAACGGCTTAAAAATTGGAAGGCGGTAATTATACCGCCTTTTTCGGAGAAAAATATGATTATAAAAAATGCCGAATTCGTAAAGAGCGTAGGGGACTCGTCTCAGATAAATTTACAGACTTTGCCGGAAATAGCGGTCGCAGGTAAATCCAACGTAGGGAAGTCTTCGTTTATAAATTTTATTTGCAATAACAAAAGACTTGCTAAAACTTCCAAGGAACCCGGACGGACGAGACTTCTTAATTATTTTGTGGTGAATAAAGGCGAATTTAATTTAGTGGATTTGCCGGGATACGGATTTGCCAAGGTAAGTTTTGCCGAGAAGGCTAAGTGGGGTAAACTCATAGAAGATTATTTCCGCAACTCCAAAAATCTCAAAAACGTTTTTCTTTTACTGGATATTCGTCACAATCCCACCGAAGACGATATGCAAATGATAAAATATCTGTATTTTTACCGCATACCGTTTACAATCATCGCAACTAAAGCGGATAAACTAAGTAAAAGCGCCGCTCAACGCAACAAAAAAGCCATAGCGGATTACATAGGAATAGGTTGTGACGACATTTATCTGTGTTCTTCTTCGGAAAAAACAGGCAGAGAAGCCGTTTATGCTCGTATCGAAGCGATATTGCAGGCGGAAAGCGTCATTACGGACGCATCGGACGATTAAACTTAAAAACATTCCGCTTCACATAAATACTTCTCCCTTCATAAGATGTATTAGATATAAAAAAAGGGAGATATGTTATGGCTTGCAATATTAAAAACTGTAATACTCCCGCAATATGTTGTACCGGCAATAACGCATGCGAAAAAACTTGCATAGAGGCTACTAAAGTTTTTGACGCCTGTATGCAACAGCAGAGTATCAATACTACTCTCAACGTAACTTTTTCCGGAAGCACCTCGGGCTACGATACCGTAGTCGGGGTCAGAAGCTCGGGGGAGGCCGTGATAAGCGACCTGGTGATTACCCCGATAGCAGGAAGCGTTTGTTCGAGAGTAAGTTATACTTTGACGGTGCCGATTGTCGTTGTGGCAGCAAATTCAGCGGGAACACAAATCACCGGTACATCTTCTATGACGTTCAGCCAGGACATTGTCATGAAGGTACCTTCCGACGGAGTGATTGCTCCGTTCATTAAGGCGACGGCAGTTATCGTCGGGTTACAGAATTCCATATCCGGGAATCAGGTTACAACTAATGCTTGTGTCACCATTATTACAAAAGTAGTGGCAGACGTAATACTGGTAGTCTCGGCTTACGGATATCCGGTTTTGCCGCCTTGTCAGGAATATACGCAAGACGTTTGCTCCGGCGTGTTCAGTACCCCGGTATTTCCGCGGTAGGAGCAGTAAAATACAAAGGACGCGGTTTTAAGATGACTGAGGCTTACGCTCAATGCGTAAGCCTTTGGTGTTTTGGGCTATTATGTTGCTTTCGGGAAGCTGATATGGTATCATATCGATATGAAAGTATATGCGATAAGCGATTTTCACCTGTCCAACGGCACAGATAAACCTATGGACGTTTTCGGCGAAAAATGGGTAGGACATTGGAATAAAATATCCGACGAGTGGAAAAAGACGATTACCGACGAAGACATAGTGCTGTCCGCCGGAGATACCTCGTGGGCAATGAATCTTTCCGAAGCTCTTCCGGATCTCGCCGCAATAGACGCTTTGCCCGGGAGAAAATTTATAATCCGCGGAAACCACGATTATTGGTGGAGCAGCTATAAAAAAATCAACGACTGCGGCTTCGAAAGTATAAGTTTTATTCAGAACAACGCGTTTACCGCAGGCGATTACGTGATTTGCGGGACGAGAGGTTGGACCGTTTCGGATACGGAATTGCCGGAAGACGAGAAAAAAATATACGCACGCGAATTGCTCAGGTTGGAGATGACCTTGAAAGAAGCAGAAAAATCGGCTTCTACAGGCAAGAAGATTTTGCTTCTTATGCATTATCCGCCTTTTAATTCCCGTTTCGAGGATTCGGATTTTACGAAAGTTATCGACAGGTTCAAGGTGGATAAGGCAATTTACGGACATCTACACGGCACTCGTTCGAGGTATGCTGCCGAAATAAAGAAAGGAAACACCGAGTACGTTTTGACGAGTTGCGATTTTCTGAATTTCGTTCCTCTCAGGATTTATTGACGCAAAAAAAGTATTAAGTCTTTACACCGTCCCTTGGACGGTTTTATTTTATCCTTTCGACAAAATATTTTAGGGATAAATTTCCACTAAAAATATTGCATAATTTATTTGATAATGATACAATAATTAAAGAAAGTAAACATAAAATTTTTTTATTGCAAAAATTTTTCAAAATAAATTATTAAAAGTGGTTGAAAATGGAAAATTTCTGTGATAGAATAAACTTACATAAAAATACGGAGCAAAAGAATGTTTTTCTGCGGTGAGCACAGGTTGTCTTTGGACGAAAAAGGCAGAATGAGGATCCCTAACAAGTTTAGGGCCAAACTCGATGACGAATACGTCATCTTTTGCCTTAGCAACGATTGCCTGTTCATCGTTTCGCAGCAAGACTTCAAGGAAAAATACGAGAGACTCAAAGATACTCTCATTTCCGACGAAACCCAGCAGGAAGCGATACGTCAGTTGTTCGCGACCATGCAGGTTCCCGAAGAAGACAGCCAGGGACGTTTCGTGCTTCAACCGAGACTTAAGAAAAAAGCGGGCATTACCAAAAAGATGGTTTTTCTCGGTGTGATGGACCGCATAGAAGTGTGGAGCGAAGAAGCTTACGACGCAAGATACGCTACCGAAAATATGGATATGATGCAAGTAGCGCGCACCTTGAATATCTGATAATTATGAAGTACGAACATATTCCCGTGCTATTCGACGAGGTCATTGAAGGACTGAATATAAAACCCGACGGAATTTATCTCGACGGAACGCTCGGGGGAGGAGGTCATTCCAAAGGGATACTTCAACGTCTTAAAAACGGCAGACTTATAGCTTGCGATAAAGACTCCGACGCATTGAAGAATGCCGAGACGGTTCTGAAAGAGTATTCCGAAAAAATTACTTACGTTCACGACGATTTCAAAAACGTATTCGGTTATCTCGACGAATACGGGATTGAAAAACTGGACGGAGTGTTATTGGATTTAGGTGTCAGTTCCTATCAGATAGATACGGCGGAAAGAGGGTTTTCTTATATTAAAGACGCTCCTTTGGATATGAGGATGGACGCCGAACAGAAATTATCCGCTTACGACGTGGTAAACGGATATTCGGAAAAAGAACTTCTGAGGGTGCTGTACGAATACGGAGAGGAACGAAACGCTCCGCAGATAGTAAGAAACATTCTCCGCAAAAGGGCGGTAAGCTCCATAGCGACTACGCTGGAGTTGGCGGAAATAGTTAAAGAATCCTATCCGCCGAAATTCCGTTATCAGAACGGAAATCCGGCAAAAAAGACCTTTCAGGCTATAAGGATAGAAGTCAACGGAGAGCTGAACGGACTTAAGGAAGCGGTCAACGATTTAAGTTTAAGGCTGAAAGAAGGAGGACGGATCTGCGTAATAACTTTCCACTCGCTCGAAGACAGGATAGTGAAAAACGTTTTCGTCGAACTTGAAAAAGATTGTATCTGTGACAAAAAATTACCCGTTTGCGTATGTAACAAACGAAGGGATGTAAAAATAATAACAAAAAAGCCCATATCAGGGGAAAAAGAAGCCGACGTCAATAAACGTGCGGAAAGCGCAAAACTCAGGATTGCGGAAAGAGTATAAAGGGAGGACCGAAATGGATAACAGCAGATTGACTAATTTCGATAAATATTTATTAGCGGCACGTAAGAAAATTTCGGAGGAACCCGAAGTTATCGATACTAATGTAAAAAGTAGCTCCGGCAACGAATATGAACAGTATTTGCGGAGTATTATCAACGGTGAAGTTTCCTGCGGAAGTCACGTTATGAAGCAGGAAGAGTTTTACGGCAACGTAGAAAAAAATACCGCAAAAAAGGAGAGAACGTTACTTTCTTACGAAAGTTACGAACCTGTGGCAAAGCCGAAAAAAACCTCCGCTTTGCAGTTTAAGAAGAACGGTAAAATTTTATTGATAATATATGTCATTTTAATGCTGGCGTTAGCATCTATTTTAATAGTGACGAACACGACGGGTCTTCCTTCCGACAATCACTTTACCGCCTCCGCTGAAAGCGACAAATTGGCGTCCTCGGCGGAAACGGGCTCGATAAGGTCTATGACCATCAGCGAAGAAAGTTCTTCGGAAAACGGTTGGTTCGACAGGTTGTGCGACTCGCTTAATAAATAGGTGAGGTCAGATTAAAAATTAAAGTATCTAATTACAGACTCAGGAAAAGGTTACTTACAGTTATGGTGTTGGTAGCCTTTTTGTTTGTCGCAATTATTGCCAGACTGATTTACATTCAGATTGCGGAGGGTAGCTCTCTGCGTGTCAAAGCGCTCGATCAATGGACCAGAGACGTGCCGGTAACCGGCGAACGAGGGGACATATTCGATCGCAACGGGGTTTTGCTTGCCGATACCGAAACTTTATATACGGTTTATGCCAGACCCGTTTCCGTGACGGACAAGGAATATACCGCAAGGGTACTCGGAACGGTACTCGGAGTGGACAGCGAAGCGCTTTATGCCAAACTTACTTCGAAAGTAAGTGAAATAACCGTCAGTAAAAAAGTTACGAAAGCCGAAATGAACGCCCTTATCGATTCGGGGATAGAGGGTGTTTATTATGCTCAGAACCTTGACAGAAAGTATATATACGGCGATTTCCTTACTCAGATTTTGGGATTTACCAATATTGACGGAGTGGGGCAATCGGGAGTGGAAGCTTACTACGATAAGTATCTTAAAGGTACGGACGGTTATATTCTGACGGAAACCGATCTCGTAGGGCGGGAACTCGACGGTAACGTAACCCGATATATCGCAGGCAGTAAAGGAAACAACGTTTATCTTACCGTAGATTACGCCATACAAAGTTTTGTGGAAAGTGCGGTAAACAACGCATACCTTAAACATAACGCAACCGCCGCAAGCTGTGTGGTGATGAACGCAAAAACCGGGGAAATCTTAGCTATGGCGCAGAGACCGTCGTACGATCTCAACAATTTGCCGAGGGACGATATAGAGCTTTTGTTTTCCGCGGGAAAATCCACTCTGGTTTCCAACGTTTATGAACCGGGATCAACTTTCAAAGTGCTTACCGCAGCTATGGGATTGGATAAAGGCTTGGTGAATACCGGTTACAACCTTTATTGTCCCGGCTACAGGATAGTGGACGGGCAAAGAATAAAATGTTGGAGAACGATAGGGCACGGAAGCGAAACTTTTACCGAAGGCGTGCAGAATTCCTGTAACTGTCTGTTTATGGACATTGCGTTAAAACTCGGTACGGAGAATTTTTACGACGGACTCGAAGTGTTCGGAATAACGGAAAAGACGGGTATCGATATGAGCGGAGAAGCAAGCGGACTGACCATTACCGAAAGTGCGGTAAAGACGGTTGACCTTGCGAGAATGGGATTCGGTCAGGCTATCGCCGTCACCCCCATAGAACTGCTTACCGCCGCCGCTTCGGTAGTAAACGGCGGGAAACTGATGACGCCTTATATTCTCGATAAAATCGTAGATAACGACGGGAAGGTATTGGTGCAGAATTATCCGATAGTAAAACGCAATACGATTTCCTCCGAGACAAGCGCATTGATGAGAGAAATACTCGAAACTGTAGTCAGCGAAGGCGGAGGAAAGAACGCACAGGTACCCGGTTTCAGAATAGGCGGAAAAACGGGTACGGCGCAGAAATATGCAAACGGAGTCATAGCGCAGGGAATGTATGTTTCCACTTTCTTGGGATTTATGCCTGCCGACGACCCCGAATATATACTTCTGTTTATCGTGGACGAACCTAAAGGCGGAGCTTATTACGGAAGCGTAGTGGCCGCTCCTTATGCGGGAGAAATATTTTCGAAAATAGTATCGTATAAAGGTATGCAACCTTCCTCTTACGTGGAAAAAGAAAAGTTCCGTATGCCGCTTCTTGAAGGACTTACACTTACGGAAGCAGTAAAAATACTTAAACAACACAACCTTTATTACGAACTTGCGGGTGAATGGACAGAGGGAGCGAAAGTTGCAAAACAGTTGCCCTTAGCGAATAGTTACGTTACCGAAGACAGCATAATTCTGATAGATGTAGGGTAGGAGAGGATATATGAAGATCAAAGAAATCCTTACCGAAGACAAAGATGTGTTTACGGACGCGGAAGCGAGCGTTGCGGACAAAGAAGCCGGCAGACCGGTATTCAAAGTAGAGAAAGTAAAAAAAGGCGACGTGTATTTTCTGTTGAAAGGCGACTCGGTTAAAGAAGCGAAAGAGGCGTTGGGAAAAGGCGCGGTGTGCGTTTTTACCGAGAACAAAAATGAAAACGGTTTTTTTATCGAGGTTTCGGATATAAGAAAAGCGTTAGCTTTATATTCTGCCTCTTTCTACGGGCATCCCGAACGGAAACTTAAAATCATCGGAGTTACCGGTACAAACGGGAAAACCACTACCGCAAATATTATTGCGCACCTTTTGAAAAAAAGCGGATATAAAACCGCCCTTATCGGCACGTTGGGCGCAGAAGTCGGCGAAAAAAAATTATCCACCTCTCTCACTACGCCGGACCCTGACGAGTTTTTCGCGCTTCTTGCCAAAGCTGCGGAAAGCGAAATCGATTACGTCGTTACCGAAGTCAGCGCTCACGCGATTTTTTTCCGAAAACTGTACGGACTGGAACTGGAATATTGCGTATTTACCAACCTTAGCAGAGACCATCTCGATTTTTTCGAAAGTATGGAACGATACGGAAGGGTAAAAAAGAGTATATTTTGTTACGGACAAGTCAAAAATGCTGTAGTGAACACCGACGACGAGTTAGGCAGGGAGATTTTCCGAGACAGAAAGGGCAGGACTCTTACTTACGGTTTATACAATCCCGCCGAAGTTTTTGCTTTGGATTGCAAATACCGTAAAGGGACGGAGTTTTTGGTAAACGCATTCGACGAAATCGAATACATAACCACGAAACTTAGCGGAGAATTCAATCTATACAATACGCTCGCCGCTATGACGGTTGTAAGCGATATAGGGATACCTTTGGCTTATATAAAAGAAAGTCTCCTTTCGCTGACGCCGCCCGAGGGACGATTCAACGTGTTGCAGGGGAGCGGATTTAAGGTAATCATAGACTATGCCCATACTCCCGACGGATTGGAAAAAGTGTTGACCGCAGCGAGGGGAATTACCGAAAATTCTCTGATATGCGTTTTCGGATGCGGCGGAAACCGCGACCGTGAAAAACGTCCCTTGATGGGCGAAACCGTTCAGAGGTTGTCGGATCTTTGTATAATTACCAGCGATAATCCCCGCGACGAAAATCCCGAGGATATTATTGCCGATATACTTGCGGGTGCGGACAGGGCCGGCAAAAGTCATATTGCCATTCCCGACAGGAAAAAGGCTCTTCTGTTTGCTTTGCGCATAGCTCATGAAGGAGATACGGTGGTTATAGCGGGGAAAGGCGCGGAAAAACACATGGAGATAAAAGGCGAAAAAATACCGTTTAACGATAAGGAAATTTGTGAGGAATATCTTGGGAGAAGGAATTGAACGGAATACTTCCGGCTTTGATCGTTTCCTTTTTTGTGGGAATGATCGTCGCGCCGCCTGTCATTAGCTTAATTCGCAAACTGAAAGCAGGGCAAACCATTCTCAGTTACGTTTCGCAACACAAGGACAAGGAGGGTATCCCCACTATGGGCGGGATAATTTTCCTTGTCTCCGCGTTGATATCCTGCCTTATATTTTGGAAAGGGAACGGACGACTTGCAACCGTAGCGCTGCTTGTGGTGTTCAGTTACGGAATAGTAGGAGGCCTCGATGATTTTATAAAGGTTTTTTTCAAGCGTAATCTCGGGCTGAAAGCATATCAGAAAATCATTTCTCAAACGGTTATTGCTGTACTGGCTACAATTTTTGCCTATCGCAATCAATATGTCGGTTCGGAAATTCTGATACCGATTATCAATTACACGATAGAATTGCATTGGGCTTATATCCCGTTAAGTTTTCTCGTTTATATAGCTACCACCAACTGCGTCAACCTGACCGACGGACTTGACGGACTGGCAGGCAGTACGGTTATTGTTTATCTGGTTTTTTTCGGAATTTTACTTTACGAAGGGTATCTTACCCAAGTCGATTCGGGGAATACTCTTTACGCGTCGGAATTGTATAATCTGACCATACTCGTTGCGTCTTTTATAGGCGGTCTTGCGGCTTTTTTATGGTTTAATTCCTATAAGGCAAGAGTCTTTATGGGAGATACGGGGTCGCTTGCGCTCGGGGCTTTGTGTGCGGTGATTCCGTTGTTTACAAAAAATCCGCTTCTTATACTTCTGGTGGGAATAATGTTCGTTGTAAGCGGCATATCAGTAATATTACAGGTGTTGGTTTTTAAGCTGCGTAAGAAAAGAATTTTTCTTATGGCACCGCTGCACCACCACCTCGAAATGAAAGGTTATAACGAAAGCAAGATAGTTACTTTCTACTCCGTTATAACGGCTATTGCCGGAACGGTGGCTTTACTGATTGTCTGAGGAGGTGCAAAGTGAATTTACAGGGAAAAAAGGTATTGGTAGCCGGAATGCAATCCAGCGGGATAAGCGCGGCATATCTTCTGAAAAGAGAGGGGGCGGAAGTTTTATGCTACGACGACGATCTGAAACTCAATATAAGCGAATTTATCTGCGTACATAGTTTACCCGAAGGGTATATCCCCGAACTTGTCGTCGTAAGTCCATCCATTCCGTTAAATCACAAACTTCTGGCATTCTGTGAAGAAAATTCAGTACCCGTCTGGAGCGAACTGGAACTCGGAGCGAGATTTCTCGCTTGTAAAAAAATAATGGTAACCGGCACCAACGGAAAAACCACCTGTGTGACGATGATAGAAAAATTACTTAATTTTGCAGGATTAAGGGCAAAAGCTATGGGAAACATCGGTTATCCCGTTTCTCAGGTGGTTCTCGACGGAACCGAACTCGACTGGGCGGTTATAGAGGTAAGCAGTTTTCAGCTCGAACACGTATCGGAGACAAAAGCCGACGTGGCGGTAATACTCAATCTCGCACCCGATCATCTCGACAGGTACGTCAGTTACACCGAATATCAGGAAATGAAAAAAAGAATCTGCGCCAATCAGACTCCTGCGGATTATCTTATTTTCAACAACGAAGACGGAGCCGCAAGAAGTTTCGTAAAGAACACTCCCGCAAAACGTATTCCCGTAAGCACCAGGTCGAGAATGAGCGAAGTTTACGTAAAAGATAACTTTTATATGTTCGACGACGTAGGAATTTGCCATGTAAAGGAAAGTAAACTCAGAGGAGAACACAACAAATTCAATTTTCTCGTCGCTCTCAACGTAGGGGCGATAGCGGGTGTGAAAAAAGAGGCGATGGGAAAACTGATAAAGGAATATTCGCTTTTGCCTAACAGGATAGAATACGTCACCACCATAAACGGGAAAAATTATTATAACGATTCCAAAGGCACCAATATACACGCCTGCCGTTTTGCGATAGAAAGTCTGGAAGGGACGGTAGGCCTTATTATGGGAGGGAGCGACAAGAAGGAAGATTTCTGCGATTTTTTCGAAAATCTCGACGAAAAAGTTAAGTCGGTAGCGATAACGGGAGCCAATGCCGAAAAAATTTACAATTCGGCTTTGAAGATGGGTTATCCCGACGCAAAGATATTGCCTACTTTAGCCGATTGCGTTCAGGTTCTTTCGGAAAAAGAGGGGATAGACAACGTTTTGCTTAGTCCGTGTTGCGCAAGTTTCGACAGATATAAAAGCTACGCCGAAAGAGGCGAAAAATTCAAACAGTTGGTTTATGCGATCAAAGCTTAAATTTCACGAACGGTATCTTCTTCCGATAACTACTGTAACACTTGCCGCAATAGGTATGGTAATGATTTATTCGGCAAGCAGTTATTCTGCCGAAATAAATCTGAACGATCCGTTCTTTTATGTAAAGAAACAAGCCGTCGCTTTTGCGGCGGGACTGATACTTATGGTGGTTGCGGGAAGAATAAAACAGGAATGGCTTCATAAGGCGCGGATACCGATACTGATAGCGAGTATGGTTTTGCTCGGATTGGTTTTCGTTCCGGGACTCGGGGTGGAAAGTTACGGCGCAACCAGGTGGTTGAATCTCGGTTTTACCACCATTCAACCGTCAGAACTGTCGAAATTCGGTCTGATGATTTTTCTTGCCTCCTATATGTCGGAATATCCTCCCGTAAAGCTTGGGAATATGATTATTCCGGTTTTATGCTCATTGATTATCGCAGGGCTGATTATGGCGGAACCGAATATGAGTATAACCGTCTGCGTGGCGGGCGCGGTACTTATATTGACTTTCGTTGCAGGGCTGCCGAAAAAATATTTTATACCAGTTGCGGCGGTGCTTGCGATAGCCGTTCCGGTACTGATAATTATGGAACCGTACAGGGTAAAAAGACTGCTTGCTTTCCTCGATCCGTGGCAAAACCCGAAAGGCGAAGGATATCAGCTTATTCAATCCTACTACGCGCTCGGAAACGGAGGTTTGTTCGGAGTAGGACTGTTTGCCAGTCGTCAGAAATATCTTTTTTTGCCTTTTGCGGAATCTGATTTTATTTTTTCGGTTATCGCGGAAGAAACTGGAGTGGTCGGTTGCGTATTCGTTATAGCCATTTTTGCCCTGTACATATTCGTGGGGATAAGAACGGCTATGAACGCTAAAAACCGATTTTACAGTTTGCTCTGCGCCGGTATAATTTCGGTTACCGCATTGCAAGTGATTATAAACATGGCTGTGGTAACGGGTTCCATTCCGCCTACGGGCGTTCCTTTGCCGCTGATTAGCGCCGGGGGAACGGGTCTTATGACTTATATGTTCGTTTCGGGATTGGTTTATAACGTAGCGCGCGTAACCAACGGGGAAATTAAACCATAATATGTATCGATAAGGTTTTTTTAGGGAGCTAAACCCCCGAAGAACTTCGTCAAAAGCAAGCAAGGGGGGCAGATGAGCGAATTTCTGATAAACGGCGGGAAAAGTCTTTATGGTGAGGTGGAAATACACGGTGCGAAAAATACCGTGTTACCGTTATTTGCGGCAGCGATAATAAGCGCCGAAAAAGTGGAAATAACAAATGTTCCGCTTCTTACCGACGTGAAAAATATGATAAAAATAATCCAAAAACTCGGAGCCAAAGCGGAAATGGTCGGGGATAAGGTCACCATAGACGCGTCAAGGCTCTATTCCTGCGAAATACCGAACGAACTGGCGAAAGAACTAAGAAGTTCGGTTTTTTTGCTCGGGTCGGTATTATCGAGGAAAAAGTGTGCCAAAGTCGCTTATCCCGGAGGATGCGACATAGGTTTACGTCCGATAGACATACATATAAAAGGGCTGAGAGACCTTAACGTAAAAATCGAGGAATCCTGCGGTTATATTTATTGCGACGCTACGGATATGCAGAGCGGAGACGTGATTTTGGATTATCCGAGCGTAGGAGCCACGGAAAATCTTATGCTTGCCGCGGTTCTTACGGAGGGGACCACCGTTCTGCATAACGCAGCCTGCGAACCCGAGATAGTCGATTTACAGAATTTCCTTAACAAGATGGGTGCCAAAATTTCCGGAGCGGGAACTTCCACGGTAAGAATAACTGGCGTGGAAAGTCTTAAAGGCACCACCTACAGGGCTATGCCTGACAGAATAGTTGCCGGAACTTATGCAATAGCCGCGGCTATAACAGGAGGGGAAATAATACTGAAGGGCGCAAAGCACGGCGATATGAGGGCGCTTTTGTCGAAATTGGCAAAAACTTCTTGCATTATAACCCAAAACAGTGATAATATACATATAAAGGCGAACGGAAGACCGACGGCGGTACAGAGGATAACTACGCAACCGCATCCCGGATTTCCCACCGACTTACAGGCTCCTATGATGGCTTTACAGACAGTAAGCGACGGAATTTGCGTATTTACCGAAAACATTTTCGAAAACCGTTTTCGCCACGTAACCGAATTAACCAAGATGGGAGCAGATATAATAATCAACGGTCGTACCGCAGTAATCAAAGGAGTAGAAAGATTACACGGAGCCGAGGTTTACGCACAGGATCTCAGGGGAGGAGCGGCTTTGGTACTGGCGGGCTTGAACGCTTACGGGACTACGGTAGTCAAAGACGTTTATCACATTGACCGCGGATACGAAAATATGGAAATTATTTTAAGAAGCGTCGGAGCCGATATAATCAGAAGATGAAAAAGAAATATATTCTCATCATAGCCAGTTTACTGGTAATTGCCTTGATCGTAGCGTGCGGACAAATTTTTACCGTGCGCCACGTCAGCATTGTCTTTCTGAATAAGACGGCCCTTGCCGACGAAGCGGGTATTCTGGAAGCTTCCGGACTTAACAAACAAAAAAATATTTTCAATCTCAAAGAAACGGAAATCAAGGAAAAAGTATCCGCTTTTTTCGATGATAATTCCATAGTCGTCACCGATATCGAAAGGATATTCCCCAACGAAGTGGTGGTTTACGTTAAGGAAAGAATACCTGTCTTTTGTCTGAAAGTCTATTCTGCAGAGGGAAAACAACTTTACGTTCCCACCGATAAGGATTTTCAGAGAGGAAAAATATACGAAGCGCAGGAATTGTCGCAAAATAATTATTTGCTCATAAACGTGACGGGTTTCGAGGTTTATGAAACTTTCGACGTAAAGGAATGTATTTATCTGCGCACGATGGCAAACGCTCTTATCGATAAGAATATCGAAGAAGAGGCTTTGCCGCAACTTATCGAAACCGTCTCTATCGACGACGACGCATTAACTTTGACTTTGAGAGAAACGAAGGCAAAATGGGTTATTTCTCAAAGTAACGTAAAAGAAGATATTTATTCTGCATACGACGAGTACGTCGCTCTTTCTTATCCCGACCGCTTCGGTGCGGTTATCGACTGAAATTCGTTTTTACATTATCCATACGGTACTTGACTATATTTTAGATTTATATTATAATTTTTTAATAATACTTATAGGAGAAAGATTTTGCGTTTAATTTCTGTTTTATGCGTAGAAAACGGGCTTATAAGGTTGGTTTTATCGGAAAGAAGCGAGACCGGCTACGTTTTTTATGCCGAAAACAGCGTTCCTTTTTCCGGGTTCGATAACGAAGGCTTCCGTTCCTCTGAAGAGGTTTTCGAGAAAATAAGGTCCTTATATGCGGATACCGAAAACAGATACGGTTTGACCGAAGACAGAGCTTTCGTGCTTTTGCCCGGTATTTTTTATAACTACGATCTGGTGGAAAACCAAATTCGTATAGACGGAGGGACGGTTACCGAAAAAGACGTGCAAAAGCTTTTGTCTTCCTGCGGCAAGGAAGTGAGAGGCCATCTTCCCGTAGAACGTACTCCTATTTTTTATAAATCTTTTTATAATCCGATAATGTACGATCCGATAGGGGAAAAGACCGATTCCCTTTACGTTACGGCTTCTGTGGGTTATCTCAGACCCGCGGTAAAGGAGCTTTTCGACAACTGCGCAAAACGTTGCTTGAAAAATTTCGAATATTGTTCCTTCCCGACTGCCGTAGCTCACAATGCCGCAAGATTTTTACCCGAAGGGGATAAAATATTCATCGTTTTCGGCAGAGGGCATACCGATATAGCGTCTTGCAGCGGAAAGTCCCCGATTGCGGTTACATCCCGATTTTTCGGATATAACGACGTTATATATTCCGTAACCGATTTATTGAACTGTACGGACGATTTCGCGGACGGATTGATTATGCAAAGTAATCTCAATCTGGCGTTTACGCCGGAATTGAAGTATTCCTTCCTCGGCAATCATTTTCCCGTCAGGGAAGTTAATACGAGAATTATAGAAACTTTGCTATACATAGCTTCGGTAATTGCCGAAACCGTAAACGCCTATTCGGGAGAAAAAGAAACGCCGGTATATCTGACGGGTTCGGATATCTGTTCGATAAGGGGCGTAAAGGAAATTTTCGAAGATCAAATCGGAAGAGAAATAGAAATACTCACTTCAGACGCGATAAATTTAGAAGGTTGTAAAAATTTTGCTTTAGCAGGATTATGCGATAAAATAAATCGGTCCATAAAACCGAATTTTTGGGAAAAACTGTTAGCTAAGATATACAGGAGGAACTGAAATGGATTTCATCAATAAAAGTGCCGACGCTTCCGAACCCGCGCACGAAGTAGTAAAAATTAAGGTTATAGGCGTAGGCGGCGGAGGTTGTAACGCTGTCGACCGTCTTAAAGCAGCCAACGTGGAAGGCGTGGAATTTATCGCTTGCAATACCGATATGACTTCGTTAAACAGCGTGCTTGCAGATAAAAAAATTCAATTAGGTAGCAAACTTACCCACGGATTGGGAGCGGGTAGTAAACCTTCCGTAGGAGAACAGGCAGCCAACGAATCCAGAGAAGAAATAAAAGAAGCCCTGGAAGGTGCCAATCTCGTATTCGTAACGGCGGGAATGGGCGGAGGAACGGGTACCGGCGGCGCTCCGGTGGTAGCGAGCATAGCCAAAGAACTCGGTATTCTTACCATAGCTTTGGTTACCAAGCCTTTCGATTACGAAGGTCGTCCCAAGATGATAGTGGCGGAAGAGGGTATCGAAAAATTAAGTAAAGAAGCCGACGTACTGATAGTTATCCCCAACGAAAAAGCCTTCAGTTTTCTGCCGGCAAATACGCCTATGATAAAAGTGGTACAAATTCCCGACGGAGTATTGCACAACAGTATTATCGGGATAATCGATATCGTGGCAAAACCCGCTTTGATCAACCTCGATTTTGCAGATCTCGAAACCGTTATAAAAAACAAGGGCACCGCTCATATCGGAGTGGGACGGGCAAAGGGAGAAACCAGAGTTATGGAAGCTCTGAGACAGGCGGCAAGTTCCTCTCTTTTAGAGTCCAACATCGAGGGTGCGACGCAACTTATCGTAAGCGTAACGGGCGACGTCAATATTTCGGGTAACGATATTAAGAAGGCTTTGGAAGCGATCTCCAACATAGTGGCGCCCGAAGCCAATATCATTCACGGACTCGGACTTATCAATTCCATGAAAGACGAAGCCATAGTTACCGTTATCGCCACCGGTTTCGACGCTAAGAAGGCGGATCCCGAAAATAATCTTGCCGATAAACTTATTTTTAACACTCCGGGACAAGACGATATAAACGAAAAGCCTGAATATACCGGCGACTATATTCTTTCGGGATATAAGAAACAGGAAACTCCGCTCCAGGTAGAAAAACCGGCTCCGCAGCAAGCTAAGGCAAGCGACGAGTATCCGAGCTTTATAAAAAGGCTTTTGGAAAAAGCGGGAAAATAATAATAGTTTTTATTTATAAAAAAATACAAAAGACAAGTCGAAAGGCTTGTCTTTTTTTTGCGGGTGAAATATGACTTTATACGTCGAAATCGTGTTTTTAAGTAACTTTATGATAGACGCATTTTTAGGTGCGCTTACGTTGTTTTTGTTAAAATGTCCTTTGGAGGTAAAAAGGATAGGCATTTTTTCCTTATTAGGAGCTATAATGTCTGCAATATATCCCGTGCTTGCAAATTACGGATACCTTTTGAAAATATCCGGATTGATTATTCTGCCCATTTTTCTTAAGAAATTTTCTAAATTTAAGGATTATCTGATAACACTTGCGGTTTTTCTGACGGTTACCGTTGCCGCAGGCGGATTGACGTTCGCTTTCGCCAATTTTACTTCAGCCGATCTTACATATAACGAGCTTACTTACGGAGTTTTTCCTTTGGTTACATCTGCCAGCGGATTGATACTTTTGTCGGTTGCACAATATTTGAAGAAAGAACTTAAACTTACGCATAAGAAAAATTCTCTTTATTACGAAGTTTACATATTGAACGATCGCTGCAAATGCCGTTGTAGGGCGTTTTATGACAGCGGAAATCGGGTTTACGCTAATAATGGCGAATGCGTGGTAATCGTTTCGGACAGAGTATATAATATGCTTATGCCTGCCGAAAGCGAATATTTGGGAATATATACAGCCGCAGGTAAATACAATATGGAGATAACCGATGCCGTGGTTTTTGTCTTGAAAGACGGAGAAGGTTCGGTTTATAAAGTAAAGGCAGGCAGATCAAACGTTGCTACCGATACGGATATGATACTGCACAGCGATATGACGGGAGATTGATATGAATAAAATTAAAGCTTTTTTCAAGAAAATAATCGAAAAAATCAAAAGATTTTTTTCCCAAGAAAAAGAACTGAATTATATAACGAGTTTACCGAATCCCTTAAGTGCGGAGGAAGAAGCGGAAGCAATAGCGAAACTCGATTGCGGCGATTCGGAAGCGCGGAATTTACTTATCGAAAGGAATTTGCGTTTAGTCGTCTACATAGCCAAAAGGTTTGACAATACGGGTATCGATATCGACGAATTGATTTCCGTAGGGACGTTGGGACTCATTAAAGCGGTTAAAAGTTATAATTCCGATAAAAAAATAAAACTTGCAACTTACGCTTCGAGATGTATAGAAAACGAAATACTGATGTATTTACGAAAAATGGTAAAAATAAAATCGGAAATAAGCCTGGAAGAACCGCTCAACGTGGACTGGGAAGGTAACCAGCTGGTGTTAAGCGATATTTTGGGGACGGACAGCGATATGATCTATAAAGATATGGAAACGAGGGTGGAAAACGATATTTTGAGAGAACTTTACGACAAACTCGACGAAAGGGACAAGGCGATAGTTACTATGCGTTACGGGCTTTACGGCGCCGAGGAGAAAACTCAGAAGGAAATTGCCGATATGATGAATATTTCCCAGTCTTACATAAGCAGACTGGAGAAAAAAATACTCGCTAAAATGAAGAAAGATTTTCAAAAATGTGAATAGAAAAAGCTGAAAGGAAAATACTTCCTGTGTAAGAGATCCTCGTACATAGGAGGTATTATGTCTTATAAAGTTGTGATAACCGGTATTTCCACAGCGGATTTACCGCACTTTACGGCAAGAGAAAGCGAAGAAATGCTCCGTCGTATCAAAAACGGAGAAACGCATTTGAGAGAAATGTTTTTGGAAAGCAACATAAGACTGGTATTGAGTATGGTCCGCCGCTTCAAGTCCGACGCCAACACCGCAGACGACTTGTTTCAGGTGGGTATGCTGGGACTTATAAAGGCTCTCGACAATTTCGACGTTTCGTTGAACGTTCGGTTCTCGACCTACGCCGTGCCTATGATAACGGGGGAAATAAGGCGTTTTATCAGGGAAAGTACCGGTGTCAAGGTGGGCAGAAATTTACGCGATATAGCGTATAAAGCCATGCAGGCAAGGGATAAGCTCGAACTTGCAAATGCCAACGAAGCTTCGTTAACCGAGATAGCCGAAGAAATCAACGTGCCGTACGGCGAAGTAGTCAGCGCGCTGGACGCCATAAGCGAACCCGTAAGCATTTACGAGTCGGTCTACAACGATTCCGACGACAATCTGATGCTTGTGGACCAGATAAGCGACAAAACTTCATTGGACGGTTACGTGGAAAGCGCCACTTTGAAAGAGGAAATTTCCAAACTGCCCGAAAGGGAAAGAAACGTTTTGCTTTTACGTTATTACGGAGGCAGGACGCAAATGGAAATATCCGATGAACTCGATATGAGTCAGGCGCAGGTAAGCCGCTTGGAAAAAAGTGCGCTTAAAAAGCTTCGGGAAGCGTTTTAAGTTTTCGGCATAGTGAGACCGTCTTCGGCATAAGTATAGTCGAGGACGGTTTTTTTATGAATGGAAGAATAGATTATACTTTTTGCGAATTGAGAGAACGGGAAGTCGTAAACGTGGCGGACGGCAGAAAACTCGGCAGAATAAGCGATATGGCTTTTTCCGCCAACGGTAACGTTGTGGGAATAATCGTTCCGGGAGAAAAAAAGTTTTTCAAAAACATTGCAGGAGCGGAAAATATTTTCATACCTTGGAAATGTATATTGAAAATAGGAAGTGACGTTATTTTGGTGGACTTAAATAACAATCTTGCCGGCGTACCCTTCAACGCTCCTCCGATAAATCCGAGGGAATGTATATCTCCTGCAGGTTAAAACAAGAATTTTCAGGGTAAATTGCGGCAGAACTTTACATTTTTCCGATAATTTTGTATAATAAGAAAAAAGTTATAGAGGTTTAGGTATGAAATGTATTTTTTGCGGCAGTCTGGACAGTAAAGTCGTCGATTCCAGGCTCAGCGAAGACGGAACCACTATTCGCCGCAGAAGGGAGTGTCTTGCTTGCGGCAAAAGGTACACCACTTACGAAAAAGTGGAATTTGCTCCCGTGCTCGTTATAAAGAACACCGGAAACAGACAGGCGTTCGATTCTGCGAAAATTAAGGCAGGTATTATGAAAGCCTGCGAAAAAAGACCTGTTCCGATGGTAAAAATCGAAAAAATAGTCAGCGATATCGAAAAAGTAATTCATAATTCTTTCGCTCAGGAAATAACCTCCAAACGCATAGGGGAAATGGTAATGGAAGCCTTACGCGAAGTGGACGAAGTCGCTTACGTAAGATTTGCGTCCGTTCACCGCGAGTTCAAAGACATAAATACTCTTTTAAGCGAAATAGAAACCTTGGTACAGAATAAAAAAAGCTGATGGAAGAGTTTGTTTACAGAGGAGTTTCCCGTAATTTATCCAAAGTTATGCCTTTATATATACCCGTGCTGACCTACGGGTATTTTCGTAAACTTTTACGTAAAGGAGAGATAAAAGTAAACGGCGCCAGATTAAAGGAAGACGTAAAAATAAACGACGGGGATATAGTCAGAGTATTTTTCGATTACGACGCGCTCCGTCCCGTTTCACTTTTCGAATCCGACGACCTAGCTGTATTCTATAAACCCTCCGGGCTTGCTTCGGAAGGGAAAAATTCTTTTTCCGAACTCGTTAACAGCTTTTTCCCCGATTTTATATTGTGTCACAGACTGGACACCAACACCGACGGACTTATTGTTTTCGCTAAAAACGTATCGGCGTCGCAAGAACTGGACGAGGCATTTCGCAAAAGGTATATTGAAAAGCGGTATCTTGCTTTATGCTTCGGAACAGGGTTGAAAAACGGCTTACACATTGCTTACCTGAAAAAAATTCCCGAGCAGTCGAGGGTGGTCGTGTCCGATAAAAAAGAAAATGATTTTACAAAGATACAGACTTTTATTAACGTTTTGAAAGAAAAAAACGGTTTAAGCGTAGCCGATATAGAACTTGTCACGGGAAAAACTCATCAGATAAGAGCTCATCTTGCCTTTCTCGGTCATCAGATAATAGGAGACCCGAAATACGGTAAAGAAAGCGTAAACCGTCTTTACGGGAAAAAAAGACAATGCCTGACGGCGTATAAAATAGTTTTCCGTATTCCCTTCGGCAAACTTTCATATCTGAACGGAACGGAAGTGACGCTTTCCGAGGATAAGCTCGGAGAATATTCCTTATAAATATCGTCTTTTTCCGACAACTTTTTCCTTCCGGTTACATATACTGATAGAAGTGTATCGGGGGGATTTTGCTTTTAGAAGGATTTTTTACTCTTTTCAGCAATTTGTTGTTATTCACTTCGGGGATAGACGGCGGAAACTCTTTTCCTCATCCGTTAAGTCCCGAAAAGGAAAGGGAATACCTTTACAAATTCAAAAAAGAAGGGGATCTGGAAGCTAGAAACATTCTTATAAAACACAATCTTCGTCTGGTAGTGTTTATTGCGAAAAAATACGTTAATTATCCCGACAACGACGAACTTATCAGTATCGGCACGATAGGACTTATGAAAGCCATCAATTCCTTCGATCCCGACAAGGGGTCGTTGCTTGCCACTTTCGCTTCCCGTTGTATCGAAAACGAAATTCTGATGACTATGCGCAGTTACAAGAAAAGAGCGGGCGATATGTCGATATACGAAAGTATCGGAAACGACAAGAACGGCAACGAAATGCCGATTATCGACATACTGACTACCGACGAAGAAAGCGTTTACTCTCATATCGACTCGGAATTTATGAAAAAAACGCTAAAGGATTTTACTTCGAGATATTTAAGCGAAAGGGAAAGGGTAATTATAAATTTACGGTTCGGGCTGGAGGGCGGAGTGCCGCTTACGCAACAAAAAGTAGCGGACAGGCTGGGGATTTCGAGATCCTACATATCCAGAATAGAAAAAAAGTCGCTGTCTAAACTCCGTGCGGCTTTCGAAAAGGAAAAAATTCAGGTATAAAGGGGAGCGAGACGGTCTGTAAGCCGAGTTCTGTCTTGAACGGCCATCTGTCTAGGCGAACCGTTACCGGAACGCTCAAGCGATTTTGAAACGCGCCGGGCAGGCGTAATCGTTTACTTCTCTTGCATCGAGCGGGGTTTACACAGCCAATTTCGTTGCCGAACTGCTGGTGCGCTCTTACCGCACCTTTCCATCCTTACGGTCAAAGACCGCGGTTTATTTCTGTTGCACTATCCTTAAAGTCGCCTTCAGCGGGGGTTACCCGTCGCTCTGCCCTGTGATGCTCGGACTTTCCTCATCTTTCGATGCGGCCGTCCGGCCGTCTCGCAGGATTATATTATCATTAAATCTCTTTTTTTTCAAGTATATTTTTCCCGTGCGGGTAAATAATTCCTGTAAATTATAACCGTGAGGATTATTATGCCCGTTCTGATAATATTGCTTGTGATAATATTGTTGTGTGCTTTTCTCGCAATGCGGAAAGAAAGGACTGACGTTGCCTATAACCGTATGAGAGAAAGCGACGAAGAGTCGCTGGGAGCTTTATTGACGGACGAATGCCGTCAGATGCGAAATTACGGAGAAGGGAGAGGAATAAAGCCCGTATTCCTGATTTCGGCCATCAAAAAAGCCAATAAAATGATAAACGCCAAAATACGGCGGGAAGAACCGTTAAGCGAAGCCGAAAAGTGGTTTTATGAAAATTATTATCTGGTTTACAGGTACGTTTATTCGCCAAAAGATGACCTGAAAACGCTTCCGCACGTGGACGGAATTCCTCGAATAGTTAAAATTGCGGAGTATATAGTCAACAACTCGTTAAACAATTTAACCGAAACGGTAGTAAGAAACGCTTTGGAAAAAATAAAGAGTACGGTAAATCTTACTTATGCGGAATTGAAAGAATTTAACAACGCTTTGAGCTACGCTGCATTGGAACAGGCTTATATTCTGGCAAAAAGGCTGTTAAAACAGGATTATTACCGAAAGAAAGCTTATAAAGTAGGGTTTCGCGAAAAATATTTGAAAAGCGACGTCTACACTTATTATCTGTTCAGAACGGGAACGGTAAACGGCGCGATAGCAGAAAAGCTCAATCGTCTCGGCATAACCGAAAAAAACGCTCTTATAAATTTTAACGGAATAACCGCATATAACGGAGCAATGGCAAAGACCGTATTCGGGTGCCTTCGCAAAATAAACGACTATGTACCTTTGCATCTCGGACTGAGGTATCTTGCCTCATACAGAATACTCTCCCGTAAAACCGACCCTGAAAAACTTTCCTTACGCACCCGATTGTCTTATTTCGAAAAATTGGAAAAAACGGCTGAAAGCACTAAGGTAAGCGAGGCTTACGCCGCCGAAAAACTCTTAGAATACGCCGATAAAAAAGACGTTGACGTATCGGTAGTGCTGTATGACGGGATAAAAGGATTAAAAAAATATATCAAAAGGGGAACGGTTTCCGGAAAAACCGTTTTTAACGGTAAACTCAGGCAGACGGCTTACGTCCTTTCAATAGTTTTAACGTCGTTGATTTCAAGCGTTATCGCAGGTATTTACGTTCATCCTGCGGTAGGAGTATTCTCGTTTATACCGCTTACGCTCGTTGCGGAAAATATAGTGAATTACCTTTTGTCCCATACTGCCGACGATTTTCGCACCCCGCAAATGAATTTTGAAAAAGTGCCGACCGAACATAAAATAATGGTGGTTGTAAGCGAATTTATCTCGGGATTAGAGCATTTTAAGGAGAGTTTGCGGCATCTGGAGGAGTTAAGCGCGTCGAACGGTGAGGAAAACGTACAGGTGGTTATGCTTGCCGATATAAAAGGAGGAAAAACGCCTTATTCCGAAGCGGACAGGGAAATACTCGAATTTCTTTCAGACTACCGCCCCGAGGAGAAAATAAACGTATTTATACGCAAAAAAGAGTTTATTAACGGAAAATATCAGGGGAAAGAAAGGAAACGCGGTGCGCTCGACGCATTGAATAAATTACTGGTTACGGGCAACGAAGAGGATTTTGCTTACGTTTACGACCGCAATTACGCCATTCCCGAATATATAGTCGCATTGGACGCCGATAACCGTCTTTTACCGGGTGAAGTGAGAGAAATGGCGAATATGATGGCGCACCCTTATAATAAAAAATACGATTTACTAGCTTTTCACAGTAAATATGATCTATATTCGCTGAAAACCGCTTATTCCAAAAGATTTTCAGAAGAGTCCGGGTGCGAAGTATATCCTTCTTTTACCACGCTTTTCGTAAAACTTTTCCGCAGGGACGTTTATTGCGGGAAAGGAATCTACAGACTCAGGAATTTTTACAACAAAACCGCTCAGGTTTTTCCTTCGGGAAAAATACTGTCGCACGACATAATAGAAGGAAGCGTGACGGTAACGGGAGGAGGAAGCACGGTTTTCGAGGAAGCACCGAAAGGATTTTTGTCAGACAGAGAACGTAGAAAAAGATGGTTGCGAGGCGACGTACAATTACTTCCTTTTGCCGACGGACGGTGGAAAAACGACGCGTCAAACAAGGTGAGAACGGAGATAGAACCGCTTTACGGATATTTAATGCTAAAAAACGCTTTTGCACCGTTTAAGGAATTAAGTTTGCTGTTTTTATTGATTTTTTCACTTATAATAGGGCAAACTACCGCTATTGTTTTTTCCGCGGCCCTTTTCATAGCGCCTTACCTTGTGAACCAAATAAAGATTTTGCGGGGACTTGCAGGCGGCGTATTACCGTATTATCTTATAAAAGACACTTTGAAAAACGTCTTTTTGGCGGCAGAAGACTTTTTTATGCTCGGTTACTATGCCTTCGACAATTCTCTTGCCGTGATTACCACGCTCGGGAGAATGTTGAGCGGTAAAAAATTATTGGAATGGAAAACTTATTACAGTTCTCAATCCGCTGCGGAAATGAGTTCTTATGCGAGGGAATTTACTTTAACTACCGTATTGCTTGCCGTTATATCGATAGTATGGTTGATTTTTGATATCAAAGGGCTTTATTTATGCTTTTATACCCTTATAACTCCGCTCGTTTATTCGGAATTGTATCTTTTGTCGACTACTTCGTCGGAAAGAAAAACTCTTTCCGAAAAGAAGACGGAAGACCTTAAGCGATATGCTCAAAGGACTTATAAATTCTTTTCCTATATGCAGAGCGAAGGTTATCTTATAGCCGATAATTTGCAGATTAAGCCTTATAAAGGCTGCGCTTCGACTACTTCTCCAACCAATATAGGTTTCAGCCTTTTAGCGGAAATTTGCGGCTGTAAACTGGGATTCGTGACGGCAAACGAAGCGTGCCACAATATCAATATGATACTCGACGAAGTAAAAAAACTTCCGCTATGGAAGGGGAATTTATACAATTGGTATAACCTCAATACCAAAAAGCCGGTCAGCAATTTCATTTCCAGCGTGGACAGTGGAAATTTTGTGGCTTGCTTGTATGCTGTGAAGGAGTTTTTCAAGGAAAACTACGATAAAATAGGGGAATTAAAAGCCGACCTTATGATAGTAAACACCGATTTGAAAGCCTTATACGACGAAAACGAAAATCTGTTCTATATAGGTTTCGACGGAGAGAAATACGTCGGACATTACGACCTGATGAATTCCGAAGCAAGGATATTAAGCACGCTTTATATCGCGCAAAGCCGCGATACGGAACACTTCCGATGCTTGCAAAGGGATTACGCTTCCATAGGCGGCAATGTATTGCTGAGCTGGAGCGGGACGGCTTTCGAAGCGTTGATGCCCGATATCTTTTTCCCGACGCCCGAAAAATCGGTATTCGGAAACACCTCGCTTCGCACGGCAAAAATTCAAAGCCAAACAAAATACTGTTCGCTGTGGGGGATAAGCGAAAGCGGATATTATGCTTTCGACGAAGAGCTGCGATACCAGTACTACGCTTTCGGAATTAACAAGTTAGCTTTACGCAACGAAAAAAACAAAGGGGTTATAAGTCCCTACGCATCGGCTTTGTGTATCAACGAGTTGCCCGAAGAAGTTTACGATAATTTGCATCTTGCCGAACAGAACGGACTATTTCAGGAATACGGTTTTTACGAGAGCGTCGATTGCGAGGGGAAGCAACGTGTAGTGGCTTCCTATATGGCGCATCATCAAGGAATGTTGCTTGCTTCATTAACTAATTTTCTCGCAGAAAATTATATACAAAAATTGATGTGTAAAAATCTGAAATTGTCCTCTGCGCTAACAATTTACAACGAAAATGTGCCTCGTGTAGCTTTTGGTTTAAAAAATAATGAAAAGCGTAAAAATATACCTTTACAGAAAGAGGATTATTATAAAATCAATACTAAAATAGAACAATACTTCCAAACGGGAGTGTTATCGGATACACAATATTCTGTAATACTCAATGCTTTTGGAGGAGGTTTAAGTAAATATTACGACGTAATTATCAATCGTTTTTTTGGAGTTTATGAAGAAAACGACGGTGCCTTTTTTATGGTTAAAGATAAGGACGGTAAGTGGAATTCTCCCACGTTTTTACCTTTCGGCGGGAATACGGAGGACTATGTTTTTTCGATATCGCAGTCTGAAATAATTCACGAAAATATAAAGTCAAGACTAAAGCAGGAAGTAACCTTACTGGACGGTATGAGCGGCGAAATAAGAAAACTTACCTCGCCCAAAGGAGAAGTTTGTTTCTTTTTACCCCTTGCATTGAATACTCTCAACGGGTTCCGTTCACATCCTGCCTTCAACGGTTTGTTTTGCGAAACCTACGTTAAAGACGACGTACTTTACATTAAACGTAGAAAAACCGAAAGTGTCGGAAAGGATTTTTATCTCGGCGTAAAGGTTATCGGCGTTGAGAATTTGCAATGGGAAACCAACGCGGGAAATTATCTCGGAAGAGCGTCTTCTTTAGCCGAAGCCGAGATTCTTTCGGGCAGTAAGAAGAGATATCCGTCGCTTGGAGACGTTCTCAATCCTTGTATAGGTTTCAAAGGACGCACCGAGGGGGAGTGTCAGGTTGCAATAGTCTTCGGCGAGGAGGAAAACGAATGCGTCGACGCCTTGAAATCGTTGCCCGACGATATGTATTCTTATGCCGTTAATTTTATGCATAAAAACGTAATCAATAAAAATACGGGAGACGTTTTGTCGGAACTTCTTTACGTTCCTTACAGACACGATTTGTTGGACGAACTCGTCACTTCCGGAAAAAAGGATTTATTTGCGCAAAATACTTCATTCCGTAAGCTCATTGTGTATTATTTTAACGAAAGCGGAAAAGGTTTTACGGATTTTCTGAAAGTTGCTTTGGATCTGAACGTGTTGAGGCAGGACGTTTGTTACGCCGTCGTGGTAGGTAAAGGCCTTCCCGACTCGGTAAGAGCTCACGTCGAGTCTCATCTTAAAGCCTTCCTCGTTAAAAATTTCCTCATAGTAGGAGAAGATTATCCGCTTCTGAAATACGCTTTTCTGACTTTCAATTCCGATATGACTTTTAATCGGAGCAAATTTTCTTTCGGGAAGGATTTTCTTTTGAAAAACGAAGAAAGAGCTTGCGTTTTAAGCGAAGACGATTTTTCCGAACAGTTGCACGGAAAAGAATTATTCTTTTCGGGCAAAGGCGGTTTCGACGAAAACGACGATTACGTTTCGGACGCGGAATACGACGGTCTGCCTTATTCCGACGTGATTTGTTCCGAACACGGCGGAATGGTGATAACCGATAACGGCGGAGGATTTTATTATTTCGGAAATTCTCGCGAAAACAAGATGACGAGATTCGATAACGATTACGTAACAGATTGCGGAGGGGAATATATTTATCTCAGAACGGACGGGGAGTTGTACCGACTCGGCGGCAGAGGCAAGGACCGTTATTCGGTTTTCGGCAAAGGCGAATATAAATTCGTCAGAAAAAACCACCGCTTTTCTGCCGTTTTGAAATACAATACCTTGTGCGAAGGCAGAGCAAGACTTATCAAAGCGGAAATAAACGTAAGCGGAGACGGACATTTTGAATTGTGTTACGGATTTTTCCCTGCGCTTAATTGGGTTTATGAGCCTGATTTCATATATTTCAAGCAGGAAAACGAGGTTATCACGGTGCACAACGTCAGGAACGGACAAACGCTTTACGTTAAAATGATGACGACAAAACCCGAAAATCTGTCTTTCATCAATCCGAAAGAAAGGCAACCTTATTTTGAATATTTCGGCGAAGGCAAAGAAGAAATATATATTCTTTCCACGCAGGATTACGGAGTGTTGCATTCCGTGACGAGGGAAAACGTTTCAATGCTTGCCGAAAGAGATAAAATCAATATTTCTTACGCTTCAGCTTTCGACATAGCTTCTCCCGTAAGAAGTTTCAATATATTGGTAAGAAATCTTCCTTATCAGATACTTTCGTCCCGAATTTACGGTAAGACAGGTTTTTATCAAGTCGGGGGAGCTACGGGTTTCAGGGATCAACTACAGGACGTAACGGCATTTTTACAAAGCCGCCCCGATATGGTAAGACGGCAGATTCTCTACTCCGCGGCAAGACAATATGCAGAAGGCGACGTAATGCACTGGTGGCATCATCCGAAATTCGGATTACGTTCCCGTATTACCGACGATAAGCTTTTCCTGCCTTTAGTGGCGTCCGAATATGCTTCTTTTACAGGCGATAAAGAGATTTTTTCGGAAATTATTCCTTATCTCGATTCTCCGAAACTTTCCGATAACGAAAAGTCCCGTTTTGAGAATCCGCCTTATTCCGAACGGAGAGGAACGTTGGAAGAACACTGCATTCTTGCAATAAAAAGCGCTTTAAGTTACGGAAAACACGGACTTTTGGTAATGGGGAGCGGAGACTGGAACGACGGAATGGACGAAATTTGTGCCGAAGGCAGAGGCGAAAGCGTTTTTAATTCGATGCTTGCGTATCTCACTATCAAGAAGTTTTTGCCTTATTGTCACGATAAAGCGTCGGAACTGGACAGAATAGCCGAAGAACTTAAATCGGCGGTGAATACCTTTGCTTTCGAAACGGACAGGTATAAGCGACTATACAGCGACGACGGCAGATGGCTTGGGGCAAAAGGTTGTGATACGCTTGAACTGGATTTGCTCGTTCAAAGTTTTGCCGTCATAAGCGGTGTTGCGGAAGGAGAGAGAGCGGAAACCGTTTTAGACGTATGTCGTTCGCTGATAGACGAAAAAGCCGGAATTATCCGTTTACTCGATCCTCCGTCGGATAAAAACGATTATCTCGGCTATATCTCGGCTTACCCGAAAGGAGTCAGAGAAAACGGAGGACAATATACCCATGCTGCTATGTGGTATCTCATTGCGCTGACGCATATCGGCAGGCAGGAAGAAGCGTTCCGACTTTTTCAGATGATAAATCCCGTTGAAAAGTGCCGTGATAAGGAAAAATCGGCTCGATATATGGGAGAACCTTTCGTGCTGAGCGGCGACGTCTATTTTAATAAAGACAACTACGGCAGAATGGGATGGAGTTGGTACACCGGAAGCGCCGCCTGGGCGTTCCGACTCATAACGGAAAACTTTTTCGGTATACGCAGACAGGGGGAATATCTTACGATAAAGCCTTCTTTACCGAGAGCTTTGGACGGGACCGTGATAACTTACAGGTATGCCGACAGCGTGTATCTGATAGAATACCGAATAGGCGATAAAAACCTTATTACCGTGGACGGGGTGGAACAAAACGCCTTCCGCTTCAAACTTGAAAAAAACAAGAGAGAAAAAATAGTAGTGGAGACCCTTCCCGAAAAACTTTCCGCCGAATGAATATCCGATAAGGAAAGCCCTATCGTTAAAAAATTAGGTTGACTTTATCGGATAATGTAATTATTATATAGATATGGATTTATTCGATATGAATCGCACGTCCAACGCTCCGCTTGCGGAAAGAATGAGGTGCGAGGAACTGAAAGATTTTATCGGACAGGAACATCTGGTGGGGGAAGGGTGCCTTTTACGCAGGGCTATTATTGCCGACAGGCTGGGAAGCTGTATTTTTTACGGACCGCCGGGGACAGGCAAAACCACTCTCGCTCACATTATCGCCAATGCCACAAAATCCAACTACGTTTATCTGAACGCAGTCAGCAGCGGAGTCGCCGAAGCGAAAGACGTAATCGAAAAAGCAAAAAAAGAACTGGCTTTTTACGGTAGAAAAACTTATTTGCTTTTAGACGAATGTCACCGCTGGAACAAAGCTCAGTCCGACTGCGTGTTGGGCGCTATGGAAAAAGGCGAAATAATTTTTATAGGAAGCACTACCGAAAATCCTTATGTAAGTATGACGAGAGCGATCGTTTCGCGTTGCAGGATATTTTCTTTCCGTCCGCTTACCTCCGATAATATAAAACAAGGTATCGCCAGAGCTTTACGCGACAAAACCAACGGTTTGGGAAATTACGACGTCGTTATCGACGATGACGCGATAAATCAGTTCGTTTACGCGTCCAACGGCGATATGCGGGTTGCGCTCAATTCCTTGGAGCTTGCCGTATTGAGTACGCCTTCGGACAAAGACGGCAAAATCACCGTAACGAAGGATATAGCGGCGCAATCCACGCAAAAACCGGTTATATCTTTGGATGAGTCGGCTTATTACGATATTATCAGCGCATTTTGTAAATCTTTACGAGGAAGCGATCCCGACGCGGCGATATATTACGCAATGCGTCTTATTACCGCAGGAGCGGATCCGATGCTGGTATGTCGCAGGCTTATAGTTCATTCCGCCGAAGACGTGGGACTTGCCGACCCCATGGCGTTGAATATTGCCGTAAACGCTACGCTTGCCATGGAAAGGCTGGGGCTTCCCGAAGGGCGTATTCCGCTTACCGAGGCTATTATATACGTTTGTAAGGCGCCTAAGTCCAACAGCGTGGTAAACGCTTTGTATTCGGCTGTCGCAAAAGCAGAGGAAGGACACGACGAAGTCCCGACTTATTTAAGAGACAATCACTACCGCTCGGACAAGGATACGTCATACAAATATCCGCACGATTACGGCGGTTATGTCGAACAGCAATATTTGCCCGACGATATAAAAAACGAAAAATTTTACATACCCGGAGAAAACGGGGAAGAAAAAAATTATAAAAATTTATGGAGGATAACATGAAAGAACTCAAAGGAAGTCAAACCGAAAAAAATCTGTGGACGGCGTTTGCCGGGGAAAGCCAGGCTCGTAACAAATACGATTATTTTGCGTCCAGAGCAAAAAAAGACGGATATGAACAAATAGCCGCATTTTTTGCAGAAACCGCAAATAACGAAAAAGAACACGCCAAAATATGGTTCAAACTCTTACAGGGCATTAACGGAACCGAACAGAATCTTTCCGACGCCGCAGCAGGCGAAAACTACGAATGGACGGATATGTACGCCGGATTTGCAAAGGTTGCAAGGGAAGAAGGTTTCGATTACATAGCCGAACTTTTCGAAGGCGTAGCCGCTATCGAAAAAGATCACGAGGAAAGATATAAGAAGTTACTTTCCAACATCAAAGACGGCAGCGTATTCGTAAGAAACGGAAAACTCGCCTGGAAATGCCGTAACTGCGGCAACGTCGTATATGCCGACGCCGCTCCCGAAGTTTGTCCCGTTTGCTCTCATCCCAGAGCTTATTACGAAATCAAATCCGAAAATTATTGATTTTAGTCTTTTTGCCACGGGGAGAAGTGACTCTTCTCCCCGAAAATAAATATTATGATAGAAATTAAAAATCTTACAAAATGCTATGCAAAATCCTCCGTTAAAGCGGTGGAGGATTTAACCTTGACCGTGAAAGAAGGTGAAATATACGGTTTTCTCGGACCGAACGGGGCGGGAAAATCCACCACCATAAAATGTTTGACGGGGATACTTCCTTTTACCGAAGGAAGCATCCATATATGCGGGGTCAATCTTAAAGAATGTCCCGTGGAAGCGAAAACTCATATAGGATTTGTACCCGACGAACACGTTTTATACGAATCTTTGACGGGATTTCAATATATAGAATTTATTGCGGACGTTTTTAACGTGCCTGTCGATAAAAGAAAAGAACTACTGGAAAAATACGCCGCGTCTTTCGGGATGAGCGATAAGCTCCAGGACAAAATTTCATCGTATTCACACGGAATGAAGCAAAAAATAAGCATAATTTCCGCATTGATACACGAGCCTGACGTACTTATATTAGACGAACCGATGACGGGACTCGACCCTAAGTCCAGTTTTGAACTGAAACAGATTATGAAAGAATATGCCGAGCAAGGAAAGACGGTTTTCTTTTCCTCGCACGTACTGGAAGTAGTGGAAAAAATCTGCACGTCAATTGCCATTATAAATAAAGGAAAGCTGGTTACCGAATTCAGTATTCACGAATTACAGGAGAAAAAAGCCGATACCAATTTAGAAGAATTTTTCCTGAAACTAACATCGGACGGTGAGGGCAATGAGTAAAATAAAACTGTATTTTACTTTACTTAAGACGTGCGGTGTGGACGCGCTTACCTTGGTAGGGAAATATTACGGCTTCAAAAACAGATCTAAATCGAGTGAAAAAGCCTCCTCTATGTCCGTTGCAAAAAAGACGGCTTTGATAGCAGGAGCGGGACTTTTGGTTCTGATAATACTTTTTTACCTTGCTTTCAGCGTATTTAATTCCGCGGTATTGTCTTATTCTGCGGGAGTTCACGTGGAATTTTTATACAGTATTCTTTTCTTCGTGCAGCTAATAATATTGTTTTTTGGCGCGGCGACTACGATAAATTATCTTTATTACGGAAAAGATAACTCTTTACTGCAGTCTTTACCCGTATCTTCGGGAATGATTTTCTCGGTAAAATTTACGCTTTCATATTTAGGAGAACTGATAATTTCCTTTCTTACCGCTTTACCTTGTCTGGTTGCTTACGGAATAGGCGTCACTATGGCGGGCGGCTCGATAGAATGGAGTTTTTATCTACTGAGCGTTATAGGGGTGTTTTTGCTGCCGATATTTCCATTGCTTATTATAAGCATAATTTCTATACCGCTTATGTATCTGGTCAGCATGATGCGAAACCGTACTTTGGGTAAAACGCTAATAATGGCCGTAACGGTGGCTCTTTTCCTGGCATTGTACTTTATTATAATATTCGGTGCTATGCCCGCATCCGACGGAGAGGAAACTTTTCTTTCACAGGGTTTTATTTCAGGTATTCAAAATATAGCGGCAATCGGAATTTACAATTACGGTTTCGTAAACGCCTTACTTAATAATAACGCTTTCGTTAATATTATTATTTATCTGGCCGGGTTGATAGGTATATTTGCACTCGGCGTGATATTAAGCTTGCTTTTTTATGCTAAAGGAATTTCTTTCGTTGCGGAATCTTCTTCAGCAGGAACCAAAAGGAAAAAAAGCGGCCGTACCGATTATGCTACCTCTTCTTTTATAAAAAGCTTTGCGAGAAAGGAGATAAAAACCATTTTGGGAACGCCCGCCCTTCTTTTAAGTTGCATTATGGGATTTATACTGTTGCCCGCCATTATAATTTTTTACGGTAAACTCGGTATGATGGACTTCGGAGGAGAGCCGGTTGCTCCTGCGGCAGGGTTTGTCGGGTTCGTTTGCTTTTTTGCGTCGATTATGCTTTCGTCAACCAATTATATTTCGTTGGTAGGGTTTTCGATGGAGGGAAAAAATATCAATATACTGAAATCTTTGCCCATTGTTCCGAGAGACATAATAAAAGTAAAATTGCTTATCGCCGTAGTAATCAATTTAATAATGGCGGTAGTCGTTACGATAGCTTGTATTATAGCTGTTTCGGTAGACAGATGGGTCGCGTTTTGTATGCTGCCTATATTTGCGGTAAACGGATTTGCTTCCGCGGCTATGGGGCTTTACAACGATTTGAAAAATCCTAATTATAAATTCGTAAATATCAACGAACTTACCAAAAATAACAAAAAAGCAGTTAAACCTATGCTCTTGAATATGTTTGTCGGAATAATATATTTTGTTGAAGGAATGATTTTCTCGATGGTTCCGTCTATAGGTGAGGCGTTAGGGAAAGGCGGCGTTTATGCGGTATTGTTCTTATCCATATTGGTTATAAACCTTATATTGCTGGCGGCGGTTTTGCCTAAACTCAATAAGAACGCAGAGGAGTATTTCTACAGGACGGAGGTGTAAGGTGCGGAAATGCGCATTGGACGTAGGCGACGTAAGGATCGGGATAGCTTTCAGCGATATAACGGGACTTATCGCAAATCCCGGGGAAACATACCGTATAACGGGAAACGAGAATAAAGACTTCGTATATATAGCAACGCAAATAAAAAATAAGGAATGTGACGCGATAATCGTAGGTTTACCGCTCAATATGGACGGCACCGAAGGAGACAGAGTCCTAAAGACCAGGACTTTTGCGGAAAAACTATCGCAATATGTCGATATTCCGATTGTTTTTCAAGATGAAAGACTTTCCACGGTAAGCGCCGAAAAAATGTTGATAGAAAGCGGTGTGAGACGGGAAAAAAGAAAACAAGTAGTGGATAAAATAGCGGCGTCGATAATATTACAAAGTTATCTCGACCGCATTAACAAAAATAAATTTTAGGAGGTCCGAAATGGAAGACAACAGAGATAAAACTTATCTTGACGAAGATGACGAAATAGTCACTTTAACTTACGACAACGGCGAAAAAGAAGATTTTTATTTAATTGCCGAGCTTGACTATGAAGAAAAATGGTACGCTTATCTCGTTCCCGTAGAGCCCGACGAGGAGTTCGAGGACGACGAGGTGCTGGTTTACGAAATAGCTTCCGACGAAGACGGAAACGAATGTTTCCTGCCGGTCGAGGACGACGACCTGGTCGTAAAACTGGTCGATATGCTTAACGACGAACTCGGAGAGGAAGAATAAGGGCATTTTTATAAAAATTTGAAAAAAATAATTGCCAAAAAATGTAGGTTATGATATTATATTTAAGAAATTACGAACCGACACGGAGAGGGGATTGTTGTCCGAAAGGATTGTCACCCTTGCAGATGGTCGGGGAGATATAAACAAGGAGGTTTTTTTATAATGTCAGTAATTTCAATGAAACAACTTCTGGAGGCCGGCGTTCATTTCGGTCACCAAACCAAGAAATGGAATCCCAAAATGAAGAAGTATATCTTCGACGCAAGAAACGACGTTCATATCATCAACCTTGAACAGACCGTCGAAGCAGTCGAACAGGCTTATGCTTTCATTCGCGACGTAGCCGCTTCGGGAAAATCCATTCTTTTCGTCGGTAAAAAGAAACAGGCCAAGGAAGCCATTCAGCAGGAAGCTACCCGTTGCGGTATGTTCTATATGAACCAGCGTTGGTTGGGCGGCACGTTGACCAATTTTGCCACCATTCGCACCAGAATAGACAAACTCAACAAACTCAATCAGAGCGAAATAATCGGCGAATTCGATCTTCTTCCCAAGAAAGAAGTTATTAAGCTCAAAGCCGAAAGAGACGTTCTGGAAACCAACCTCGGCGGCATCAAAAATATGCGCGAACTGCCCGGTGCTTTGTTTGTGGTTGACCTCAAGGTGGAACACCTCGCCGTTAAAGAAGCCCGCAGCCTCGGTATTCCCATCGTAGGACTTGTCGATACCAACTGCGACCCCGAAGAAGTGGATTATCCCATTCCCGGAAACGACGACGCCATCCGCGCCATCAAACTCATAGCGGGAGTTATCGCCGACGCCGTCATCGAAGCAAAAGAAGGCAAGGCCGAAGAAGCTGAAAAAGCTGAAGAAGTGAACGCGGAAGAAAATGTTGCCGCGGCTACCGATAACGAATAATAGTATAACGGAGGATATATACAATGGCATTTACGGCTAAAGACGTACAAGATTTGAGAGCGCGTACCGGCGTAGGTATGATGGATTGCAAAAAAGCGCTTGTCGAAACCGACGGCAATATGGAAAAGGCTATAGAGTATCTTCGTGAAAAAGGTATAGCCACCGCTGCCAAAAAAGCAGGCAGAATAGCCAGCGAAGGAATAGTCGACAGCTACATTCACATGGGCGGAAAAGTAGGCGTTCTCGTCGAAGTCAACTGTGAAACCGACTTCGTTGCCCGCGGCGAACAGTTCAAAAATTTCGTTCACGACGTTGCATTGCAGATTGCTGCGGCAAGACCCGTATACGTAACCAAAGAGGAAGTTCCCGCTTCCGAAGTGGAACACGAGAAAGAAATTCTGAAAGCACAGGCTCTTAACGAAGACAAACCGAAGCCTATGAACATCATAGAGAAAATGGTGGAAGGAAGAGTTCAGAAATTTTATAAGGAAGTCTGCCTGATGGAACAGGATTTCGTAAAAGATCCCTCCAAGACCATTACTCAGCTCCTCAACGAAACCATCAGCGCTATCGGTGAAAAAATTACCGTAAGACGTTTCGTAAGATACGAAATGGGCGAAGGATTGGAAAAGAAAGTGGACAATTTCGCCGAAGAGATTAACGCTCAGGTTGCGGCGATGCAGAGCAATAAATAGTTTTTTTGAAAGGCTGACCGTAAAAGGTTCAGCCTTTTATTTTACCTTAAGGAGGATAGAATGTTCAAAAGAGCCTTAATTAAACTCAGCGGAGAAGCTCTCGCAGGAAAAGAAGGGTTCGGGATAGATCCGATTAAAGTAAGCGAAGTAGCCGAGCAGATCAAGAAAGTTACGGAACAGGGCGTTCAAGTCGGAATAGTCGTCGGAGGCGGTAATTTCTGGAGAGGAAGACAAGGCACCGGTATGGACAGGACGACCGCCGACCATATGGGAATGCTTGCTACCGTTATAAACGCGTTGGCGTTGCAGGACGCATTCGAAAAAGACGGAATTCCGACTAGAGTACAGACGGCTTTGACCATTACGAGAGTAGCCGAACCTTATATTTTGGGAAAGGCGCTTCGTCATTTCGAGAAAGGCAGGGTGGTGATTTTCGCCTGCGGTACCGGTAATCCTTATTTTTCCACAGATACGGGAGCGGCTTTGCGTGCGGCGGAAATACAGGCGGACGTTCTTATGCTTGCCAAAAATATCGACGGAATTTACGATTCCGACCCCAGAAAAAATCCGAACGCCAAAAAATACGATAACCTCCAGTATATTGATTTTATAAAACAGGGTCTTACAGCTATCGACACTACTGCGGTAAGCCTTTGTATGGAAAATAAAATTCCTATAATCGCTTTCGGTCTGAACGAAAAAGACAGCATCGTAAGAGTTCTTAACGGTGAAAAAATGGGTACCGTTATCTGCTAAGCGTTTGATTTTTATTGAAGGAAAGAAGGTTCGCCGAGTGCGGACCTTTTTTTATCTCGAACTGCGGATATGGACAATAGCTATTGTCATCTGGAAAAAAATATGATATTATATAATAAAAAATTTATTATGAGGTATTTTATGGCTTACGACATTATGGAAGTAGAACTGATATTCGAGGAGCTGGATGATAAAACTCAGAAATCCGTCAATCAATTGCAAACCGAATATAATTTAATGCGGGCAGGCAGAGCCAACGTGCATATTCTCGACGGTATTACCGTGGATTATTACGGGGTAGAAACTCCGCTCAATCAGGTTGCCAACATTACCGTACCCGAAGCAAGAATGATTATGATAACGGTATGGGACGGAAGTCTTATCAAAAAAGTTGAAAAAGCGATTATCGACGCAAATATCGGCATTACTCCCAACAATGACGGTAAAAACATTCGTCTTATTTTTCCCGAACCTACAGAGGAACGCCGTAGGGCATTGGTGAAGGACGTCAAGAACTTTGCCGAAAAAACCAAAGTCGCAGTCCGTAACATTCGTCGCGACGCAATGACGGAATTGAAATCTTTGGAAAAGAATAAAATTATCAGCGAAGATCAGGAAAAGAATTTCGAAGAAGACGTTGAAAAGAAAGTCAACGCCAAAATAACCGAAATAGACAAGATCGCTCAGGCGAAGGAAACGGAAATACTGAAGATTTAATGAAACATCTTTCTGTAATTATCGACGGAAACGGTCGATGGGCGGAAAAAAGAGGTTTACCTCGGAAAGACGGACATGCGGAAGGGGCTAAGGCGTTATGTAAAGCGATAGAGGATTTTGTAACTATCGACGCCGATATTCTTTCCGTTTACGCTTTCAGTACCGAAAACGAGAAGAGAGATAAAGAAGAAGTCGCTAATCTTTTCGGTATAATGGCTTATTTTTTCCGCAACGAAATTTATCGTCTTGCCGAAAATTATTCCTTAAAATTAAGATTTATAGGGGATTTCCGACGCTTGCCTGATATATTGAGCGACGTTATGAGCGATATCGGAGCAAAAACTATAAATAATAAGGGAAAAACCGTAGTATTCGCGGTGGGATACGGCGGTGACGAGGAAATCTGTTCGGCTTTTGACAGAATACTTAAAAAAAGAATGTTCCTTATGGACGCTTCACCGATAAGGAAAGAAGAACTTTACGAAAATCTCTATACGGTGGGATTGCCTTTACCCGATGCGGTATTGCGTTACGGCGGATATCGGCGTCTCAGTAATTTTTTACCCGTACAAACGGCTTATTCGGAGTTGTTTTTTATAGATAAACTCTGGCCTGATTACGACAAAGAGGATTTTGAAAAAGTAATAGATGAATTTTCACACATAAAAAGAAATTTTGGAGGGAACAATGGTTAAAAGAACGGTTACCGGAATTATTATGGCGGGATTGCTTTTTCTGATTCTGTGGATAGTCGGTCTCGGGGAACACACGCTTCTCGTTTTTGATTTCCTCGTTTTGTTTATGGGCGCGGTAGCTACTTTCGAAATAGCAGGGGCAGTAAAAAAAGCCGACGTTTTACGTAAAGACGAGACGAAAGGATATCGGATAAGCAAAATTTCTTTGGCGGTAATGGTAATCGCTACGTTCCCGTTGACGTACTTTTTCGGTTATATAGGACTTTTATTTGCGCTGTTGATTTCCTTTATCGTCGCTTTCGTGGAATTTATTTTCCGCTCCGAAAGAACTTTCAACGATTTTGCCGTAAACGTATTCTCGCTTATATATCCTATGTTTATTTTGGGACTGATTTTCGTAATGGATCGTCGTTACGGAATGATACCCGTATTACTTGCCATGGGCATTTCCACAATAAGCGATGCAGCGGCATATTGGGTGGGTATTTTGTTCGGAAAAAAGAAAATTTTTCCGAAAATCAGTCCGAAAAAAACTTATGCAGGTTGCTTGGGCGGTTTGCTCGGAGGTGCGCTCGGCGGAATTATAGTTTATCTTATTTTCGAACTCGGAGAATTTCCGACGTATATCGATTTCACTTTTACCGAACTCGGACTGCCCGTCCTGTGGTATGCTTTGATCGGACTTATACTGGCTTTCTTCTCGGAAATAGGCGACCTTGCGGCAAGTCGCGTTAAAAGAAGCGTCGGTATCAAAGATTACGGCAAATTGCTCGGCTCCCACGGGGGAGTTCTGGACAGAATAGATTCCATTCTTTTCACGACGGTTTGTATGGCTATCATTATGGGAATTATCGAAATAGCAGGTTATTTCGACGTTACTGTTATAGTATGAAAAAAATAGGCGTATTGGGTTGTACGGGTTCAATAGGAAAATCCACTCTCTCCGTTTGCAGAGCAGACGGAGATTTTTCCGTTAGTTTTCTCGCTAATTTTTCTTCACTCGACGCCCTGAAAGCCGATATTGCCGAATTTCATCCGGAAATAGCCGTTTGCGTGGGTAAAAAATATCTTTACGTCCGAGGGAAGGAATACGATTTACCCGACGGATTCCTTAACGATCCTCAAAATTACGATTGTTGCGATATCGTGGTAAACGGTATAGCGGGGCTTGCCGGACTCCAACCGACTCTTGCGGTTATCCGTTCGGGAAAAATTCTCGCAACGGCTAATAAGGAAAGTTTTGTTTGCGCAGGGACGCTGATAGAATCGTTGAAAAAAGAATACAACGCTTCCATATATCCGCTTGACAGCGAACATTCGGCGGTATGGCAACTATTGAATAACCGTAACGACGCCGATAAAATTATTTTGACCGCTTCCGGCGGCGCATTCCGTGATTTATCAAAGGAAGAACTAACAAAAGCCAAAGCTTCCGACGCTCTCAGACATCCGAACTGGGTAATGGGTAAAAAAGTTACGATAGATTGCGCAACGCTGATGAATAAAGGGATGGAAATTATCGAAGCTAAGCATTTGTTCGGTCTGCCCGTAACAATACTCGGTCACAGAGAAAGCATAATACACGCAATGGTCGGTTATAAAGACGGTACTTTCGCCGCCAATATATCGGCGCCCGATATGAAAGTTCCCATTTCTTACGCTCTTCATTATCCGAAACGGGCTTCCGTATGCCTTACGGAAACGGATTTGTTTACCGATTTACATTTCTTCCGCCCCGATAGGGAGAAATTTCCTTGTCTGTCCTTAGCCGAACTTGTCTCAGAAGCGGGGGACATAGCGGGTTGCGTTATGAACGCCGCAGACGAAGTTCTGGTAGAAAAATATCTTGCCGACGAAATTTCTTTTTACGATATAGCCGACGGAATAAAAAATGCTTTGGATAGATTTGCTTCAAAAGGAAATTTTGAAAACGTAGAGTCGGTTTTCAGAATGGATAAAGCCGTAAGGGAATATACTTTAAGTATGTTTTGCGGAGGAAAGCGATGATTATTCCGTTAGCTGCCACGTTTGCTTCGGTAATGAGTACGATAGGATATATATTGCTGGCTTTGTGCTGTCTGATGTTTATGGTGGTAGTACACGAATTCGGACATTACATCGCAGGAAAGCTACTCGGTTTCAAAATCGTGGAGTTTGCCATCGGTTTCGGTCCGAGACTAATTAAAATCACAAACAAAAAAAACGGTGAAATATTTTCCGTTCGTCCTTTTCCTCTGGGGGGTTTTTGTCAGTTCTACGGCGAAGACGAGGATAACGAAACAGAAGGAGCTTTCAACGCTCAAAAACCGTGGAAAAGACTCATAGTATTGTTTTCGGGGGCGTTTTTCAATCTTGTATCGGCTTTTATTCTGATAACCTTAATTTTTACTTTTTACGGTCAGCTTCTTCCCACGGTGGTTTCCTTAAGCGAAGAGTCTTATATTGCGCAGGAAGGATTGCTGGAGGAAGGAGACGTTATTCTCGAGGTCAACGGTCGTGACGTCAATATACTGATGCAGGATGACCTTAATACGGCTTTTGAAAGGATAGCAGGAGAAGAAACGGGTACCTTTACGGTTTTAAGAGATGGCGAGAAAATAAAAATCGAGGTAAAAAGAAGCGATATATACGTTCTTGACGAAGAAGGTAACCGTACATTAGACGAAAACGGAAATTTCGTAACCCGCAAAGCTTTCGGTTTTACTTCGGCGATAACTTACGTGCGACTTGATTTTTTTACCGCACTCGGACGGTCTTTTTCTTACGGATTTTTCCTGGTTTATAAAATTTTATGGTTACTCGGTCAGCTTTTTACAGGACAATTGAGTTTTGCGGAAAGCGCAGGCGGGCCCGTTACCATAATCAGTACAATAAGTCAATCCGCCAAAACCGGATTCGGAGCGCTTGCTTATGTGGTTTGTCTTATTTCCGCAAACCTGGCAATAATGAACCTTTTGCCGCTTCCCAGTCTTGACGGGTCGAGAATGTTGTTTACCGTTATTGAATGGATAAGGCGTAAACCCATAAACCGAAAAGTGGAGGGAGCTATTCACGTGGCGGGACTTATCGTGCTTTTCAGTGTGGCGATTCTTGCCGATGTGATACAATTTTTGAGATGAAAAAAGTAATTTACTTAAAGAATAAACCCATAGGGGACGGAAAAATAACAATACAGAGTATGACAAATACTCCTACTTGTGACGCTGAAAAAACCTTGTCGCAGATTAACGCGCTTGCGGAAGCGGGGGCGGACTTCGTAAGAGTATCGGTGCCAGATCTTGCTTCTGCAGACGCAGTTAAAGAAATTTGTCTTAAGTCGCCCCTCCCCGTAATAGGGGATATACATTTTGCGTATGAACCCGCCTTGAGGGCAATAGAAAACGGAATTGCAAAAATTCGCATAAATCCGTCAAATATGCCCGAAAAAGGATTAAAAGCCGTTGTCAGAATGTGTGCCGAGTATAAAGTGCCGATCAGAGTCGGAGTAAATAAGGGCTCGGTAAAGAAGAACGTTACTCCGCAGGAACTGGTATCATTGACGTTGGACGCGGCAAAGAAGATAGAAGATTTAGGATGGGATCGGCTGGTGCTTGCCGTTAAGACGAGCGATCCGTCCGAAACCGTTAAAGCATACCGATTACTTTATGAAAAGACCGATTATCCTTTACATATCGGACTTACCGAAGCCGGTACTCCGAAATACGGATTACTAAAATCCGCAATTTCCATAGGCTCTTTGCTTATAGACGGCATAGGCGATACCGTACGAGTCAGTCTGACAGGCGACCCCATCCAGGAAATATATGCAGCAAAAGACCTTCTCATAGCTTGCGGCATAGAAAAAAATTTTGTCGACGTTATCAGCTGTCCTACCTGTGCGAGAACGGAAATAGACGTGGAAAATTTGGCTTTAAGAATTCAAAAATTAACTTCCAAAATAAAAAAATCGTTGAAAATTGCCGTAATGGGATGCGTGGTAAACGGAATAGGCGAAGGGAAATCTGCCGATTTCGGCGTAGCCGGAGGAAAGAAGAAATCCATAATTTTCGCTAAAGGCGACATTTTGAAAACCGTTCCCAACGAAGAAATAGAAAGCGCCCTTATTGGACTTATCGAGGAGTATGCAGATGAATAAAACGCCTTTTATGGTTCAGCTCGAAGAAAAATTGCGCCCGGAGGAAAGAATTTTCAAATTCCGTTCCGCAGAACTCAGCGGAAAATATTTTACGTTGGAATTACTTGTTAATCATTCTTCTTACGATAAGGTACTGGACGACGGATTAAAAGACAAGGTGCTTGCCGCCGCCAAAGAAATAGTCCCTTCTTCTTTGATAAGCAAGATAAAATACGTAAAAGCGTCCACCGACGCCGATTCTGTAATCAGATATATCATCGAATACGTATTCAAATCAAATCCTTCGCTTTATCAGCAATTCAGCGAATCGGCCATTGACGTAAAAATAGAAAAGGATACTTTGTTTGTAAGCATAACGTTGGAAAAATTCCTCTACGAATATGCGGTAAAAAGTTCTTTGAAAGAGCAACTGGAAAATTACCTGGAAAAACGCGTAATGGAAGACGTAACGGTAGAAATTTATCAGGTTCCTAATTCCGAAGAGGAGACGGAACCTGTATTTCGCGCAGTGAACAAGACCGCATTGATCAGGACGGTGGAAGTCAACGTGGAAAAGTTCTTCTGCGGAAATTCCGCTCAACTTCCCAGATATATCTGCGACGTAAAAGGGAAAGAAGCCTCCGACGTTTGTCTTTGCGGAATTATTTCCAACGTAAAACGCAAGTATATCGAAAAATTAGATAAAGACCTCTATACTTTCCTTATAAACGATACTACGGGCAGTATTAAGGTAAAATATTTCGAGAAAAAAATCAAAAACGTAAACTGGCAGGAAGTTTTTACAGAAGGTAAAACGCTCATAATGCAAGGTCAGATTAAGTTTGACACGTTCGATAGCGAGTATGAATTTTCTCCGAGATCGATAGCCGAAGGTACTGTGGATTACAGCAGTATCAATATCAAGAGCGATTATCATACCGAACCTGCTCAATATATCCACGTTTTTCCTCAAAAAATAACAGAAGGAGAACAAAACAACTTTTTTGCCGAAGAACTCAATCCCGAATTCAAGGACAAAGTTTTTGTGGTATTCGATCTGGAAACTACCGGAACCGACCCCGTAAACGATAGAATTATCGAAGTTTGCGGTGTCAAATTGATAAACGGAGAAATTTGTGAGAGTTTTCATACGTTGGTGGATCCGCAGATGCCTATTCCGGTGCAAGCGAGCGAAGTTAACCATATTACCGACGATATGGTGGCCGGACAGTTTACAGTGGAAGAAATATTGGGGGATTTCTATAAATTTACAAGGGGTACTATTCTCGTTGCGCAAAACGCACCGTTCGATATGGGGTTTTTGAGAGTGAACGGAAACAAATACAAATACGATTTCGATAACAGTTTTGCCGATACTTTGGTTATGGCGAGGCGATTGCTCAACCTTAAGAAAAACGATCTCGGTTCGCTTTGCAAGTATTTTAATATAAATCTGACGGGGGCGCACAGAGCTTTGAACGATGCGGTGGCGACGGCAAAACTTTTCGTCAAGCTGATGAATATGGAATATTCCAAAAACAAAAAAAATGCTTGATTATATATTGAATATATGGTAATATAATAATTACTTAAAAGATTTGTTCTTGAGAGTGACCTTGACGGGTCACTCTCAATCGTTTAAGGAGGTATTTTTTGAACGAAGTAAGCAAAAGAGCCGAAGAGCTTTTCGCTCCGATCTTAAATAAAAACGGATACGAAATAGTGGAAATCCGTTTCGATAAACAATTCGGGGAGGATACTCTGACGGTTTTCGTTTACAAAAAAGGCGGTATTACGCTGGAGGATTGCGAAAAAATCAACGAATTACTGGATCCCGTTCTCGACGAAAACGATCTTACCGACGGGAAACCTTATACCTTTAACGTATCCAGTCCGGGATTGGATCGCCCTGTCGTAACGGACGACGATTTTCGTCGCAGTCTTGACACGGAATTGGAAGTTATTTTTCTAAAGCCTAAAGGAAAAGCCTTAAAGGCAAGCGGTACGCTGGTTGCTTACGACGACGAGTCGCTTACTTTGGTTTCCAAGGACAAAACCACTGTTTATAAAAGATCTGACATTCAGACCGTAAGACCATATATTAAATTTTAACTATTACAGGAGGAACCTATCAAAAATGATAAACAGAGAATTTTTTCTTGCGTTAGACGAACTTGAGAAAGAAAGAAAGCTCGATAAACAAATGCTTATTTCTTCCATCGAAGCCGGACTCGCTTCAGCTTATAAAAAAGAAATGGGCGAAAGTCGCGCCGTTTCCGCAAAGCTCAATCCCGAATCCGGAAAAATCGAATTTTACGCTTACCAGACAGTTGTGGACGGCGAACCGCAGGAAGACAGTCAGTTGTCTCTGGAAGAAGCCCGCGACGTAAAGCCCGACGCAAAAATAGGCGACGTTATAGGCGAAGATATTACTCCCAAAAGTTTGTCGAGAATAGCAGCGCAAACCGCAAAACAGGTTATTATGCAGCGTATTAACGAAGCCATAAGAGAGCAGGTTGCCGCCGAAATGAACGATAAAGAAGGCGAACTCGTGCAGGCTATCGTCCGCAGGATAGAAAATAATATCGTTTACGTGGAAATTACCAATTCTCAGATGGAAGGCGTAATGAACATAAACGACCAGGTTTACGGGGAAAAATACGAAATAGGCGATAAAATTAAAGTTTACGTCAAGAAAGTCAGAGATACCGTAAAAGGAACTCAAGTCGTCGTAAGCCGCAGCTGTGCGGGATTTGCCAAAAAGTTATTCGAAATGGAAGTTCCCGAGCTTCGCTCAGGACTTGTAAAAGTCAAAAATATAGTCCGCGAAGCGGGTAACCGTACCAAAATGGCCGTTTACAGCGACGACCCCAATCTCGACGCTTTATCTGCCTGCATAGGACCTAAAGGCGAAAGAGTAAACAACGTCGCCAGAGAGCTTAACGGAGAAAAAATCGACGTTATTCTTTATACTTCCAATATCAGAGAATATATCGTCCGCTGCCTCAATCCGCTTAAGAGTATCGTAGGACTTAAAGTAGACGAAGCGGCAGGAAAAGCTCAGGTAGTCGTACCCGACGATAAACTCAGTCTGGCTATCGGCAAGGGCGGAATGAACGCGCGTCTTGCCGCAAGACTTACCGGACTTAAACTGGATATTAAACCCTTAAGCGAAGTAAGAGAACAGTTTGAGGCGGAAGAACAATAATGACGGAAAGAACAAAGAAAACTCCCTTACGTATGTGTATCGTATGCAAGGAAATGAAACCGAAAAACGAACTTCTCCGAATTGTCCGCAATCCGGAAGGGGAGTTTTTGTTCGATAAAAGCGGTAAAGCGAACGGAAGAGGCGCATATATTTGTGCCGAAGGCGATTGTGTGGAGAGGTGCCTGAAAAAGAAACTCTTAAACAAGGCCTTCAAAAGCAATCTCGACGAATCGGTATATGCAAAACTTTCGGAGGAATATGAATTCGGAAAAAGTTAAAACATATATAGGATTTGCCGTTAAAGCGGGAAAAATTATCTTCGGAACGGATAATTTGTTGGAAAAAAAGAAACACCCGAAAATTATTCTGACCGATCCGTCGCTCAGCGACAACAGCCGCGAAAAGCTGAAAGGCTATGCGGAGAAAAAAGGTATAGATTTGATGGTATTGCCTATTTCGGAGTATTTTCCGGGGCGGAATTGCAAAGCTGTCGGAATAACCGAACCTAATTTGGCTGAAGCGGTAAAAAAGGAATTAAAGGAGAGCTATAGCGTATGAGCGAGAACAAAGTGAACGTCAACGACAGACTGTCAATAGCTAAAAAAATTAAGGAAAACGAAGCCGTTTTAATCGGTTTAAGCGATCGAATCAAACGTTTATTGAGCTTAGCCGAAGAAAACAAAAGAATATTGGTAAATAAAAAGCAGGAATTTGTAATTATTGCGAAAGCGGAACAGGCAAAAGCGTCGGAACAAGACAACAAAGTTATTCCCGAAGTAAAAGAGGAAGCGCCGCAAGTTGTCGCAAAAGAAACGGTAAAAGAAGAAGCGCCGACGGAAGCCGTTAAGGAAGAAAAGAAGGCTCCCGTTTCGGACGTTACTTTCCGTCCCGTTGTTCAGGAGAGAGAAAAATTCCGCGATATAACCACGGGTAATGCCGGTTATACTCACGAAAAGCCCGGACAAAAAGACGACGGTTTTAAGAAAAAAGCACCTGTTCAGCTTGATAAAAAGAAAATTGACGACAAGAGAAAACTCAACAAAAAAGCCCGTATTCAAAAAGGTTACGAACAGGGCAGTGCAAGCGTTGAATACGATGAAATCAGCGGCGAAATTATGAAAATACGCGCCAGACGTTCCAATACGGACAAGAAAAAGCAGGCGCCGCAGACCGTGGTTACCGTTATCGACCACGCCGTACTTACCAGCGATACCGTTTCCATTAAGCAATTAAGCGAAAAGATAGGTAAAGGAGTATCGGAAATTCTTAAAAAACTTTTCCTGGAGTTCGGCGTAATTAAAACAATTAACGACAGTATAGATTTCGACACTGCGGAACTTGTCAGTTCCACTTTCGGAATAACGCTCGAATTGCAACAGGAACAAACTTCGGAGGAAAAGCTTTACGCATTCCACGATGAGGACGAAAATGACGCCAATCTCGTTACCCGTCCGCCTATAGTTACCGTTATGGGACACGTTGACCACGGTAAAACTTCGATACTGGACTATATCAGAAAAGCTAACGTGGCTACCGGCGAAGCGGGCGGAATAACTCAGCATATCGGCGCTTACACCATTTCCGTGCCTTATGAAGGAGAAGACAGATCCATAACGTTCCTGGATACTCCCGGACACGAAGCGTTTACGGCAATGAGAGCAAGAGGAGCCAATATTACCGACATAGTCGTTATAGTGGTAGCTGCCGACGACGGTATTATGCCTCAGACTATTGAAGCGATAAACCACGCAAAAGCCGCAAAAGTACCCATTATCGTTGCGATTAACAAGATGGATAAGCCTACGGCAAATCCCGATAAAGTATTGCAGCAATTAAGCGAACACGGCATTTACGTTACCGAATGGAGCGGCGACGTTCCTGCCGTAAGAGTCTCTGCAAAAACAGGTCTCGGAATAGACGAATTGCTTGAAAACATTCTTTTTGCGGCGGATTACTCGGAATTAAAAGCGAATCCCGCTCGTAGCGCAAAAGGCGCCATTATCGAAGCGAAACTCGATAAAGGTAAAGGCCCCGTCGCTACCGTTCTGGTACAAAACGGCACTTTGCACACGGGTGACTTTATCGTAGCGGGTACCGCGATCGGAAGAATAAGAGCTATGTTCGACGATAAAGGCAAATCGGTAAACAGCGCTTTGCCGAGTACGCCCGTATCCATACTCGGTTTGCAGGACGTTCCTAACGCCGGCGATCAGATAATGGTGGTAAAAGACGAAAAACTTTCCAAACAAGTAGTCGAAGAACGTAAAAACCGTGAAAAAATCGAAAAACTCAAGGTACGTAAGGTTACGTTGGAAGACGTATTCAATAAAATCGAGGAAGGAAAGTTCAAAGAACTCAATCTTATATTGAAAGCCGACGTTCAAGGCTCGGTGGAAGCGGTAAAACAATCGCTTTTGCGTCTGTCCAACGACGAAGTAAAAGTACACGTCGTTCACGCAGGAGTCGGCGCAATCAACGAATCCGACGTAACCCTCGCCGACACTACCGACGCAATTATTATAGGATTCAATATCCGTCCCGACAATAACGCCAAAGCGCTTGCTGAAAAAATAGGAGTTGACGTTAAGCTTTACAGAGTAATTTACGACGCCATCAACGACGTTACGCTGGCTATTAAGGGTATGCTTGCGCCGACCTATAAGGAAACTTATCTCGGGCGAGCGGAAGTCAGACAAACTTTCCACATCAGCAGCGTAGGAACTATAGCAGGATGTATGGTTAAGGACGGTAAAATTACCAGAAACGCACAGGTCAGATTGCTTCGTGACGGCGTAGTTATCGTAGAAACCACTATTTCCAGTCTTAAGCGTATGAAAGACGACGTTAAAGAAGTCAACAGCGGTTTCGACTGCGGCGTAGGACTGGAAAAATACAACGACGTCCGTGAAAACGACATTATTGAAGCGTTTATTATGGAGGAAGTGAAAAGGTGAAGATAGAACGGGTCAATAACGAATTGACGAAAGAACTCAATCTTATAGTAAGCAGGGAAATGAAAGACCCTCGTCTTAACGGGTTAGTGAGCATAACCGCCGTAGAAACCGCCAAGGATTTGAAAATTGCTAAGGTTTTCGTCAGTATTATGGACGAGAAAAGCGAAAAAGACGCGCTTAACGCTCTTAACGGGGCTGCGTCTTTTATCAGAGGATTGTTGTTCGAGAGGTTAAAAATAAGAAACGTACCTCATTTTACTTTCGTTAAGGACAATTCCATTTCGCACAGTTTCAAAATAGAATCCATACTGAAAGAATTACATTTATCGGATGAAAATAATGGCGACATACAATAAAATTATAGATTTAATTGAAAAAAGTAAGGATATTGCGGTGTTTATGCACGCCAATCCCGACGGGGATTGCTTAGGGTCGGCGATTGCGCTGACCCGTTTCCTTAATAAGAAAGGAAAACGAGTCTTTTGTTTCGCACCCGACCTCAATAAGGCCGCATTGCCTGTAAAGGTATCCTTTTTCGGTTACGAGGTGATAACGGACAGCTATAACGGTGAGAGGTTTGATTTGTCGATAGGAGTGGACTTGGGTTCGGCTAACCTTATGGGCGACGCTTGTTTCAGAATTTTCCTCAAAGGGAAAAAATCCATAGTTATCGATCATCACAGCGAACATACCGATTTTGCAGACGTTACCGTAAGAGAAAAGTCAGCCGCCTCCACCACTCAGATTTTATATAAAATTCTGGCTGAATACGATAAGTCTGCTATAGATGAAAAAATCGCAGAGTGTCTTTATACGGGGTTAGTGACTGATTCGGGCGGATTTTCCTTTTCCTGTACTACGTCCGAAACACATTTTGTCGCAGGGGAATTACTTAAATACAATATCGACTGCGCAGAAATAAACCGTATTGTTATGAAAGATATTCCGCTTAACGTGTTCCATCTTAAAAACAGAGTTCTGAGCGGAATGAAATTATACGAAGAAGGACACATCGCCGTAATTTGCTTTACCAAAGAAGACTTTGAAGCTACCGGCACCAACGAAAAAAATACCGAGGGCATAATAAATTCCGTTCTCAACGTGATAGGCGTGGAGCTCGCCGTATCTATAAGCGAAACCTCTGATAAATGTTACAAGGTCAGCTTCCGATCCAAACACAACGTAGACGCTTCCGCTTGTGCAAAATGCTTCGGAGGCGGAGGGCATTTTCACGCTTCGGGCTGTCGGGTGTACGGATATTTCGAGGACGTTTACGATAAAATAATCTCTTCCTGCAAGGAAATATACCATTATGCTTAATGGAGTCATAAATCTGAACAAAAGTTCTGAAATGTCCTCAAACAAAGCATTATGTATTCTAAAAAAGACTTTATTTCAGAATAATATAATCACAAAAATCGGTCATTTTGGAACACTTGACCCCATAGCCGAAGGGGTTTTGCCGGTTGCTTTGGGTAGAGCTACACGACTGTTCGACTATACTCTCGATAAGATAAAAATATATCGGGCGACTTTTGCTTTCGGGGTAGAAACCGATACGCTCGATCGCACGGGAAAGGTTGTCAGACAAGACGATAAGACGGTTTCCGAAGAGGAACTGGTCGCGGTTTGTTCCCGTATCGGCGGTTACGTTTTGCAAACGCCGCCGTTATATAGTGCCAAAAGCGTGGGCGGGGTCAGAGCCTACGACCTGGCAAGGAAAGGCTTGGATTTCGAACTGTCGCCCAAAAAAGTTTATATAGAGTCGGTCAAGGTCCTCTCTCAATGTGCGCCTAACGAATTCGAACTGGAAATCGTCTGCGGAGGAGGAACGTATATTCGGTCGATTGCGAGAGATGTTGCCGCCGAACTGGGTACGGTGGGCATAATGACTTCCCTTGTAAGGACTGCAAGCGGACCGTTCACGATAGAAAATTCCGTTACTTTGGAGGAACTTTCGGAAAATCCTTATTCATGCATACTTCCTATGGATATTTTTCTGAGGGATTTTCCTTGCGTCGAAGTGAGCAGACAGCAAACGCAACGTATGCTTAACGGACTGGAAATTAGCTTAAACGAAGCGGATATAAAGGAAAAAAACGTCCTTGTTTGCGTCAGAGACGAGGACGGAATTGCGGGAATTGCCGTAAACAACGGGAATTTACTGAAGATGAAAACCTGGTTGAAATAAGTACATCGGAGATATGATGAAAAGAAAAGTATATTGCTTGGGATTTTTCGACTCTCTTCACAGAGGCCACCGAAAAGTATTCGAAGAAGGTAAGATGCTCGCAAATCGCTTGAATACCGAATTGTGCGTACTTACTTTCGGAGACGGAATTTATAAGGCACTCGGTAAAGCGGACAAGGAAATTTTTTTATTACGGGAAAGAATGGAACTTTTACAGAAAGAGGGTATTGAAGTTATTGTTCTGCCTGCAAGAAGAGATTTTCTCGACAAGTCTCCCGAAGAATTTTTAAGTTCTCTGGACGATTTGCATGCTGCGGCATTTGTTACAGGGAGCGATTACCGTTTCGGCAAAAACGCGTCGGGAGACGTATCTTTATTAAAAGAACACTTTGAAAAAACCGACGTTTATGTTTCGATTTGCCCTCTATTATCGGAAAACGGTAAAAAAATATCAACTACAGATATAAGGAATTATCTATCGGAAGGAAACGTCTCGACGGCAAACGGTTTACTCGGGTTTACATATTTTATATCCGGGACTGTTGTCGGCGGTTTTCGTAACGGCAGACTGATAGGAATACCTACGGCAAACGTTGATTTCGAAGAAGATAAATTTATTCCGGCAAACGGCGTATACGTGACAAAAACCACGGTTAAAGGCTATACGTATATTTCGGTCAGTAACGTCGGAAACCATCCGACTTTCGGAGATTCTCACGTTAATCTGGAAACTCATCTTTTAGATTACGACGGGGATATTTACGGAGAAAACATAAAAGTCGAATTTTACGAATATCTGAGAGGGATTAAGTCCTTTTCATCGGTTGACGACTTAAAAAATCAGATTTCTTTCGATATAGATTGCGCAAGGAGATACTTTTTATGACAAAGATAGGCGTAGCGGGGAACAGTTTAAGTTTTTATAACGAGGGGCACTCGTCGACGGTGGAAGCGGCGGCTTGGTGCGCAGCAAGAAAAATCGATATTTTTGAATATTCATTCGGAAAAGGCGTCAATATGACAGACTCCACAGCCGAAAAAATCGGCAAAGAATTTGCGCTTCACGGCGTAGAATTATCGGTACACGCTCCTTATTACATCAATTTTGCCAATCCCGAAAGAGAAAAAATAGAAAAAAATTTCGGTTACGTTTTGAAAAGTCTTGCTAAACTTGCCTGTTTCGGATGCGGGGACAGAATTGTTTTTCACCCTGCCACGCAAGGTAAAAGTTCCAGGGAAGAGGCTTTTGTCCGTGCGAAAAACAACATTGCCGAACTTGCGGAGATAGTAAGAGAACAAGGATTCGACAAATTCAAGATCTGTATAGAAACCATGGGGAAACTGGGGCAGATAGGAACTGTTGAGGAAGTAATCGAACTCTGTTCCAAAGCCGATTTCTTTTATCCTTGCATAGATTTCGGACACGTAAACGCTCGTACCGGCGGAAGTCTGAAGACTGCTGTCGATTACGAAGAAATAATCAAGAAAATGCTTGACGGAATGCCTTTATACAAAGTGGAAAATATGCACGTTCATTTCAGTAAAATAATGTACGGACCGTCGGGGGAAATAAAACATCTTACTTTTGCGGACGAACTTTACGGACCGGAGTTTTCTCCTCTTGCGGAAATACTCGTCAAATATTCGCTCAGTCCCACCATAATATGCGAGTCCGACGGTACTCAGGCGGAGGACGCCGTCGCTATGCGGATAATTTACGATCAAGCTTTACATAATTTTACCCTGAACGGATAATTACAGTAAACAATAAGACTTTTTCGGCATATATTTTTTATATGCGCAAATTGTCGAAAGCACAAAAAATTTTGGCGATACTTTTAATCGCGTTACTTATAGTAACGGTTTATATCGGCGTTTTCGGGATGAAAACGGTGGCTTCTCTTTGTGCCGAAGAAGTAAGGGCGAGAGTTATCGACATCGTTAACGACAGTAACGAACTCTTACAAACCAAGAAAATGTTTTACGAAGATTATTTTACCGTACAGTCCGACGGAAACGGAAAAATCGAATTCATTAAAGCCAATACGGGGCTTATAAACCAGGTAAATATGCTGATTCAGACTGAGATTCAGAATCGGCTTAACGAGTTAAAAACCGTTTATCTGCATCTGCCGAGCGGAGCTTTTTCGGGCAGTGCTCTTTTATCCGATCTCGGGTCTCCCGTATCTATCACAGCAAAAACGGTATCAAACTGCTATACCGTATTCAATTCTTCTTTTGAAAGTCTGGGAATAAATCATACTTTACACCGTTTTCAAATCGCCTGCTATGTAGAAATTACCATGCTTATACCTTCGAGAAGCGTAGTATGCGACGTAACCAACGAAATACTCGTTGCGGAGAACGTTATAGTAGGGGAAGTTCCCGAAACCTATCTCGGCGAAAATAGCACCACGGATTATCTCGATCTTATACCCGACTGACCCTTGTTCGGGTTTAATATTCGCCGTTGACTCTGTATTAAAAATTATGTTAAAATAATTAAAACAGGGAGCAAGGTATGGAACAAAACAATAAACTTTCCCGAAAAACAGCTTTAGGCATTACTTTGTTCGGGATTTTCGGACAAATTGCCTGGTGTATCGAAAACAGTTTTCTAAACTTATACGTTTACCGTACGGTCACGACGAAATTGTCGGTAGTCTCGGCAATGGTTGCCGCAAGCGCGGTGGTCGCTACTTTAACTACGATAATTATGGGCTGGGTTACGGATCGCGTCGGAAAACGCCGTCCTTTTATGGTATACGGATATATAATTTGGGGCGTATCGGTGATGATTTTCGCATTGTTTACTCCCGATAATATGCAGAACATTTTTCATACCGATCGCAATAAAGCCATAATTTTAGCTTCGGTCTTTATAGTAATAGCCGATTGCGTAATGACCTTTTTCGGCTCCACCGCAAACGACGCCGCATTCAACGCCTGGGTGACCGACAACACCACCGTTTCCAACCGTGGGAAAACGGAAGCTTTTCTTTCTGTGCTTGCTTCGGTAGCTTACGTTTTGGTTTTTGTTCCTTTCGAAGCTTTCGGTATAACCGCAAACAAATATTTCGACTCGGAAGGAAATCCCGTCGCGAGTATGACGGAAGGCGGTAGCGTGGTAACGGGGAATTGGACGCTTTTTTATTGCTTGCTCGGAGGTTTGACGATATTAGCCGGTATAGTCGGAATTTTTCTTATAAAGGATAACAAAAATCTTTTACCTAAAAAGGATTTGTCTTTTAAGGATTTATTTTACGGTTTCCGTCCTTCGGTAATAAAAAGAAACAAATATCTTTATTTGGTTCTGACGACTCTCGCCATCGGAGCGATTTCCTATAACTGTTTTTTCAATTACATTATCATTTATCTGCAAAACACCCTAAAATGCGACGAGTATGTCCCCGTCCTCGGATATCTCCTCCCTATGGGAATAATTTACGGCCTGAGCGCGATATCGGGAATAGTTGCCGGAATTCTCCTCGATAAAAGGAAAGATAAAGCCAAATTTCTTATTCCCGGCATAATTCTGTCGGCGGTCGGAGCGTTAAGTATGTATTTCTTCAGTCCCGATTTTATGGAGATAGGCGGGACGATGCTGACTCTGTTTTGCGTGGGAGCTTTCGTTCAGGCTGTAGGCTATGCGATAATTTGCGTAGTATGTCTTGCGACTGTCAGAAATCTTACTCCCCCGGGAAAAGTAGGAAGATTTCAGGGGATAAGAATGGTTTTTTACGTTATGCTCCCTATGTGTATTGGAAGTATTATCAGCGGTATCATATCTTCAAGCGACAAGTACATAACAGGTTACGACGAATACGGCCACGCCGTCTATACCTGTCCGCCTTTGATTTTCCTTTTAGCGGCGATAGTGGTGCTTTTGGCTTTTATAACGGCGATACCTTTATTGAAAGCGTCTCCCGACAAACTTTCTAAACCTTCCGAAGAGGAGGAAAGCTCGCTTTCCGATAGATTAGATACTCCGTCAAAATAAGAATTTAATAAAATAAACTGCAATAATAATCTTATTTTTATCTTAATATTTATTTACGTCATATTATTCCGTTGCGGAAATTGTTGCGCGCATTATTTATAAGTGATATAATATTATAAATTTTTATTTCAGGAGATTTTATTTTTTATGCTGGACAAAATCAAATCCATTTCCGATTCCGTCAAAAAAATAATTTCCGAAGCGGACGGAAGCGGGGTATTGAACGATATGCGTGTAAAATACCTCGGTAAAAACGGCGAAATTACCGCCTTGCTCAAAAATCTTAAGAACTGTTCCCCCGAAGAAAAACCTTTCATCGGCAAACATATCAATATTTTACGCGAACAAGTAGAGAAGCTTCTTGCAGAACGGGAAAAAACTCTTGCCGAAATCGAACTCAACAAAAAAATCGAAAGCGAGAAAATCGACGTTACGCTTTCTCTTAATTATCCGAAAAAAGGCGGATTGCATCCGTTGACGCTTGCCAGGAACGAACTGGTTGACGCTTTTGTGGGAATGGGGTTCGAGGTCAAGGAAGGACCGGAAATCGAACTCGATTTCTATAATTTCCAACAGCTCAACATACCTAAGGACCACCCGTCGAGAGATGCGCAAGACACTTTTTATATAAACGACAATATTTTGCTCAGAACCCAGACCTCGGCAGTTCAGGCACGTACTATGGAAAGCGAAAAACCGCCTATAAGAATAGTTTGTCCCGGTAAGGTTTACCGTCTTGACGACGACGCCACACATTCTCCGATGTTCCAGCAGATCGAGGGACTTGTAGTGGATAAAAATATAAATTTATGCGACCTTAAAGGAACTTTGGACGAGTTTGCCAGAAAGTTTTTCGGCGAAGACACCAAGACCCGTTTCCGTCCGTCTTATTTTCCGTTTACCGAACCCAGCGTCGAATTGGACGTCAGTTGTTTTATGTGTCACGGGAAAGGCTGCCGTCTTTGCAAAGGAACGGGTTGGATAGAAGTCCTCGGCGCAGGCGTAGTCAACCCCGTTGTTTTGAAAAACTGCGGCATAGATCCCGAAATTTATTCCGGTTTTGCTTTCGGGATAGGTATCGAAAGATGCGCAATGCTCAAATACGGTATTCCCGATATGAGAATTCTTTTCGAAAACGATATCCGTTTTTTGTCGCAGTATAAATAGGAGGTTGAAATGAAAGTACCTTACAGTTGGTTAAAAGAATTTGTGGACATAGATATAACGCCTGCGGAATTGGGCGACAAACTGGTTTCCGTCGGTTTCGAGATCGAAGAGGTTATCGAAATGCGCGATTCGATAAAAAACGTAGTCGCAGGGAAAATACTGTCGGTTGAAAAACATCCCGACAGCGACCATCTTTTGGTTTGTTCGGTAGATGTAGGAACGGGAAAAGTTCAGATAGTGACAGGCGCGCAAAACGTAAAGACGGGCGACGTCGTTCCCGTAGCTTTGGACGGAGCGGTACTGCCCGACGGTAAAAAAATAAATTCCGGAGCGTTAAGAGGCGTAAAGAGCGAAGGAATGATGTGTTCGGGAGGAGAACTTGCTTTAACCGAATCGGATTATCCCGGTGCAGGAGTGTACGGAATACTTATTTTGGACGCAAAAACTCAGCCCGGTACCGATATCAACGAAGTTATCGGCAACACCGAAACCGTACTGGACGTCGCCATCACGGCAAACCGTCCCGACTGCAACAGTATTTTGGGAATTGCCCGCGAAGTGGCTGCCGTTACAGGTAAAAAACTCAGAATGCCGAATTTATCCTACACAGTAAGCGATTATAAAACCAAGGATTTTATTTCGGTAGAAAACCGCAATTTCGAGCTTTGTCCGAGATATATGGCCGGTGCCGTAACCGAAGTGACGGAATGCGAGTCTCCGAAAATAATACGCGACAGACTTAAAGCGGTAGGTATCAGACCCATCAACAATCTGGTGGACGTTACCAACTATGTGCTTACCGAAATAGGTCAACCGATGCACGCATTCGATCTTAAAAATCTTGCAGGCGGAAAAATAGTGGTCAGAAATGCCGCCGAAGGCGAAAAAATAACCGCTCTCGACGGGAAGGAATACTCTTTGAAAGTATCGCAACTCGCCATATGCGACGCCGAAAAACCCGTTGCCATTGCAGGCGTAATGGGCGGAATGTACGCTTCCATAGGAAACGATACCGAAACGGTAATACTGGAAAGCGCGAGATTTGCCCGAGACAGTATCCGTCATACTTCCCGTGAACTCAATCTTCGTTCCGATTCTTCGGCAAGGTACGAAAAGGGTATAGATTTTTATTCTCAGGAATTAGGTCTTAAGCGTGCTCTTTCTTTATTTTCCGAATACGGTTGGGGAAAAATCGCCGAAGGATTTATTGACGCAAATATGGGTTGCACTTCGGAAAAAACCCTTGTTTACGATTATAAAGCCGTAAATTCGATTATCGGTATCGACGTGGAAAAAGAACGCATTATAAGGATATTGAACAATCTCGAACTTTCGACCACTGCCGAGGGCGACGTTTTGACGACTTTCGTTCCCGACTATCGCGAGGATATAGAAGGAGTAAACGATATAGCCGAAGAAGTCGTACGTTTTTACGGTTACGACGAACTCGCTCCCAGGCTTATCAGCACCAAAAGAGGCGGAAAGTCTCCCGAGCAGCTCCGTTTCGATAAACTTAAAAATATGTTGGTCGGTTACGGCGCATACGAAACGGTCAGCTATTCGTTTATTTCCCCGAAAGCTTTCGATATGCTCTTGATGAAAGAAAACGATCCTTTAAGGAAAGCCGTGGAAATAAGCAATCCCTTAGGAGCGGATTTCAGTATTATGAGAACCACTCTGTCTTACAGTATGTTGAAAATAATCAATACCAACTATAAAAGAGGGAATAAAGAAGGGAGATTCTTCGAAATAGCGAACGTCTATCTGCCCGAAAGTTTACCTCTTGAAAAATTACCTGAAGAAAAGCAGCATATAGTAATCGCTTTTTACGGAGAAAACGAAGGTTTCTATAAACTGAAAGGGGTTTTGGAAGATATAAGCGAAACTTTTGCGTTGAATTTCGAATTCAAAAGAGAAGAAATAAGCTATTTGCATCCGGGCAGAACGGCTTCGGTGTATTCAGACGGTAAAAAAATCGGATACGTCGGAGAAGTTCATCCCTTGGTACAGGATACTTTTGAAATTGACAAGAGAATTTACTTAGCCGAACTCGACGCCGATTATATTTTTGAAAAAGGAATAGATATCAAACCTTACAAAGCTTTTTCCAAATATCAGGCGGTGGAAAGAGATCTGGCGTTACTTGCGCCTATCGACGAGGAAGCTGCAAAAATATTGGGCGTAATTTCTTCTGCCGCAGGAAATATTCTGGAAAAAATGGAAATATTCGACGTTTACGTCGGAGGTCAGGTTCCCAAGGGCAAAAAGAGCGTCGCCGTAAAACTTTTGTTCAGACTGCACGACGGTACCTTGACGGACAGCGAGATAAACGCTCGCATAGAGAAAATCCTCGAAGCGTTGAAATCGGAAAATGTCTTTTTACGGTAAGCTCCCCGAGGTTATCTATATAGACGAGTATAAATGTCCTTTTAACAAGGATATGCCTTACAGCGTCTGGCGTTACTACGGAAACAGAGCTTTCGAGTACTTTCCGATCTACCGCCTGGAAATTCTTGCGCCCGTAAACTTAAGTACTTACAAAGCCGCGATACGCAGCGGAGCCGACGCCGTTTATTTCGGCTACGGTACTCTTAACGCAAGGGCGGGCGCCGAAAATTTTTCCGATCTCAAACAAATCGTTTCCTATTGCCATATACACGGAGTAAAAGCATATCTTGCGCTCAACGTTATGATCAAGGAAAGGGAACTGGAGGAAGCTAAGCTTATAGTTAAACAAGCGGAAGAAGCAAAGATAGACGCTTTTATCATAAGCGATTTTGCCTTGCTTCCCATAATCAGAAGATACTCTTCCGCAAGAGTACATCTCAGCACCCAGGCGGGAATTCATAACGTTTACGGTGCGGAATTTGCGTTAAAATGCGGTTTTGACAGAATAATTCTAAGTCGCGAAGCGTCCCTTGCAGATATTAAAGAAATTCTGGAAAAAGTCGATATCGAAGTGGAAGTTTTCGGTCACGGTGCGCTGTGTTCCGGTTTTTCGGGCGCTTGTCTGTTTTCATCCATGCTTACGGGAAAAAGCGGAAATAGAGGTCGCTGTCTGCAGTTTTGTCGCAGAAACTTCACTTCTTTTATAAACGGCAAAAAAGCTAAAGTCGGATATCTCTTAAGCGCAAAAGATATTTGCACTGCCGATAACATCGGTGTTTTGCAAAATCTCGGAGTTACGAGTCTTAAAATCGAAGGCAGATTGAAAAGCGAAGACTACGTTGACGGTGTAACCAGCGTTTACCGTATGGTAAGGGACGGAATGGAATTTACCGAAGAAATGTCAGACGCATTGAAAGCGCTCTTCAACAGGGGTAATTTTACTTTGCCTTATTGGTATTCCGCCGATAATATTATTTATACCAAAAAACCTAATCACATAGGACTAAAAGTCGGTAAAGTTTTTTCCGTTATTACCAAAAATCTCGTTCTCGTCGAAAGCGACAAGAAGATAGGTAAAGGGGATTGCTTCAAAGTAATGCGCGGCGAAACCGAAATCGGCGGACTGGAAGCTACGGGCGAGAAGCGGAAAATAGACGACAGGACTTATTACGTCTGTTATTCGCGTTGCGCTGCGTGCAGAGGCGACGAAATTTTCCTCACTAAATCCTGCGCCGTACTGGAAGAAGACAAAAAAGCAATAATGCAGATATGCGTAAGAATAGTCGGCGGCGAACCTATAAAAGTTTACGCTACTTGCCGAGGAAAACTTGTGGAATATACAGGTGAAATTGCGCTCAAAGCCGTAAGTATGCCTTTGAGTGCAGCCGATATAAAAAATCAATTTTCCAAAACAGGGGAAACCGAGTTCGATTTTCTGTTCTGCTCTGTACAGACCGATAACGCATTCCTGACTAAAAAACGTCTTAACGAATTAAGACGGGAAATAATTTCCTTAATGGAAGAAAAACTCGTCAACGAATACGTAAGACCTGAAAGCAAAACTTACTCATATCCGAAGGAACAACCTAAAATCAACGGTAATTTCGCTTCCTTCGACGACGTGAACATCGGTAAGAAACTAAAGAAAAAATTCCGAAATATTGTGTTTTCTCCGCAAAATTTCGACATAATCGATTTTAACGCGGCTTACCGCGACTTAAAGACCGCCGATAATAACGTCTTTATCAAGTTCCCGATTTTTATTCCTGCAAAGGCGACGGAAAAAGTCGAAAGCATACTCGGTATTTTTGACGGAGTAATAGCCGATAATCCGGGAATTTTCTATCTCGGTAAAAAACTCGGCAAATTAACCGTCGCAGGGTGGACTCTGAATATAGCGAATACGAAAAATCTTCTTTTGAAAACGGCGGATCAGGTTATAGTTTCGGCTGAACTCAATTACGGAGAACTTAAAAAGTTCAAAGGACTGACCGTTTACGCCTACGGACGGATACCGTTAATGTATCTAAATCATTGCCCGAGAAAGGTGAGCGGAATATCCTGCAAAGATTGCTCGACGGTTAAAACCATAGTTTACAGGGACGAAAAAGGAGAATATCCTATCCGAAAGAAAACCGTAGCAAATTATTGCCAGCACGAACTTCTTAATTCCGAAATAACCGATATTATCGGTAAAATCGAAGGAATGAATTTATATTACGATTTTTGCGATTGCAATTACAATCAGATAGAAAAAATACTCGGAGAGCGTACCGAGGGTCTGAACGGAGGTAACTATAACAGGTTACATCTTTCGCGAGGGGTGGAATAATGAACGACAGAACTTTAAGAACGTTGGAATACGGTAAAATACTCGAAAAAGTAGCCTTTTTAGCTTATACCGAAAAGGCAAAAAAAGATATCCTCGAATTGAAACCTTTTAGCGACGCGGAAAAAGTTAAAACGATGCTGGACGAAACCGAGGAAGCGGATCTCGTTTTGTTCGAACACGCAGTAAACCCGGCTATGAATTTCGACGACGTAACCGTCCCGTTGGAGAGAGCGGAAGTTCTGAGTATGCTTTCAATGGGGGAAGTTCTGAAGATAGAAAGAGTTTTAAGGGTTTCCAGAACTTTAAGAGGGCAGATTTTGAACTTGCCCGATGACAGAATCAAACTCTTGAAAGAAAAGGCCAACCTTATTTTTGTCGATAAAAAACTGGAAGACGACATTTCTTCGGCTATACTTTCCGATACCGAGATGAGCGACAAAGCTTCCCCTGAATTATACTCTATACGCTCCAAAATAAAAAAAATCAGCGAAAACATCAAAGCCAAACTCTATAATTACGTCAACGGTCCGACTTACTCCAAGTATATGCAGGACAACATCATTACCGTCAGAAACGACAGATACGTCGTGCCGCTCAAAGCCGAATACAAAGGGGTAATCCCGGGACTTATCCACGATCAAAGTTCCTCCGGAGCCACTCTTTACGTCGAACCTATGGCGATCGTGGAATTGAATAACGACCTTAAAACTTGTTATCTGGAAGAAAACGCCGAAATCGAACGTATCCTTCGGGCATTTACCGTACGCATCGGAAGCGAAGCGGGATTGATAAGATATACCTTCGAAGTTATTACCGAGTTAGACGTTATTTTTGCAAAAGCAAGATACGCCAATGTCGTCAAAGGGATAAAACCCGTAATTACCGAAGAAAAAATATTGGATATTCAAGGCGGCCGTCATCCGCTTATAGCTGCCGATAAAGTTGTGCCCAACGATATAAGGATAGGCGACGATTTCGGTATTTTACTGATAACGGGACCGAATACCGGCGGAAAAACCGTTTGTCTCAAACTTGCAGGACTCCTTACCTTAATGGGAATGAGCGGTTTATTCGTTCCTGCAAGATATGCAAAAATTCCTTGCTTTCCTAAAATTTATTGCGATATAGGGGACGAACAGAGTATAGAACAGAATTTATCCACCTTTTCTTCTCATATGAGTAACGTAGTAGGAATAATCGATCAAGCCGATTCCGATACCTTGGTTTTACTTGACGAACTCGGCTCAGGAACCGATCCTACGGAGGGAGCTTTGCTTGCGCTGAATATTACTTCTTATCTTAAGCAAATCAACGCAAAAGCCATCATAACCACGCATTATAACGAATTAAAAGAATATGCGGTTACCACGGAGGGCGTTCAGAACGCCTCTATGGACTTCAATCCGAATACGTATTCTCCCACATATAAATTGATAATAGGCTTACCGGGAGCGTCCAACGCACTGCTGATAGCCGAAAAGCTCGGATTGAAAAAAGAAATTGTGGAAAAGGCAAAACTCGGTATCGGTAGCGGCAGAACTCAATTCGAAAACGTACTTAAGTCGTTGGAAAAAGCCCGTCGCGAAACCGAAGAAAATCTTGCAATAAGCGAGAAAATGAAAAAAGAAGCGGCGGAAGAACTCAAAAACGCCGAAAAAGAACGGGAAAAACTTTTTGCTCAAAGGGAAAGACTCAACGTATCGGTAAAGAAAGAAACGAAACGTCTTGTCGAAGAAGCGATGGAAGAAGCGAACGAAATCATAACCGAACTCAGGAACCTTTTGGACGATCCCGACGAAGGTGCTGTTTTCCGCGCTCAGAAGCTCAGAAAATCCTTAAAAAAATATATAATCAACGAAGAAAACGAATTTAAAGGATTTGCCGAAGAAATCGACGGCGATATCGTCGTGGGCGACAAGGTTTTGGTAAAAGAACTTAATTCCGAAGGTGAAGTCATAAAACTCAATCCCGTTAAAGGCGAGGCAAAAGTCAAACTCGGCAAAATCGAAACCAACGTTAAAATATCCAATTTGCAAAGACTTAAGAAAACCGCCGCCAAAAAGGAAATTAAAGAACGACCGCAATCCAGAGCCGTATTATATAACGAACAGGTTTCCCCGGAAATCAATCTTATCGGGAAAAACAGCGAGGAGGCTATTTATTTACTCGAGGAATATATAGACAAGTGCCTGAGGGTACAATTGCACGAAATAAGGATAATACACGGTTACGGAGAAGGAATATTGCGTAAAGCGGTACAAAACTATCTTAAAACCCGTAAAGAAATCGCGTCTTTCCGTAACGGCGAATTCAATGAAGGCGGGAAAGGGGTTACTTTTGCAATATTTAAGTGAATACCGATTGGAATCGGCTGTAAATAAACACGCTAAAAAATACTCCGTGCTGGAAGCTGCTTCCTTAACTTTGAAGATAGCCGCTTTATTGCTTTTAATTATCTTTTTCAGATATTTTTATATTGCAATTGCGGTCTGGATATTGTCGGTAGCGGTAAACTTTTTCAAAAGGAACCTTGTTTACCGTTACGTTTATGTAATAGGAAACGGCAAAATAAAGGTTTTTAAGGAATATAACTTGGAAAAACACGAATTATGCGTAGAAACGGATATAGCAACGGAAATAACAGATTTCGGCTTTTACGAGCCGCAAGGCGACTTATATTACGGCGAGAACGACGGAAACGTCTTCGTCGTAAAATGTGCGGACAAAACTTATTCTATAGTTGCTGATACGTATTTTTACGCTCTTACAGACTACTACAAGAGAGGTAATAATGATTTTTCTCGATAACGCAAGCACTACCAGAACAGACGACGAATGTGCGGCAATCGCTCTTAAATATATGACCGAAAATTACTTCAATCCTTCGGCGCCTTATCACGTTTCGGTGGAACTATCCAACGAGATAAACCGTAGCAGGGAAAATATTTTACGCTTACTGAAAGGAGAAGGCAAAATAATATTTACCGCAAGCGGCACGGAAAGCGACAATACCGCATTGTTCTGCACCAAAAAGAAGCACGGAAGCCGCATAGTTATTTCCGACGCCGAACATCCTGCCGTCAGAAAGTGCGGTGAAAATCTGACTTCTCTCGGTTACGACGTAGTTTACGCTCCCGTAGACGAAGCTGGACGGGTTAAGACGGAAGAATTCCGTAAACTGATAAACGAGGAAACTTCACTTATATCGATAATGCACGTCAATAACGAAACGGGCGCGATAAACGATATAAAAACTTTGGTATCCATGGCAAAGAAAATCAATCCTTCGGTTATTTTTCATTCCGACGGTGTACAGGCGGCAGGGAAAATAAAAGTTAACCTTAAAGACTTAAACGTAGATTTATACTCATTCAGCGGTCACAAAATACACTCTCCGAAGGGGATCGCCGGTCTATATATAAAGAAAGGCGTCAACATCAAACCTTATCTCATAGGCGGCGGACAGGAATTTTCGCTGCGTTCGTCCACAGAAAACGTTCCTGGCATTATGGCGATTGAGCACGCTTTAAGTAAGCAAATTACCGCTATGGATTTCAATTTATCCAAGGTTTCCGATTTAAGAAATAAAATCATAAATAATTTGGATAACGAGAAATACAAACTTATTTCCACGGGCGAATGTTCACCGTATATTATTATGATTGCGTTAAAAAAGGTAAGAGGGGAAGTTATGTTACATTCTCTTGAAAAATACGGAATATGCATAGGAACGGGAAGCGCTTGTTCAAGCAAAAAAATTGACAAAAAGGCTTCATTTGGCGCCTACCTTCCCGAAGAATACAAAAGAGGGCTGATAAGAGTAAGTTTATCGAGATTTAACGAAGAAAACGACATTGAGTGTTTTATAAATTCACTTAATTTAGAATACAATACATTGATTAAATACATTTAAGAGGTTAAAATGGAACACATAATTTTAATTAGAATAGGTGAAATCTTTTTGAAAGGGCATAATAGGAATTTCTTTACTTCCTTATTAAAAAACAATATTTGCGAAGCTTTGAAGGATATAAAATGCAAAGTCGTTTCCACACAAAACCGTATGTTTTGCGAAGGATATAATCAAGACGAAGAGGAAGAGATTATTTCAAGATTAACTACGGTTTTCGGCATTTACAATATAAGTCCCGCTGTAAAATTGGCTACGAATCTTGAAAAAATCGCTGAGCTTTGTTGCCGGCTTTTTCCGAAGGAGGGAGTTTTCAGAGTAACCGTAAACAGGGCCGATAAAAAAATTCCTTTATCGTCGATGGATATTGCCCGTAATATCGGAGCCGAAATGTTAAAAGACTCTTCTTACCGAACGGTTAATCTTTATAAATATGATTTTGAAGTGAACGTTGACATAAGAGAGAACGGTTATTCTTATATTTTCTATCGTAAAATTGCCTGCGAGGGAGGACTTCCCGTGGGATGCGGCGGAAACGGAATGCTGCTTCTCAGCGGCGGAATAGACAGTCCCGTGGCTGCTTTTTTGATGGCAAAACGCGGTGTAAAAATTAAAGCCGTACATTTTCACAGTTTTCCTTATACCAGCGAAATGGCTAAAGAAAAGGTCATTAAACTGGCAAAAATAGTCTCTTGTTACTGCGGACCTATCGAGCTTTCCGTCGTTCCGTTTACCGAAATTCAATACGCAATCAAAGAAAACTGTCCCATAGAATATATGATAACGATTATGCGCAGGTTTATGATGCGTATTGCCGAAAAATTGGCTTATGAAAAAAATTGCGGCGCAATCGTCACGGGGGAGAGTCTCGGACAGGTGGCTAGTCAGACTATGGAAAGCATTATGGTTACCAACAGCGTAGTTTCTCTTCCTGTATTCCGTCCGCTCATCGGTTTCGATAAATCGGAAATTATTGAAATTTCGCGTAAAATCGACGCATTTGAAACCAGTATATTGCCTTACGAGGATTGCTGCACTGTATTTTTACCGAAAAATCCCGTTATAAAGCCAAAACTGAATTATGCTTTGGAACTCGAGGTCCCTTTGGATATAGAGAAATTAGTCGATGACGCCATAGCCGGGACCGAAACGGTTATTTGTGACTTCAGGGAATGATAACTATCAGGTGATAACCGTTCGGATACCGTCTGTAGCTATTTTTTTACCTTCGAAATAGACTTCCAGCGTATAAATATATATCCTGCTTCTTTCCACCTTGTCGCTGAAAGAAAGCACGGTTTTTTCCTTTTCGTCGCCGACAATCGAGGTATATATCAATTTTTCTTCTTCGGCTATGCCTTTTTTGAAAACTCTGTATTCGTATTGCGGATTACAAAGGAATTGAAGTGTAACTTCTCCGTCCGCATACTCGGCATTAAATATCTGTTCGGGCATAAGAAAGTAGGGAGAATATTCTTCGGGGGCGTTTTTTATACTGAAATTATAGCTTTTACGATAATATGACGGGGTTAAAGGATTGACAAGGCAGACCTTTCCGTCATTTTCCCTGGCGTAAAGATCCGTTTCGAGTTCCACCACGTTGGCAGGTGCGGTCGTGATTTTTCTCTTTGTCTGATTGTAAGGCAATATTTTATAAACTTGCGCCGAAACCAATGCGGGGAGACCTCCTCCTGTTATCGAAATGTTGTTCTCGGAAGCGTAATTTTCTCCGCCGTACCAGGCGCATAAAGTAAAATTATCGTTGTAACTTACGCACCAGGCGTCGGAATTATACCCGTTAACGCCGTCCACGGTTCCCGTTTTTGCAGCTACGGCATAAGGCAGGCAGGAAAGTTTATTCGCGGTGCCGTCCTGAACGGTTTTTATTAGCATATCGGTCATAAGAAAGGCGGCGTCTTCGTTCATTATCTTTTCGTTAAGATCGTTTTTGCGGTAAAGTATACGGTTTTTTTCGTCTCGGATTTCTTTTATAAAGCCGCATTCGGTATGATAACCTCCGTTTGCAAGGCAGAGATAGGCTTCGCATAACTCCACGGGTGTGGTTCCTTTAGTCATTCCGCCCAGACTTAAAGCAAGATTACTGTCCTCTTTTTCGGTCGTTATCCCTGCTTTATTGATAAAATCCAGGCAATAATCCCGATTCATTTTATTATATATTTCCACGGCGACGGTATTTATGGATCTTTTCACGGCAGTTTCCACGTCGGTGAGTCCTATATAAACGTCCCCGTAATTTTTAGGGGAGTAACCCGAAAAATTTTTCGGTTCGTCCACGACTATATCCGCAGGGGTTATAACGTAACTGTTCAAGGCGGGAGCGTAAACGGCTATCGGTTTTATAGCCGAACCCGGTTGCCTTCGCAAGGAAAACACGTCGTATTTCTTGTTGGAAAAATAAGCGCTTATTCCTCCTGTTTTGTTGTCGGCAATCGTTATCGAAGTGTAAGCGGTTTGTCCGTTTACGCACTGAGTGTAAAATTCTCCGCTCGATATAAGGGAAGTCAGTTTGTCCTGTATGACAGGGTCGTAATACGTATAAATTTTGTATGGAGACTTGATAAGTTCGGTTTCGCTTATACCGAGTTCGTCGGAAGCCTGACTGATTACGTTTCCGAAATACGGAGAATAATCGTCGTTTTCGGGTTTAATATATACGTAATTTTTTGCTTGCTCGTATTCTGTTTCGGAAATGTAATCTTGCTCGTACATAAGTTTAAGTACGAGATTCATACGTTCTTTTGCCTTTTCGGGATTATTGACGGGGGAGTAGTTCTGGGGACTTTTGACTATTCCTGCCAAAATTGCGCTTTCGGCTATTCCTACTTCCGAGGGTTTCTTATCGAAATAGTATTTGCAGGCGCTGTCTATTCCGTAAACTCCGTTCCCGAAATAGATGGCATTGAGATACATTTCCAGAATTTCTTCCTTGGAATAATTCTTTTCGATGTCTTTGGCAAGTTTCATTTCCTTGATTTTTCTGACGATGGTTTTTTCCGAAGAAAGCATGGTATTCTTGGCGAGTTGCTGAGTTATAGTCGAACCGCCTTCCTTGTATCCGCCCGCTTTAATGTTTTTAACAAGCGCACCCGCAGTACGGTAATAATCGACTCCGTGATGATTAAAGAATCTTTTATCTTCCAGCGCAACGAACGAGTTTATGATATCCGTGCCTATATCCTCGTATTTGACGTATCGCGAAAGGGTGGAGTATTCGGTAATTTTACCGCTGCTGTCGTAAAAAACCACCTGAGCTCGTTCGGCAATAACCGCTTCTGCGTCGAGTTTTACCGAAAAATATATGCTCGCAAAAACCGTTGCCGCAATTATCGCGACAGCCAACAAGACAAAAAAGCATATAAGCAACAATTTTTTTCCTTTCACGGCTTTTTTCATAACGGTAGTATGCTTCAAGCCGATATAAATATTTATTTTCGGAAGAAATTTAACTTGCGTTGAAACCTCTGCCTAATGTATAATATTCGGTATGAATAAGTTATATTATATAAATACTTACGGCTGTCAGATGAACGTACACGAGTCTGAGAAAATAGCCGGAATACTGCGAGAATGCGGTTACAGCGAGGCAGCAACAGAAGAAGAAGCCGATTTGATCGTATTCAATACCTGTTGTATAAGGGATACCGCCGAGAAAAAGATATTCGGAAATATCGGCGACGTCAAAAAGTACAAAAAGAACAATCCTTCTCTTATTGTGGCGGTAGTGGGTTGTATGTCCCAGCAATCGGGATATTCCGAAAAAATCAAAAAGTCTTATCCTTTCGTAAATATCGTTTTGGGGACAAGCAATCTGCCGGAATTAGCCGAAGCGGTAAAAAACGTGGAAAGTAAATTAAATAAATCTTTTATCAGCGTTCCCTGCAACGAACGACCGCAGATAAAGGAGGATATTCCCGTATATCGCACCAGCGGAACAAACGCCTGGGTAAACATTATGTACGGCTGCGACAATTTCTGTTCTTATTGCATTGTTCCTTACGTCAGAGGGAGAGAACGCAGTCGGGATATAGAAAACATAACCGACGAAATAAAGAGTTTACTCGATGAAGGTTATAAGGAAATAACTTTACTCGGTCAGAACGTGGACAGTTACCGTTTCGAAAATTTCCGTTTTGTCGATATACTGGAAAGAATTGCTCGCATAGAAGGGAAATTCAGAGTCAGATTTATGTCTTCGCACCCTAAAGACTTCAACTCCGAAGTAATAGACGTCATTCGTTCCTGTCCGAATATCTGCAACAATATACATTTACCCGTTCAGTCCGGCAGCGACAGAATTTTGTCTTTAATGAATCGTCGTTACACAAGAGCGCAATATTTGGATATTATTTCGGAAATTCGTGAAAAAATACCCGATTGCGGCATTACTACAGACATAATGACAGGTTTTCCAACCGAAACGGAAGAGGATTTTGCCGACACGTTGGATTTGGTAAAAAAAGTCGGGTTTTCAAATGCCTTTACCTTCGTTTATTCTCCGAGGAAAGGAACCGTCGCCGCAGAAATGGAACAGTTACCTTCCGAGGTCAAAAAACGCAGAATAACAGAGCTAGTCAATCTCCAGAACGAAATAACAAAGCGTCTGAGTCTCGATTATATAGGAAAAACCGAGGAAGTTCTCGTAGAAGACCGCCATCCTAAATTAAAAAATCATTATTGCGGAAGAACGGACAGCGGACGACTTGTAAATTTCTCCGGCGAATGCGCCATAGGCGAATTCGTTAAAGTGAAGGTTACTTCTTCGAAATCAGCGTCTTTATGGGGGGAATACGATGGCTAAAGCGGTAAAGTTGTCACCGATGATGGCTCATTACAAGGAATTAAAGAAAAAATATTCCGATACCATACTTCTGTATCGTCTCGGGGATTTTTACGAAATGTTTTTCGACGACGCAAAGACAGCCAGCAAAATTCTCGACCTTACTCTTACGGGCAGGGATTGCGGCTTGGAGGAAAGAGCTCCTATGTGCGGAGTGCCTTATCACGCCGTCGATAACTATGTGACAAGACTTCTTAACGCCGGCTTAAAAGTGGCTATATGCGAACAGTTGACTAATCCCGGAGATCAAAAAGGAATGGTAAAAAGGGACGTGGTCAGAGTAATTACTCCCGGCACGAACACGAACGAAGAAATGCTGGACGCTACGGTAAATCATTATCTGTGTTCGGTAGCCGGATTCAAAAAGGATTACGCTGTCGGCTTGCTCGATATAGTAACGGGAGAATTTTCGGTAAGAAGTTTCCCTGAAAGCGTCCTTTCCGACGTTGAAGATTATCTTTTGAGCAATGCGCCGTCGGAAATAATATCGGATTCCGCAACCGCAGCCGAGGGGCGTTTGCTAAATTCCGTGATAAGCGAAAAAATCGTTAAATTTACGCCTTATTACGACTATGCGTTTGATTTTGACAACGCTTGCGCAATGCTGAAAAAGCATTTCGGCGTATTCGATATGGACGCGCTGGATCTTGCCGACAAAAAAGCCGCCGTATGTGCGGCAGGCGGAATTATCGATTACGTTTACAATACGCAGAAACGTTCTCTCGGACATATAAAAAACTTGTCCGTTGTCGGCGACAAAAACGTAATGACGATAGATTACAACACGAGAAAAAATCTCGAACTTACCGAATCGCAAGCCGATAACAAAAAAGCGGGAAGTCTTCTTTGGGTTTTGGATAAAACCAAAACGGGAATGGGGGCAAGGCTGCTGCGCCACTGGGTACTTAACCCTTTGACTTCGGCGGAAGCTATCGAGGAAAGACAACAAGCCGTAGGAGAACTTATAAAAAACGCCTCGGTCAGAAGCAGTATCGGTTCGCTTTTGTCGGAAGTACGTGACTTGGAAAGACTTGTCACAAAGATTTCTTACGGGACCATATTGCCGAGGGACTGCCTATCGTTGAGCGCTTCTTTGAAAATTATACCTTTTCTTAAACAGGCGTTATCCAAACTGAAAGCTCCGTTAATCAATACTTTTAATGAGAAATTAGGGGATTTTTCCTATATAACCGATATTCTCGACAGCGCAATCGACGTTGATTGTCCTGCCACGACCAAGGACGGCGGTTATATAAAAAATAATTTCAACGAAGAACTGGATAGCGCCAGAGCTTTGAAAAACGGTGCAAAACAACTAATCGATAAATTTGAAGAAGATCAGAGAGTTTTAACGGGCGTTGCGGCGTTAAAGGTAAGATATAACCGTATTTTCGGTTATTACATAGAAATTCCCAACAGTAAGAAACCCGATCGTCTCCCTGCCGATTATATGCGTAAACAAACAATTGCCAACGGAGAAAGATACGTCAACGACGAGCTTATGCGTTTGGAAAAAGAAATCCTCGGTTCTTCCGACAAAATTCTGGAACTCGAAGAAGCCATTTACACGGAATTAAAAACTTTCCTTGCGTCAAATACCGCAAAAATTCAGCTTGCCGCGGAAATAATCGCCAATACCGACTGTCTGTACTCTTTGGCGGAAGTTGCCTATACCAACAACTACGTCCGTCCGAAATTCTTAAAAAACAGCAAAGTTCTGCACATACAGGACGGCAGACATCCCGTGGTAGAGAAATTGCTTAACGCAAACGATTTTGTGGCAAACGACCTTACTTTGGATAAAGAGGACACCGCTATAATTATTACAGGTCCGAATATGGCGGGCAAAAGTACTTATATCCGACAAGTCGCTTTACTTGCGTTGATGGCGCATATAGGTAGTTTTGTACCTGCGGCAAAAATGGAACTCGGTTTGATAGACAGGATTTTTACCCGAGTAGGCGCAAGCGACAATCTTTCCCGAGGACAAAGCACTTTTATGGTGGAAATGTTGGAAATGGCTAATATCCTTAACAACGCCACTTCCTCCAGTTTGCTTATACTCGACGAAATAGGGAGAGGCACCTCCACTTTGGACGGTTTAAGCATCGCGTGGGCTATAGTGGAATATCTGGTTATAAAAACCAAGGCAAAGACCCTTTTTGCAACGCACTATCACGAATTGACGGAATTGGAAAAATTATTGCCGGGAATTAAGAATTACCGTATCCTCGTTCACGAACAGGACGACGGAATTTCCTTTCTTTATAAAATAGCCCGAGGCGGAGCAAATAAAAGTTTCGGTATAGAAGTTGCAAAAATCGCAGGTATAAACGACGACGTTATCAAACGATCCAAGGATATTCTGAACGTATTGAGCGCCACCCACGAATTAAAGGGAGACGTAGGATTAGTTATGAGCGAACTTGCCGAGAACAGTTCCGTTCAAGGTAAACAGATGACGTTTTTTGCCGAAGACGAACGTTTTACCGAAATTAAAAACGTATTGAACGCAACGGACGTCAATCGTTGTACCCCCATCGAGGCTTTAACCATACTCAGCGATCTGAAAAAAATAATAAAAAAATAGCCTATGCCTAAAATAAATTTACTCGACAAAACAGTATATAATCGAATTTCCGCAGGAGAAGTCGTGGAAAATCCCGCTTCCGTAGTGAAAGAACTGGTAGAAAACAGTATCGACGCAGGTGCGGATTCGATAACCGTAAGCATAGAAAACGGCGGTATAAAAAGCATTACCGTGAACGATAACGGTTGCGGTATGGAAAAAGAGGATCTCGATCTTTCCATACTTCCGCACGCAACGAGTAAAATTAGCGCAGCGGAAGAACTGGATACCGTTTCCACATTGGGTTTCAGAGGCGAAGCCCTCGCCAGTATTGCCGCAGTCAGCGAATTTACATTAAAAAGCCGTTACTTCGAATCGGATATAGCCTATAGTTTGGAAGTAAAAGGCGGAGAGAAGGTTTCGCTGAACGCCTGCGCATTGAATTGCGGCACTTCCGTTAGCGTAAAAAGTCTTTTTTTCAACACGCCTGCAAGATATAAATTTCTGAAGAACACAAAAGGAGAAGAAAACTCCGTAACAGCGCTTATGGCGGAACTTATATTAGCCAATACTGACATATCTTTCCGTTACGACGCAGACGGGAAAACGGTATATCGGACTAACGGCGAAGGCTTGGAAGAAGCAATATTCGCCATTTACGGCCCGCAGGTAGGAAACAGTCTTATCCCCGTAGATTTATCCGATAAAAAAATCAGAATAACAGGTTTTACCGCGCAACCCGCTACCGACGCTATTAAAAATAACAGAAAAAATCAAACTTTTATCATCAACGGCAGAATCATCGACGAAGCAGCTTTTTCTGCGGTAATTCAGAACGCTTACGGGGAAAGATTGATGAAACGAACTTTTCCTACGGTCGTACTGGACATAATTATGCCTTTCGACGAAGTTGACGTAAACGTTCATCCGAACAAGAGAGAAGTGCGTTTTGCCAATCCTAACGTCATAAACGGTCTCATATACCACGCAATAAAAAAAGCTCTGGAAAATTACGAAGCCGTTGCCGCCGAAAAACTGAATTCCGTTTTCGGCATAAAATCATCCGACCTTTCTTTTTCTTCGGGAAAAAATATTTTTTCAGGGTCAAGCGAAATCCTCGAAACCGTAAATACCGTAAAAGATAGCGAAAAACCTGACGATAAATCGGTTTTCAAATATCTTTTCGGAAGCAAAAAACAATCGGCGGAAACCGAGGAAGGTTATCCAAAAGTTTATAATTCCGAAAAAACAGATAAAAATAATAGTATAGTGACCAATAACTCTGTTTTAACGGAAAAAATACCGAATAATACCGATTTACCAAGAAATAACTTACTCGTTTTTAACGATCCGATGAGAGAAAAGTCCTTCTACGATGAAGTATCGTCCTCTCAATACAGAATTGTGGGACAGGTTTTTTCCACTTACCTTTTAGCTGAAATCGGTGAAGATCTTTATTTTATCGACCAACACGCCGCACACGAAAGAATAATTTTCGACAAGTTGCTTGCGCAAAGCGAAAAAAACGTAGCCGTGCAGGATCTTATCATCCCTTTTGCTTACCGAGCTGAGGAAAACTCGGTTGAATATTTGAAAAATATCAGGGACGATTTTGCAAAACTCGGATTTAATTTGGATTTTACCGACGGTTACGTTTACCTCAAAAGTATTCCGGCATTCCTCGATAACCTGGATTATAATGCTTTTCTGTCGGAAATAGTACTTTATAATAAAAAATTAGACAGCTTTGCTTCTTCGGAAACGATTAAGGATATAATAGCTCGTACCGCGTGTCGCCGCGCCATAAAAGGCGGAAGGGGGTTGTCGGAGGAAGAAATAAAAACCGTCCTTGACTTTTTCTTTGAAAAAGGAGTTCCGATGCAATGTCCTCACGGCAGACCGACTTTGATAAAACTCACAAAAAGAGAAATCGAAAAAATGTTCGGGAGAAAAATCTGATGTATATTTTTATAGTCGGACCGACCTGTAGCGGAAAAAGCGCTCTTGCCGTTAAAATAGCTAAAGAAATCAACGGCGAAATAATAGGGGCGGATTCTATGCAGATATATAAATATATGGATATAGGTACGGCCAAAACCCCGATTGCGGAAAGAGAAGGCGTTATACACCATATGATAGACATAATCGAACCCGACGAAAACTTCAGCGTTGCCGAATATGCTGCGCGTGCCGAGGCCGTTGCGGCAGATATAGAAAAACGCGGTAAAGTTCCGATAATCTGCGGAGGAACGGGATTATATATAAATGCGCTTCTTTACGGATATGAAATGCGTTCATACGACCCGCAATTAAGGGAAAAATTGAAATCGGAACTGGATAAAGAGGGGATTGACGCATTTTATAACAGATTAACGGAACTCGATCCTCTCGCCGTACAAATTCATAAAAACAACGTTAAACGCGTTTTAAGAGCTATGGAAGTCATCCTGAGCGACGGAAAATCCATTTTGGAACAGAAAGACAAGCAAGATGCTCCTCGTCCGCATCTGATGTATGCGCTTGAATGGGAGCGCACTCAACTGTATGATAAAATAAATTACCGCGTAGAAGAAATGTTCGATAACGGGTTGAAAGAAGAAATCGATTTCCTTTTAGACGGAAAAACAGACTTCGGTTCTCAAAGTATGCAAGCAATAGGATATAAGGAATTCTACGATTTTTACTATAACGGTTTACCCTTGGAAATCGTGAAAGAAAACATAAAAAAACATACACGCAATTATGCTAAAAGACAACTAACGTGGTTCAAAAGCATACAATCCTGCAAATGGGTGAATATTGAATGTTTTCCTGCAATAATTGAAAATATTAAACACGATTATTACAAATTTGCTTCTAATTTATAATATAAAGGTATCTAAAATGGAATTATTACAAGCTAAAGAAAGAATAAAACAAGCTGAACTTGCTTCAAAAGTATTATTTGACGATATATCGGAAACAGCTTTGTTCAATCAAGAAAAAATACTCAACGCTTTTTTCAAAAACAAGGTCAATTATTCACATTTTAACGGAACGACCGGCTACGGTTACGACGATATCGGCAGAGATAATCTCAATCGGATTTTTGCCGACGTATTCGGTGCCGAAGACGCTTTGGTCAGCCCGTTGATAGCGAACGGAACCCACGCATTGACGTTGGCTTTGTTCGGAATTCTTCGTCCGGGTGATTTACTTTACAGCGTAGCGGGCAAGCCTTACGATACGTTAGACGAAGTTATAAACGGAAAAGGCAACGGTTCGCTAAAAGATTTTGGCATAGATTATCTATATAGCGATTTTTCCGACGGCAAATTCGATTTCGAAAATATCGCTCGTGTTTTGAAAGATAAAAAACCTAAAGCCGTATTTATACAACGTTCAAAAGGATATTTATGGCGAGAAGCGTTATCTTTGGCTGAAATTGCCGAAGTTATATCTTTTATTCGTAATATTCGTCCGGAAACCGTTATTATGGTCGATAATTGTTACGGTGAATTTACCGAAAAACAAGAACCGTGCGAAGTCGGAGCCGATATCGCCATAGGTTCGCTTATAAAAAATCCGGGAGGCGGCATAGCTCCGACGGGTGGTTATATTGTCGGTAAAAAAACTCTTATCGAACAAATTTCCTACCGATTGACGGCGCCTTCACTCGGATCTGAAGTAGGTTCTTACGCGCAAGGTTACAGATTGTTTTACCAAGGATTGTTTATGGCTCCATCCGTTGTGGCAAACGTTTTGAAATTCAATACCGTCGCAAGTCGCGTTCTTACCGATTGCGGCTGTCAAACGATGCCTCAATGCGGTAAACGTCCGTACGATATAATAAATTCGATTAAATTCGATACGGCGGAAGAACTTATCGAATTCTGCCGCATTATACAAAGCGTTTCTCCGATAGACAGCTACGTAACCCCGGAACCGTGGGATATGCCTGGATATCCGCACCAAGTGATTATGGCGGCAGGGACATTTGTTCAGGGAGCTTCGCTGGAACTTACCGCAGACGGTACGGTAAGAGAACCGTTTGTCGCTTATATGCAAGGCGGACTTACGTACGAGCATTGTATGATTGCGCTAAGAAAAATTCTGACAGAGATGTTCTGATATGGGTAAACTTTGTTTCGGAATAATAAATTTTACCGTAAAAATTTAACAATGAAAATTGTTGTAAAATATATAAATAAAATTTGTGCAAAGTTTTTTAATTTACAAATATACGCCTAATTTATAACTATATTTAGTCCCCCTTGCTTTATCATTTCGCAAAACCTGTATTTTGCGAAATGATATATAAATAAAATTTTAAGAATAAAACCTTTCCCTACGCTGTAAAAAAGTATTTTTAATACATATTTTTCAAAAAATCGACTCATTACACCCTATAAATTTATATAAAAATAAAGTTCTATATCATTTTAACTGATTTTTATATATTTTACCTTAAGAATATAGATTTTTTAACTCAATATATGATATAATATTTTTATGGAATTTACCGAAGAACGAGATTTGAAATATCTGACAAAACTAAGAAAGGAACTTATACCCTGTCTTCCTTCTTTTTGCGCTGATTTTTTTACAGGTATCGGTATGCGCACAACCGCCCTCACAAGATATAATTACGGAACGGATCTGAAACTTTTTTTCGACTATCTGGTTTCCGATGGAGCTCCGTTTTCGGGAATGACGGCCTCGGACATAACCGTTAAAGACCTCGAAGGTTTAACAAAGATAGACATAGAACGCTATCTCGACTATATTACGGCCTATTACTCCTCCAACAAAAACGCTTATCTCAAGAACCGCGACGTTACAAAGTCCCGTAAGTTAAGTTCGGTAAGATCGCTTTTTACATATCTTTATAAATCCGATATGCTTTCCGAAAACGTAACTTTAAAAGTAGATATGCCTAAAATTCGTGAAAAAGAAATTATAAGGCTTGAAGACGACGAAGTTATTGACGTGTTAAACGAATTCGGAAAAAGCGATACTTTTTTATCCGACAGGAAAAATTCCTATAATAACAATAACACGAAAATTCGCGATAACGCTATACTCACTCTGCTTCTCGGTACCGGTATCCGTGTCAGCGAATGCGTCGGGCTTAACGTTAAAGATATCGATTTTACAAACAATTCGTTTACGGTTACGAGAAAAGGAGAAAAACGCTCTATCCTTTATATGAGCGATGATATCGCTGCAGTTTTGAGCGATTATCTTGACTTCAGACAGGCTCTTCTTGAAAAACATCGTTCGGAAGACCCCGAAGCGTTATTTCTTTCCCTTAGAGATACCCGCATATCTGTTCGCGCAGTTGAGCTGATCGTAAAAAAATATGCCGCTGAAGTAACTCCCTTAAAAAAAATCACCCCGCACAAACTCAGAAGTACTTACGGTACGGCATTATACCGTTCTACAAAAGATATCTATGTGGTTGCGGAAGTTTTGGGACATAAGGATATAAATACTACCAAAAAACATTACGCCGCAATCAGTGAAGACATCAAGAAAGAAGCTGCAGGAAAAGTCCGTTTCAAACCCGACAACAATCCCGATTCCCCTCTTTAAGAGCTAAAATTATTTCTAATTAAATAAAAAATTATAATTATATTCTAAATTTCGACATAAATTGCAGTTGACTTAAAGGGAATATAACTTTATAATTTAGTTATACGAATTTTAAGGAGTTTATCCATGGAAACGGTAAATACCGATATGTTGCGAGGGAGAGTAGATATATTCGTCCTCAAAGCATTAAGCGAAAACGACGGATACGGATACGATATCCTGAATTACATTCATTCACGCACCGAAGGTCATTATGAAATGAAACAGTCTTCGATTTACAGCGTACTTAAAAGGCTGGAAAAGCAAGGCTATGTTTATTCCTATAACGGCGACGAAACCAACGGGGCAAAAAGAAGATACTATTCCCTTACCGAAGCCGGGAGAAAAATGCTCGATGACGAGGAAAAAGAATGGGCTTATACCAGGACTTTGCTGGATAACCTCGTTTCCGACCGTAATTTCGACCTGAAAACCGATACGCCTCCCTTCAGACCCTCCGATTTGCGTCCGTTAACGAGAAGAGGTCCGAGGTCTGAGGATAGCGACCAGTCGGAACAGGAAAACAACTCGTTAAAGCAGGTTGAATCCGATAATGATTCCGTAAAGACAGAAAAAACCGAAATTACCGTAAACGTGTATCCTATTACCGAGAACGTGACGGTAAAAGAAGAAGTAAAGGAAATAAAATCCGAAACATCGGATAGCGAACAAGTTTTAATTTCCGAAACCTCTTTACCTGTCGAAGGAAATTCCGCCGTGCAAGAATCTGCGTCCGTTTCACCGACGGAAGACACCTCTTTTACCGATATATCCGATAATCGTGACGATATCGTGCAGTCCTCCGAAAAATCGATAACTACCGATGAAATATCGAAAGTGGCGGCAACTACCGATACTGCGGAAAATCTGTATGTACCTTTCTCGCCATCACAAGAAAAAAGATTAAACGAAAGCATCACGCCTTCTAAAGTTTCAATAGAGGAAAAATCAAGCGAAAAAGTACTTTATAATCGTCCCGTTACCGAGAAAGCAAAAGTTTATACGTCCGGTTTCTCAAACAACGGCGAAAGCTATATCGATTTTTTCAGTAATCTTTTTAATGAAAAGAAACCCGAAGAAAAACCTTCCGTTTCCCGTAACGAAAAAGCGGATAATATAGATTGCTCGCATATTAACGACCTCAGAACCGTCCTTGACAAAGAAGGCATCAGGCTTCGGAACTACGAACCTATAAATGCGGGAAAAACGTCCATAAAATATGTTTTGGTGAATAAGATATTCCGAGACAGCATTGTTTTGTCATATCTTTTTACCGTGTTAAGTATGCTTATCGTATATTTTGTCAAAGATTTCGGGGTTTCGCTTAACGCATTGCTAATAGTTTGCGGAATAATGTTGATATTTCCCATTGTCGCGTTATTTGTATGCTTTAACAACCCCCTGAAGAGGAAAAAAGATAATTTAAGACCGAAGATTGTTCTTTCGATATGTCTTATAATTTATCTGGCATACTTTATCGTAAATTTAATTATAAATCTTCTGATACCTAACGGAAACAGTCTCAATTCCCCTGCTACATATGCTCCGGCGGTTGCAGGACTGGTTATTCCTTTCTTCGGTTGTATTTTCGCATTACTTTACAAAACCGGAAATTATCATCTTAAAAACAAATAAGCTATTAAACCTTAAATAACAACATCTATTAAAAAAAACCGCCTTGATTTAAGAATGTTCAGGCGGTTTATTTATATGTAAGTTTTAGTATAGATTTTTTTTCAGAATGAAATAGGTTTATCTTCCTTTTCCAGAATTTTTTCCGATGTTTCGTTCGCTTGTTTTAGTTCTTCTATTTTTTTTGCTTTTTGAGCATTTACGATATTGGTAAGCCGAGCGTTGGTCTCCTGATAAATTTCATCGGGAGTTTTTTCATTTTTAACTATATGATCAGAGGTAGGAGTTTTAATTTTATAAATAGCGTTGATATCGGTAATTATAGGTTTTCCGGTAATTTTAGACAAAAATTTAAGCATAAAGCTTTCAATTTTATCGGCAAACTTCCACATTAAAATAAATACCGCAACAAAAGCTGCCACTATTAGTATCCATACCGCAATCCCCCAACCGGAAAAGGGAATGGACATTATATTATCTACCAGTAAGACCGTCCCTGCTACGTTAATCGGTCTGGAAATGAGCTGCACCAAAATAAATACGGGATAACTCATTGTGGTAAGTCCGGCGATAAGGCATAACATATCGTCGGGGAAAACGGGAAATATAAACATATAAATAAGCATAGCTTTATCTTTCCCTTTAACGAAATTATTATATTTAATGAGCACTTCCTCACCGATGCACCATTTAACCAATTTAACACCGAAAGTGCGTCCTAAGAAAAATGCAACGAAAGAACCTATCCACAACCCTATGCAGCAAAGCAAAATTGCTTCCCAGGCAGGATAAAGCATTGCTCCCGCCGCGGTTACTATAGTACTGGGAATGGGTATAAAAGTCACTTGCAAAAACTGTATAAGCACAAAAATAGCTTTTCCGGCTATCCCGAATCCTTTAATCAATTCCACCAGTTCTTCGGCGCTGTCGATATTTTCAAAGACGCCTGTTTTGGCAATTATCGCGGTTATACCGATGATAAGGATCCCGCAAATCACTCCTAAAAATGTAAATTTATATATTTTTTCCTTTTCAAGAAAAATTCCTAAAGCAAAAAGACCGATAATAACGGGTATAAAGCAAAAAATTACTATTTGAATTATTTTAGAAAAATAGCTGAAAGACAAAGAAGCGACCACGATATAAAATATCGAGCAAATTATTCCGATTATAAGTCGCTTTTTCTTTTTATCGGACATTCAATCCTCCAGCATCTTTATTTCTTTTCTCGCTAATTCGTCGCAACGGTTATTATATTCGTTGTCGCTATGCCCTTTGACTTTAACAAAATTAACGTTATGTTTTTTTACCTCAATAAGCAAGGCTTTCCATAAATCCACGTTTTTAACCGCATTTCCTTGTGCCGTCCTCCAGTTTTTTGCCTGCCAATCGTTAATCCACCCTTTGAAAAAAGGTTCGAGAGAATATGCGCTGTCACTGTAAATAGTTACGTCGCAACGTTCCTTGAGCTGTAAGAGAGCGTTGATTATCGCGAATAATTCCATTCGGTTATTGGTTGTTTCCGGATAACCGCCGGAAATAACTTTTTCGTGTCCTTTATATATTAAAATCGCTGCCCATCCGCCCTTACCCGGATTATTGCTGCAAGCTCCGTCTGTATAGATATCAACGTGTTTCATTATAATTTCTCACTTAATAATGCGGATTTTTTCCTGCAAGCCTCAACTCCTTCGGCAACAATCTCCACTAAATTTCTATCTTTATATACTTCCACGGCCTCTATGGTCGTTCCTCCTTTGGAACAAACTTTATCTACCAAGGTATCGAGATTTTCTTCACTATTCAATGCAAGATCAGCAGCGCCTATGATGGTATTAAGTGCAAGTTGTTTACTTTCTTCGTAGCTGAGTCCCCCGTTCATTCCGCCTTCTATCATTCCTTTAGCAAACATATAAACGTAAGCAGGACCGCTTCCACTGACAGAAGTTACGGCATCGAATTTACTTTCATCGAGAATAACCACTCCGCCGCAAGCCGAAAGCATTTTTTCTACGAATAGTTTTTCCGTTTCGTCGGTTCCGTCGAAAGCAACTCCGCAAACTCCCTTTCCGTTTGCGCAAGGTGTATTAGGCATTATTCTGACGATACTTCCTCGAAAATTGTTCAACTTCGATTTGAGAACGTTTATTTTTACTCCCGCCATTATAGACATTACTTTCGTAATCTGTCCGAAATCCGTTTCCTTACATAATTCCGCGTAATGCTGCGGTTTTACGGCAAATAAAATCCTTTCCGACGAGGAAACCAATTCCGAAAAGGAATTACAAACGGAAATTTCATAAGGAAAAGCTTTGATTTTCTCTTCAGCAATATCAAAAACGGCAACTTCTTGCGGTTTTAATATATTTTCCGACAAAATTCTTTTAATGATGGCTTGTCCCATCACCCCGAATCCCACAACACCTATTTGGTATTTCATAACAAACTCTCCTCTTTTTCTTGACTAAACGTCATATTTATTTTATAATATCAAAGTAACTTACAGGGGAGTGGCTCAATGGTAGAGCAGCGGTCTCCAAAACCGCTGGTTGCGTGTTCGAATCGCGTCTCCCCTGCCAAAACGGTTCCGAATGGAATCGTTTTTTTATGGGGAGCAAGATTGAATACCAACCGTTGTCCTTGAAAGGTCAACCTTGCTAACTAAACTAATCGCGTCTCCCCTGCCAAAACGGTTCCGAATGGAATCGTTTTTTTGTGGGGAGCAAGATTGAATACCAACCGTTGTCCTTGAAAGGTCAACCTTGCTAACTAAACTAATCGCGTCTCCCCTGCCAAAACGGTTCCGAACGGAATCGTTTTATTTTTTATTCGTTTTATTGATCTTTTCTTCTGTATTATCGGCTTCTTTCTTTTTTATATAGTTCAAGATTGTTTCTTGTTTAGCAAGGATTTTGTTCACTTTATTGTATAAATCCTCAATCATAATTTCGGTCTTGAGATTTACTTTATAATCATTCAAAGCTCTCTGTCTATCCTTGTCTTCCTGTCTATTTTGACTCATCATAATCAAAGGAGCTTGTATTGCCGCAACACAGGATAAAACAAGGTTAAGCAGAATAAAAGGATAAGGATCAAAAGCTTGCGAAGCAAGCAGAATGTTGACAAACATCCATATGACCAATACACTGACAAAAGAAATTATAAAAGCCCAACTACCAGCGAATTTTGCAATTTTATCGGCGGCTCTTTGTCCGATACCATCGCTTTTCTTCGCTCTTTTCTCCGTATTGACCGATATTTTGCTTTCAGCAAGCAAACGCAATATTTCTTCGTCGGTCATATCGTGTTTTATATCCTGAATAATTTCGCTGACTATACTTTTCTTTTCCTGCATAATAAATATTTAAAAAATTAAACTCTTACCTCGCTCTTATCGGTTAATTTCCCCTCATATTTACGGAAAATATTTCTTAAAGATGCAACGTATTCTTTTACCTGTTCGGGAGCTCTGCCGATAAAATTAGCAGGTTTCAGTATATCGTCGAGTTTATCGGTTACGGCGTTAAAAGCAGGATCGTTTTTTATGCGGGAAATCAGATCGTTGCTTTTCCCGTATAATTTGACCTGTTTTCCGGCTTCCATGGAATGAACTCTTATCGCTTCGTGCAATTCCTGACGGTTTCCGCCCTGTTTAACACATTCCATCAAAATATTTTCGGTTGCCATAAAAGGAAGTTCCTGTTTCAAATGCTTATTTATTACTTTTTCGTAAACAACCAATCCGTTTATGATATTCATATAAAGTTCCAGGACTGCGTCTGCTCCCATAAAGGCCTGCGCCATAACGATACGACGATTTGCGGAGTCGTCGAGAGTCCTTTCCATCCATTGAGTAGAAGCGGTTATAGCTGTATTCAAAGGCAGACTAACAACGTATCTTGCTAATGACCCCAGTCTTTCGCTACGCATAGGATTACGCTTATATGCCATCGCCGAAGATCCGATTTGCGATTTTTCAAAGGGCTCCTCTATTTCTTTCATATTTTGCAAAATACGGATATCGTTGCTGAACTTATATCCACTCTGAGCAATCATACTTAATACCGAAGTTATACTGTAATCGAGCTTACGGGTATAAGTTTGTCCCGACACGGCAAATGCCGACTTAAATCCCATTTTTTCCACAACTTTCTTTTCAAGTTCTTTGACTTTTTTCCCGTCTCCGTCGAAAAGTTCCAAAAAACTCGCCTGCGTACCTGTAGTTCCTTTTACTCCTCTTAGTTTAAGATTGTTTTTCAGGAACGTGAGATTTTCATAATCCATTTCAAGGTCTTGAAGCCATAAAGTAGCTCTTTTCCCGACGGTTACTAACTGTGCAGGTTGCAAATGAGTAAAGCCTAAAGTAGGAGTCTTGCGATACTTTAATGCAAACTCCGATAATTTTTTCATAACGCTTACCAATTTGACTTCCAGAAGTTCCAATGCGTCTCTGTAAATAATAACGTCCGCGTTGTCGGTAACAAAACAACTCGTAGCACCGAGATGAATTATGGGAGAGGCAGCGGGACATTGTAAACCAAAAGCGTAAATATGCGCCATAACGTCATGCCTTACTATTCTTTCACGTTCAGCCGCAACTTCGAAATCGATATCGTCGAGATGATCTCGCATCTGTGACAATTGTTCATCGGTAATATTGAGTCCGAGTTCTTTTTCGGATTCGGCAAGAGCAAGCCATAAGCGACGGAAAAGCCCTATTCTTTTCTGTTCGGAAAAATTTGCTATCATTTCTTTGCTCGCATATCTCGTTGTAAGCGGATTTGTGTAAACATCGTGCATCGATTAATTTTCTCCTTAATAATGTAAAAGCCACCTAAAATATAAGTAGGTGGCTTTATAAATCAATTTGACAAAAGAATTATTTTTCCTCGTCGTTCAGTTTGATGTTAAACCAGTCACCGAGAGTAATTCCGGAATTTCCGGAAACATATTCTCTGGGTTCATCGTCAACTTCATCCTTGATCCGTTTTGCTTTTCTTTCCTTCTTATCGCCTTTTTCAGCGGATTTTGCACTACGTTTTTCTTCTTCGTCCTCAGCTTCGAAAACAGGTTCTGCCGGAAGAAGTTCCTTGATACTCAGATTGATTTTGTCTCCGTCGTATTTAAGAACTTTGACTTCAACTTCATCTCCTTCATTAAGCACGTCATGTACATCGTTGGTACGGGTACGTTTAATCTGACTGATATGAACCAATCCGTCTATTCCGGGCTCGATTTCCACGAAAGCACCGAAACTGACTATTCTGACGACCTTACCTTTAACTACGGAACCTTCGGGGTATTTCTCTTGTGCTATCTCGATAGGATGTTTTTGCAACTGTTTGTATCCGAGAGAAATTTTTCCGGTTTCTCTGTTAGCGGAAAGCACGATAAAATCGTAAGTTTTATTGAGTTCGAGATATTCGGAAGGATCGGTTATTTTCTTTTTAACCCAAGTGAGTTCCTGATTGCGGACCAAGCCGTCCATAAGTTTCAGACTTACGAACACGCCGAAGTCGGTAAATCTCTTGACTTTGCCTTTAACTATGGCACCTTCGTATATGCCCGCCCAGAATTCTTCTTCTTTAGCGGCTTTTTCCGCTTCGAGAATAACTTTCTGGCTTGCCACGATACGCTTAGCGTTACGAGGTTTCTTCAGATTGCCCTCTTCGTCGTATTCTTCTTTAGGCGGTAAAGCCTTAAGACGTAAAGGTTTTCCGACATAATCGGCAAGATTTTTTACAAAACCGATACGGATTTGCGACGCGGGAACAAAAACGGTATAAGTTCCGATTTTGCCGAGAAGCCCGCCTTTGATTTCCTGAGTGCAAGCAAGAGTAAATTCTTCTCCTGCAAGTATTTTCTTTACGTGTTCATCGTCAGCCTTGAGAGCGTCGTAAGCTTTTTTGCTGAGATTGATGGCTTTTTCTTTGCTTCCGCTTTCTTTGGGGATAATAATGGCTTCGATTTCGTCGCCTACGTTATAATTGGCAGGATCGTAAGAGCCGTCCGTTTCAGCTTCTTCTTTTGCGATAAAACCGCAATCGTTCTTTCCTCCGCCGTCAACGGAAACCGTTATACCCGTCACGTCAGCTTTAACTACGTGAGTTTTAAGACGCATACCTTCGCGATAATTGCGGGTCTGAATCTTTTTCATGGCGTCTGCCATTGTGGTGATCTCGGCTTCGGCTTTTTCTTCGCGTTTCTCGCCGTTATCCGCATTAACTGCGGCGCTCACTTCTTCTTTGACTTCATCAACTGCGTTGTTGATTACGTTTTGCTCGTTCATCCTGTTAAAAACCTCCATAGTCAACTCTTCGGGAGTCGACGCGCCGGACAATATTCCGGTCTTACCTGATTTGATATTTATCTGCAACGACTTAACATCGTTAACATTCTCGATAAAAAAGACGTTTTTACAAAAATTTGCGGCGGTAGAAAATAATTTATTGCAATTAGAACTGCTTTTGTCTCCGACAATAATGATATTTTCGCAAGCCGAAGCGATTTCTTCCGCTTTATTTTGTCTTTCCACTGTAGTATAACAAATACTGTCGAAAAATTCAACTGTTTTAGATAAATTTTCGGCGATTATTTTAATATTATTCTTTATTTCACAATATTTTTTTAAGGGATAAGTCGTCTGAACGCAGACAAAATACTTGTCTGAAAGCGAAAAATCTATTTCCTCGGCGGAATTGACTATCATACAACCGTCCGTCTGTCCCGCCGAACCGATAATTTCAGCGTGAAAAGGGTCGCCGATAATAACGATTTTCCAGCCTTCTTCGGCTTTCGAGATAATTTCCTTATGAATTTTTTTAACGAAAGGACAAGTCGCGTCTATTACAGTACGTTGATTTTTTAATAATTCTTCCGTTCCTTTATCGCATCCGTGCGCGCTTATTATTACGGGTACCTTATCGTCCGGCAATTTTTCTTTATAATAAACGCCTTTTTCCGATAAAACCGACACCACGCTTTTATTATGAATAATCGGGTGTAACGTATAGACTTTACCGTATTCGGAAGCGGCGGAGAGACATTTTTCCACCGCTCTTTTTACCCCCGCGCAAAATCCGTACGGACCTAAAATTATCGACATACGTATTGGCAAATAAGGTCAACGACTTGTTCTATGGTCATATCGGAAGTATCGATGACAACTGCCTTTTCGGGAATAACCAGCGGAGCGAATTTTCTGGTCATATCTTGTTTATCGCGGGCTTCGATATCTTTTTTGATTTCATCGAAAGGAATTTCCTCCCCTTTCAAAGCCAACTCTTTTCTTCTTCTCTCTGCTCTGACGTCGGAAGAAGCCGTCATATAAAATTTATAATCGGCATCCGGCAAAACAAAACTGCCGCAATCGCGACCGTCCATTATGCAATCGGTAATCGACGCGATTTTCCTTTGCAATTCAACGAGTTTAATACGGACTGCGGGAATTTTGGAAATAGTACTCGCCGCCATAGAAATATTATGCTCTCTGATATAGGGCGTCACGTTTTCGCCGTTGACGGAAACCTGCTGAATACCGTTTTCCTCCCAAAGTTTCATATCGAGATTTTCAAGCAAAGCGATAACTTTTGCTTCGTCCTCAACGGAAACGCCTTTTTTTAAGGCATAGTAAGCTATCGCCCTATACATTGCTCCCGTGTCAAGATAAGAAAAGGATAATTTTTTAGCTATTAGTTTAGCGACCGTACTTTTCCCGCTTCCTCCGGGACCGTCGATGGTGATATTCATAAATTCTTTCCTCCGTTATTTAATATTCGAACCGGCGCAATATCCGGTTGAGAGCGCAATCTGTATATTAAAACCTCCGGTGAAAGCGTCAACGTCTAAAACTTCACCGGCAAAATAAAGATTTTCTACAAGTTTACTTCTCATATCGGCAGGATTAACTTCTTTTACAGAAACACCCCCTGCCGTAACCACGGCACCGCTCAATTCCTCGCACCCTTCTATACCGAAAGTCCAGTTTTTCAAAGTTTTAACTAAAGAAAAACGTTCTTCTTTGGTGACTGAATTGATTTTTTTATCGGGTTTAATTCCGCAAGCGGTTATGACGGAAGGAATAAGTCCCGACGGCAATAAAGCGTCGAGAGAATTTTTGAAATCCTTATTTAACGTTACTGAAAAATCACGTAGAATACGAGAATTCAATTCCTCTTCACTCAATGCAGGCTTCAAATCGATCTGAAGTTTCAGGGAAGTAAAATCCATTCTGTTTATTTTGGAAGACAGGGTTAAAATAACTGGGCCGCTCACGCCTCTATCGGTAAAAATCATTTCCCCGAATTCCTCGAACAGCATTTTTCCGTTTCGAACTACCGAAACCCGAACGTTTTTCAAAGAGACTCCCCGCAATCTGCTTAAATTCCCGAAAGAAAAGGTTTTTCCGCCCGAACCGTACATATTCGATAGACGCAAACCCGTTAAGGCGGCGACTACGGGAACTACAGTATGTCCCGTCTCTTCGGCAAAACGGTATCCGTCCCCGTCGCTTCCCGTAGACGGATAGCTCATTCCCCCCGTAGCTACGATAACAGCGTCGCAATCGGTATACGAATGTTTATCCGTAACGATTTCTATAATTTTATTGTCTGAAGAATTAAGGGATAAAACTTTTTCGTTCAAACGAACTTCCACGCCGCTTTGATTAAGCAACTTCGAAAAGGCTTTTATGATATCGCTGGACTTGTCCGAGGAAGGAAAAACCCTGTTCCCCCTTTCGATTTTAAGTTCGGTTCCGCCGCTTTCCACCAAAGACATCGTTTCCGCTGCTCCGAAATTACGCAGTGCGGAATAAAGAAATTTGGGATTTGTTACGACGTTTGAAATAAACTCGTCAAAAGAACAGGCGTTGGTTAAATTGCAACGCCCTTTTCCGGTAATATAAAGTTTTTTACCGATTTTTTCGTTCTTTTCGAGCAACGTAACCGAGTGTCCTTTTCGGGAAGCCGCTATAGACGCGGCTATCCCTGCGGGCCCGGCTCCGATAACGTAAACTTTCATTATCCGATATAAGCTATTACGTCCCCGGTGTTTATTTTGTCTCCTTCCTTTACGGTCACGGAAACTATACCGTCTTTTGTCGCGGCTATTTCGTTTTCCATTTTCATAGCTTCGAGTATAATAACAGCGTCTCCTTTTTTCACTGCGGTACCGTTTGCGGCTTTTATTTTCAAAACCGTTCCCGGCATAGGCGCCGTTACGGGCGTGCCTTCGCCTTTAACGGAAGGCGCAGCTTTAACTTCTGCCACGGGAGCAGCCGCAGGTTGCGGTGCGGGAGCGACAGTAGTAGACGCGTTTTCGGGTCTGATATAGTCGCTGTCCTTTACTTCCACTTCATACGTTTCTCCGTCCACCGTAACGGTAAATTTTCTTTTATGAATTTCCTCTCTCCACTTAAAGAATTTTTCCGATACTTGCGGGAACATACAATAACTGAGAACATCCTCGTCCTTAGTATAATAAGGCATCATCTCCGCCTTATATTTTTCATACTCGGGCTCTAAAAGATCGGCAGGACGACAAGTGATACGTTTTTCGTCGCCTATACATTTCTTTACGATTTCGGGATCGGGTTCCGCGGGAAGTTTTCCGTATTCACCTTTAAGAACGCCTTTTGTCTCTTTGGTAACCATTTTATAACGTTCCCCGGTAACTACGTTGAGTACGGCCTGTGTTCCGACTATCTGACTGGTAGGCGTAACGAGCGGAGGATAACCGAGATCTTTTCTTACTCTGGGCACTTCTTCCAGAACGGCAAGATATTTATCGCTGGCTCCCTGTTCTTTCAACTGATTGATAAGATTGCTGAGCATGCCGCCGGGTACCTGGTAAATAAGCGCGTTCACGTCCACTTTCAATACTTTGGGGTTGAGGAATCCGTCTTTGGTAAGTCTTTCGGCAACTTTAGTAAAATGTTTGGCGATTTCGTTCAGAAGTTCGAGATCCAGACCCGTATCGAACTTTGTACCCTTAAGCGTAGCCACGATGGGTTCGGTAGCGGGCTGGCTGGTACCGTTGGCTAAAGGAGAAAGTGCGGTATCGATAATATCCACGCCGGCTTCGATAGCTTTCATATAGGTCATATCGCCCGTTCCCGAGGTATTATGGGTATGCAGATGTACTGGAATTTTAACGGAACTCTTTATCGCTTTGACGAGTTCGAACGCGTCGTAAGGCAACAAAAGGTTAGCCATATCCTTTATGCAAAGAATATCCGCCCCCATCTTTTCAAGTTCTTTTGCAAGATTGACGAAATAATCGATATTATGAACGGGACTGGTCGTATAACTGAGCGCGGCTTCCACTATTCCGCCGTATTTCTTCGTGGACATAATGGCTTGACGGAGATTACGGATATCGTTAAGCGCGTCGAAAATACGCAGTATATCGATACCGTTTTCAATGGATTTTTTAACGAACATATCCACAACGTCGTCGGCGTAGTGCTTATAACCTAAAAGGTTCTGACCTCTAAGCAGCATCTGAAGTTTGGTATTGGGTAAACCTTCTTTCAATGCACGAAGTCTGTCCCACGGGTCTTCGTGTAAAAATCTGAGACAGGAGTCGTAAGTAGCGCCACCCCAACATTCCACCGAAAAATATCCGACTTTGTCCATTTTATCGAGAATGGGCAACATTTCTTCGGTTTTCATTCTGGTAGCCGCTTGCGACTGGTGTGCGTCACGCAAAATAGTTTCCGTTATAAGTAATTGTTTTTTAGCCATAGAGACAACCTCCCGTTATCGAATATATAAAATTAACCGAACATGGCGAGCAGAACGCCTGCGGCAACTGCGCTGCCGATAACGCCTGCTACGTTCGGACCCATTGCGTGCATAAGCAAATAATTGTTCGGATCTTCTTTCCTGCCCACGTCTTGAGCTACTCTCGCCGCCATCGGAACGGCACTCACGCCCGCCGCACCGATAAGAGGATTGATCTTTCCGCCGGAAATTTTGTTCATAAGTTTTCCGAGCAGAACGCCGCCAGCCGTACCGAAGCTGAAAGCTAAAACGCCGAGCACGATAATTCCGAGAGTGGATACGCTAAGGAATACCGGTGCAAAAGCTTTGGTTCCGACGACCACGCCGAGGAATATCGTAATTATATTGATTAGTTCGTTCTGAGCGGTATTGGAAAGACGAGGAACGACTCCGCTTTCCTTAATAAGGTTACCGAGCATCAGCATACCGATAAGAGGTAAAGCCGCAGGAAGAATTATACCGCAGATACCGGTAACGACTATGGGGAAAATTATCTTTTCCTTTTTGGAAACGGGTCTCAACTGTTCCATACGGATAAGACGCTCTTTTTTGGTAGTCAGTAACTTCATTATCGGCGGTTGGATAACCGGCACCAACGCCATATAAGAATAAGCCGCGATTGCTATAGCCGGCAAAAGATCCATAGTTTTGCCGTTGAACATCGTACCTATGGCACTATTTGCCATTTTCTGAGTTAGATAAATAGCGGTAGGTCCGTCGGCTCCGCCGATGATTGCGATAGCCGCAGCGGCCTGTTCGTTGAAACCGAAGAACAACGCCCCGAAGAAAGTCAGGAATATCCCCAACTGAGCCGCCGCCCCGAGCAGAAGGGATTTCGGATTTGCTATCAACGGTCCGAAGTCGGTCATAGCTCCTATCCCGAGGAAAATAAGCGGCGGGAAGATAACCCAGTCCACACCTTTATAAAGATAATAGAATAGACCTTTATCGGCAATTATTCCGCTGGTATAAACTATTTCTCCTCCCAACGAAGGATCCCAGAGATTACTGTTCTTTACCGCTTCGACAAGACTCTCAAGCGAAGCGTTCAAAGTATCTGCACTCGCCGGATTATAGACCACGTTGAATGTTTCGCAAAGCTGTTGAAGAGTACCAGATGCTATAACGGTATTGGTGGCGCTGTCGGTAAACGTATATCCCGTAGTTCCGTAAAGAATGTTATAAGCTCCGGGGATATTTATAATAAACATACCGAAAGCTATACTCAAAAGCAAATTAGGTTCAAACTTTTTGACTATAGCGAGATATACAAGGAAGGAAGCGATAACGAGCATAAGGAGCATACCCCATATACCCCAGCTGTAACCTTCCATAACGTAATATTCGGGAACGGGATTTGCTATACCCGTGGACTCCCACAAATTTTTCAGAGACTCGCCTAAACTTGCGGCGGTAAGCGAATTAAAAATCATTTATTCCCTCCGATAATGGTTGCTAAAATATCCCCCGTATTCACTTTATCTCCGCAATTAACGCAGATATGAACGACACCGTCGGCGGTGGCGGCAATTTCGTTTTCCATCTTCATAGCCTCGAGAACGACTACGGCTTGACCGACTTTTACCGAAGAACCTTCGGAAACTTTGACGGAAAGCACCGTGCCCGGCATCGGAGCCGTAACCTTAATTCCGTCACCGACGGGAGTTTTTACGGGAACCGGTGAAGCAGATTTGATTTCGGCTTCATTCTTTACCGGAGCTACAGGAGCTGCAACCTGATTGCCCAAGGTAGTTTCTTCCACCGTAACTTCGAATTTTTTTCCGTTAATACTTACAGAATATGATTTCATTTCCGTCCTCCTATATTACAGCTTACGGACCGAAACGATTTCGGGATTATCGTGTTTTTTACCGTCGTTAGCGTTTTCACGAAGATATATTTCCACTGCGGAACGAATCGCAAGCATTTTTTCGGCGGAAATATCGGTTTCGGACTTTTCAGCTTCGGGAATCTTCTCTTCCGTCAAAGAAGCGGCCGCGGATGCTTTTTTAGCTTTAGATGAAGCTTTACTTTTATCCAACCATTGTGTAAGATACTTCAGTATCAAATTTATAAACATTATCAAAACAATTAAAAGAGCCAGTACGACAAAAGTCATGCCCAGCCCTAACAAAGTGGTGATACCGCCAACGGAAAACATTTCTCCTACGGTCAATGCGCTTAAAGTCATTTATATACCTCCGAAAACAGTCGGCTTAAAATAAGCCAACTTATCACGTATACCATTATATAAAAAAAATCATCTGAACGCAAGGCAATAAACGAAATTGCCTTACAAAAAATAAAACAAAAGATAATCGGAAAAATTTAATATTAAAGTCTCTTGAGGAAAGATACTTCTTTATCCGTAAGATAACGATATGCGCCTCTGCTCAGTCCGCCTAAGCGGATTTCTCCTATCTTGATGCGTTTAAGAAACTCTACTTCTTTTCCCACAAATTCGAACATACGATGTATCTGACGGTTTTTACCTTCATAAATAGTTACTTCGTAGCGAGCAACGTCGTCTTTTTGATCGAGGAATTTAACTTTACATCTGCGGAGTTTAACACCGTCGAGAGTAACGCCGTTTCTTAATGCCGCAAGATCGCTTTCCTGCAATAATCCTTTAACCTTTGCGATATAAGTTTTAGGAATTTCGGTTGAGGGATGAGTAAGTTTGTTAGCCACGTCCCCGTCGTTTGTCAAAAGAAGCAATCCTTCGGTGTCGTAATCCAATCTTCCTACGGGGAAAAGTCTGGTATCCGAAAAATCGGAAAGGTAGTCCATTACCGTTTTACGCCCCTTGTCGTCTTTCAAAGTACAAACGCATCCTTTAGGTTTATGCATCATTATATATATGGTTCTTTTTACCGGGACTATTTTATTACCCGACACCGTAACCGTATCGTTATATTCGTCCACTTCGAAAGAAAGCGCGGTAACGGTTTTGCCGTTAACTTTAACCAGACCTTGATTTATGTATTCTTCCGCTTTCCGGCGGGAACAAATTCCGCCGGAAGCAATATATTTATTGATACGCATAAATTATACCCTCACATTTTTTTTAATAATAACCTTAAAACGTTAAATAATCAAGTAAAACGTGTCGACAAAACTAATTTATGGATTCGAAAGCTTTATCCATAAGCCTACAGCAATCGTTGAACATATCGTATCTGTTGAGTACCACGCTTACCACGGTAACGCCGTTTCGTGTCGCGCTTGCTATAAGACATCTTCCGCTGTCGGTGGTAAAGCCGGTTTTTATTCCGTTACCACCCTCGTAAAGGGATAAGATTTTATTTTTATTTGTCCAATATTTTTTATTTTCGCCGTTTCCTACCGTAATAAATTTAGTGGAAACGATTTGTCTGAAGGTTTCGTTTTGCATGGCTTCAGAACCTATGAAAGCGAGATCGTAAGCGGAAGTATAATGATTTTTATCCTGCAAACCGTGCGGATTGACAAAGTGCGTATTGGTCAAACCCATACTTTCCGCTCGTAAATTCATCATTTCCGCAAAATTTTCCACGCTTCCGGCAACGTGTATAGCCAAAGCAACGGCAGCGTCGTTACCGCTCCGCAACATTAAACCGTACAGCAATTCTCGGACCGTATATTTATCGCCTTTTCTTAAATAAATCGAACTACCCTCTACGCCTACGGCTTCGTCAGGCACGGAAACGATTTCGTCTAGGTTACAGTTTTCAACCGTTACCAAGGCGGTCATGGTTTTAGTCGTACTTGCCATAGGTAAACGTAAATCCTTGTTGCTTTCCGCAAAAACTTCTTTGGTATCGGCACGCATTACTATATAGGAAGAACCTTGTTCCGCATAAGCTTTTTCATTATAAAAGGCAGGCATTTCCGCAAAAAGAAAAGCAGCGAGGACTACAAAACACAGAAGTCCTATTTCGATAAAAAATCCAATACGGTTTCGGCGTACTTTTCCCATCTGTTATCCCCTCCCTCTATATTGACAAACTTGACCTTTTCCCCGTTTATTACCAGAAAACCTAAAGGCTGAATATTTGCGCCGCCGCCAAGCCCTCCGACAGGCAATTCCTTGTCCTTTTTTGATTTAGCGTCCAGCTCTCCTCCGATTCCGGCGAATCCGATAGTCATACGCGATACAGGTACGACGGTCAAGTCGTATTCGTTTACTACGGGAGTACCTATAATGCAATCCGAATCCAACGCGGATTTTACGTCGGACACAGCCTTATGCAATAATTCCGTTATCTCCATTTCTCCTCCTGAATTCCAATTTTATTATTTGAAAAAGGAAAGAAAATATTATAAAAAGATTAAACTTGACGGTAAATTTTACTTGAAAATACAATTCGTCCCCTTTCGAAATCACAAAAAAACTATCATTCCCGATATAACGTTTTGAAAGTATTTTATTAAAATATTCCGAGAAAAATTCTAAAAAGAAAAACATTAGAAAAGGAAATTTATCAGAAATAAGAATTTCCACTTTTAATACGTCAAAAATCGGTTTGGGAATATTTTTGATTTTATTTATAATGTCTTTTTTTAAGCCGAAATTAACATTTTTATTTTTATTTATTGATTTGTTGTTTTCGTTATTTTGCGACTTAAATAGCGTATTAAAAGATAAAAATAAACCTGGTCGTTTTTCTTCGCTAAAAACGACGATTTCCATATTAAAAGGACATAACAATACAATTATTATTGCAAGATAGGATATAAATAAGAATACCACATAAATAGTATGGGTTATTTTAGAATAATTTTTCAGTCGATAACAACTATATCTTCGTCTTTTAAGAAGTCCGGAGTTTCGTCGTCCATTTCATCAAAATATGCGTCGTTGCTTTCTTCCTTTATTACACTTGCCGCGACATCGGCACCTATATTCTCATCCTCAATACGATATAGGTTTTCGGTATTTTTATTATATTTATCAGAGTTTTTCACATACTCCATAAGTTTATCGTAATCAGGTAATTCGCCAAGGTTATGTAACTGAAATCTTTTAAGAAAATTATCGTTAGTAGCAAAAAGGGCAGGTCTTCCTATCGTATCCTTTCTCCCTACGATCTCAATAAGTTCAGCACGCATCAACACGCTTATAGCATAGTCGCTACTGACGCCCCCTCTCACTTCCTCTATTTCCGCACGAGTAACGGGTTGACGATAAGCGATAATGGCTAAAGTCTGTAAAACGGTAGAGGTAAGTTGTTTTTCTTTAATCGGACGCAATATGTCGGCAAGTTTATCTCCGAATTCGGGATTTGTTTCGAATTGATACTTTTCGTTGAATTGTATCAACCTTATTCCCTTATCGCCCGAATATTCGTTCTGCAAAGATTTTAATGCCGATTTTATTTCCTTTTCGGTGTATTCGTCCTTGAAAGCGTCCTTAATTATCTGATAAGAAACGCCTTTTGCCGCCGCAAATATTAAAGCCTCAATCATACTCTTCAACATTTTCCAATATCTCCTCTTCTTTTGCCATCAGCATTTCGTCGTTGGGGTTATGTTCCAGAATTATATCGCCCGTTTCATCCTGACGGGCTAAAGCTATTTGTATTTTAACCAATTCCAGAATAGCCAGAAATACGTTAATAATTTCTATTTTTGTAAACGTATTATCGAAAAGCGAGAAAAAATTTAATGTTTTTTCCGTTCTCAACGCCGCCGCAAGCTCTTTGACCTTATCCGCTACGGTAAATTTTTCTTTGGTTATGGTTTTAGGTACGTTATCGGTACTGTGGTATTCGATTTTTTCCAACAACAGCTTATAAGCGTCCAGCAACTTATCCAAAGTCAAATTCTTGGCAATAAGCTTGTAATCTTTTTCGTCGTATTGAGGTTCGTTAAAAAATACGTTCACTACTTCCAAAGGTTTAAGTTTTTCGGGGAAAGAAAGCAAAAGTCTTTTTTCAACATCGGAAATTATTTGCATTTCCATTTCCGAAAGCTCTTCCTGATAATCGTCGTAGAACTCTTCCTGCGGAAGCACTTTGGAGGATTTTATCTCTATCAGCGTGGCCGCCATAATTATATATTGCGAAACGTATTCGTAGTCGAGTTCTTTCAGCGTCTTGACGTATTCGACGTATTGTCTGGTAATATCGCTGACAAAAATATCCATAACGTTTATTTTGGACTCTCTTACCATATTTACCAACAAATCGATAGGCCCGTCGAAAGCCTGATTTTCGATGTGAAACTTAACGTCTTCGGTTGTACTGTCCAAAAAATTATGCGTCACGATACCACCAACCCTATCAATTTCGTTATTAACGAATTAACCAACGAGAAAATATCGAGATAATCGAGATTGACCGCTCTCAAAACGTTTCCCAATAAAACCAACGCAAGAATGCAATATCCTCCGTAACGATACATAAACCTCGAATAAGCGTTACCGGGTTTAAGGAAAACGTCCAGAAGACGGAAGCCGTCCAAAGGATATATCGGCAAAAGGTTAAAAAACGCCAACATAAAATTGATATTTATAAACAACAGCAAGAAATAATATCCGAACAACTGAAATACGTAAGCCGTAGGGTTAACGTAAACGATAAATAAAGGATACAAGAGATATAACAAAAGCAATCCTATCCCGCACATAATGATGTTGGAAATCACCCCTGCCGATGAAACTAAAAGCATTCCTTTTTTATAGTTTTTGAAGTTATTAGGATTTACGGGTACGGGTTTTGCCCAGCCGAAACCCACCAAAACAATTAAGATAAGGCCCACCAAATCGAAGTGAACCACAGGATTAAGGGTTAGTCTGTTTGCCATTTTTGCCGTCGGGTCACCGCACTTCAAAGCGACGAATCCGTGAGCTATTTCGTGCACGATGATAGCTATTCCCGCAGCAAGAACCAGAGAAAGCAAACAAATCAGTATTTCGGGGACAGACGCCCCGTTCCTGAGAAGACTGTAAACAAACATAAAAAACCTCAAGCATTATAATATCAATTTTTATTTTATAAGTCAAATAATATACTTTTAAGATATATACATTTATATATTCTTAAAGCTCTTTCTCCCTCTTAAAATTTATAAAAATAAAACCGGACCGAAAATCAGTCCGGTTTTGCAAGGAAACGTTAATATTTTCAGAAAAGCCAATTTTTTAATACTTTTTCCAAAGCGTCTTTGTAATTGAGTTTTTCAATATCGCGGACGGAAAAAATATTGGCTTCGCTTACGACTTCGCCGTTCTTGATAATTTTAACCCTGCCCAGAGGCGTTTCCTTGGATATGGGGGCTTTGAGATTTTCCTCCAGTTCGATTACTACCTCGTAGTCGTTCTGAACGTTTTTCCTTGAGAAAAACTTTAAGTCTCGATCGACGTATAATTCAAAGCTGTCTTCTTTTGCTTTATCTACCTGTAAATCGTTGGCTATCGCTTCACCTTTGGAAATTATAGTTTTTACCTCATAATTCGCGAAAGCATAATTAAACAGATCGGTAACTTCCTTGAATCTCGCTTTGCTGTTTTCGGCGCCGAGAACCACAGAAACCACTCTTAAACCGTTATTCATTGCGCTTGCCGCAAGACAGTGTCCGGCTTCATCGGTATAACCGGTTTTCCCTGCGTCGCAATTCTTATAGAAACGGATAAGTTTGTTGGTGTTTACGAGTTCGGTAACTCTTCCGTCGGGATGTTTATATTCTTCCATCCAGATTTTAGAGTAATCGTAATAATGACTTTTGGAAAGCAATTTCGAAAACATTATCGAAACGTCTCTCGCCGTGGAATATTGTTCGCCCGAATTCGGCAGACCCGTAGCGTTGCAAAAAACGGTATTATTCATACCCAAGTTTTTCGCATATTCGTTCATCTTATCGACAAAACTGTGAATATCCCCCGAAATTCTTTCACCGAGAGCCGTTGCCGCGTCGTTAGCACTGCAAACGGTTACGCCTTTAATAAGGTCGCTGACGGTATAACTTTCGCCTTCATCCAGAAACATTTGCGAACCGCCCATTCCTGCTGCGTATTCGCTGACAGTAATTTTCTCCTCGAAACTAAGCCTTCCGGCGTCGATTTCGTCAAAAGTTATGAGTAAGGTCATAATTTTTACCATACTCGCTATGGGACGTTTTTCATCGGAATTTTTATCGACGATAACGGTCCCGGTATCGTAATCGAGCAATAAGGCCGATTGGGAAGTATAAGCGTCGAGATTAAAAAATTCGTCCTTACCTTGCGCGGCAAAAACCGATGTGCTTATCGGTACGGAAAGCAAAGCCACCACGGCAATTATACTTAATATCAGAATAATTTTCTTCATACTAACTGTCTCCTTTGTCGTTAGTTTTTGAAAAATTATTCCTTTTATACTAAAAAATCAGAACAAAAATTATAATCGTCGCAATCGTAAAAGCCAAATTCCAGCAAAGACACCGCAAGTAATATTTTTTGAGATTATTCAAAAGAAATGCGCCGTTACATTTCAAAGGAGTAACATATTTCCAGGAACAAAAGTTCACGGTGTTATCCAAAAGAGTAAGAAAATAAATCAGATATATAACGGCATTTATTATAAAAAGCGGAATATAAAGGAATATAAGCCCTATTATTCCTCCCAGATCGAAACACAATGCCCTGAAAACGGTTTTCCAGAAAAACGTTGAAATTATATAAATTAAAGGATAATTCAATAAAAATACCAGCGAATTAAAGGTAAGCAAAGCCGCAAGACATAAAAAAATCCCTGGAACAATCATTACTTTAAGAAAGAAAAAGAAATAATTGAAACTTCCGTCGGAAATTTTTGAAGCCAAGGAAGGCGTTTCTCCGAACTCGTCCACCGAAGCCACGGCAGAAAGCAATCCGGCAAAAACGGCTACGGTAAAAATTACGGAAAAAAGTTTATTTTTCAGAAAAAGTCTTCTGAAAGAAAGCAAACGGTTTTTAACCCAAAAAGAAAGACGACCGAACATAGTATAAAATATGCCATATTCAGTCGAATATTCGTTTATAAGAATTTATTTTGTCAATAAGTCATCCATTCGGCATAAATGCCGTACCCTTTGGTGGAATCGGAATTGAAAACGTGAGTAACCGCACCTACTAGTTTGCCGTCCTGTACGATGGGAGAGCCGCTCATGCCCTGCAAAATACCGCCTGTCTCCTGCTTCAACTCCTTATCTACTACGCGTATTACCATACTTTTTTCCGCAGGAACGTCTTGTTTGAAAGTTTTAACGATATCGATCTCGTAGTACTTCGGAGTTTTTCCCGAAATTGTGGTATAAATATATGCTTTCCCGGGTTTAACATCGGTAGCTTTACCGACCTCGATTTCCTCCAGTCCTTCGGTATTGCCGAGATATTTTCCGTATAATCCCTTAAAGGAGTTTACATCGATTTCACCTATAACGCTTTTGAAATCCACATTACCCCTTAAAGCACCGGGACCTTCTTCGTCGGCCACCTTAAATCCGATTATTTCGCAGGAAAAAATATTACCTTTGTTGTAAATTGAATTATTCCCGAACTCATCGCTTATCATATGCCCGAGAGCTGCGTAACGACCGTTTTTACCTATGAAAGTCATCGTTCCGATTCCGCTTAATACATTTTTAATTTGCAATCCGAGTTTTTTTCTGTTCTGTGTAACGTCCAAAACGGGAACGATCGTATAATCGGACACGGTGTCGCCTCTTCGTACCGTAACGACAACTTTTTCCGAAGAAGATACTATATCGTTAAAAGTATTTATATCTGTAATTTTTTCTCCGTTAACAAACAGGATAATATCGCCTTTGGACAGTCCTGCTTTAAGCGCAGGAGAAAAACTGCCTTCGGTTGTTGTGACGTTAATTATTTCACTTACGATAAAGTTATCGCTGTATGAGGCTATCCCTACCGGAAAACCGCCGAGATAAACTATGTTTCCCTCTTCTGCGGCAATCGCAGAAAAATTTGAAATATTAAAAATACTTGCTGAAACAATTATTATAAATAACGTTAACAACAAGCATAAAGTAATTCTTTTACTAATCTTAAAATGCATAATTTTAACCCCTTTATCCGTCCTTTTTAGTAATGTGTTTTTGACGGACAAATATACTCTCAGATTATTCCAGTAACTGGAAAAGAGGGAATAAGAGTTCTAAATTAAGCTATAAAATAAAGATAATTCCAAAATTTATTTTAATTTGTAATTATTTGCCCAGGTTTTTAATTCCTTGGCGCCCGACAAACCGATTTCGCTATTCTCCACGGCTCCGGTTAGTCTCATTATTTCTTTATAGATTTCATCGCCTTTTAATTCTTTTATATAGGTGTTGGTTTTGTTGTCTGATACTCTTTTTTCGATAAGGTAGTTAACGTCTCCCATCGACGCTAATTGCGGTAAATGCGTAATGGCAATAACCTGTCTCGATTTAGCTATATCGTACAGTTTGCAAGCAACCACTTTAGCTATAACTCCTGAAATTCCCGTGTCGATTTCGTCAAAAATAAGAGTTCCTATCTTATCGACTTCGGCTATAATATTTTTCAGAGCCAGCATAAATCTGCTCGCCTCTCCTCCGCTCGCTATCTTTATAAGCGGCTTAAGAGGTTCTCCCGGGTTTGGCGACAGCAAAAATTCCACGGAGTCTCCGCCGTTGGCATTCATTTCCGCAACGCTTTCGGCATAATCGATTTTTACCTCGAAACGCGAATTCTTCATTCCGAGTTCGGATAAATTCTTTCTTATGGCCTCGCTGAATTTTTCGGCGGTACGCGTTCTTTCTTTATGCAATTTTTCCGCTACCGATACAATTTGCTTTTCGGTTGTGGTTTTTTCTTTGTTTAACTTATCCAACTGCGCTTCGGCGTCTGCAAGCAATTCGTATTCGGACACACATTTATCGTAATATTCTCTAATTTCTTCCGGATCGGAGCCGTATTTTTTCTTCAAAAGCCTGATCGCGTCCAATCGCTTCTCCACGCTTTCGATATCGATATCCAAGCCGAGATTTTCAAGATTGTCTTTTAACTCTTCGTACACGTCGTCGGCTTCGATTGCAAGACTGTCCAATCTGTCGTAAAGCTTTTCATAAGCTTCGTCATATTTGGCGATAGGCCGCAAGCATCGCATAGAGTTTTTCAGTCCGTTCAACGCTCCGGAAAAATCGTCGCCGAGACTTTGAGCCGCACCGTCAAGCCCTTCGGCAATCTTTTGCGAATTGTTAAAACGGTTCCTGGCGTTTACAAGTTCGGTTTCTTCGTTTTTATCGGTCCAGTTAACTCGATCAATCTCGTTTATCTTATAAGAAAGGACGTCCATAGCCCTTTCTCTTTCTTCTTCCGAAGCAAAACCGTCTATACGCTCCTGAATTTTACGGTATTTAGCCATCAATTCTCTGAACTCTTTTTTTAAGTCCTCCGATTTATCGCAGAACGCGTCCAATAACAGTATATGGTTGGACGGTTTCATCAAGGATTGATGTTCGTTCTGAGAATGTATATCTACGAGATTCGCAACTAACGCGCGCAAAAAAGAAAGATTAACCACCCTGCCGTTTATACGGCAATCGCTCCTTTCGTTGGTCATTGTCCTGGTCACGATAACCGTATCATCCTCGCAATCTATCCCGTAATCGGAAAGCATGGCTTTTATTTCTTCGAAATTGACGATATTTTCAAAAACGACTTCCACTCGCGCCGTCGTTTCCCCGTATCTGATAAGACTTCTGTCTGCTTTATCTCCGAGAACAAAATTGATGGAATCGATAATTATGGATTTTCCCGCTCCGGTTTCGCCGCTAAGAATATTCAATCCGGGCTTAAGATTGAGAGTCAATTCACCTATTAAGGCTATATTTTTAATATTCAGACAGGAAATCATCAGATATACTCCTTAAGCTGCGCATATATTTGGGGTACGTCTTCAAGCGTTTTTGCGATAACGAGAATGGTATCGTCTCCGGCTAAAGTGCCGACTATATTGGGTAAATCCAATTTGTCGAGAAGAAGACAGGCCGCGTTAGCGCTGCCGTCGTAAGTTTTAATAACTATCAGATTCATCGCGGTATCCATTTTGATTACGCTTTCCTTGAACAAAGTGGATAATTTTCCCATTTTATGTTCGGTATTATGGAGAGCGTATCTGAATTTCTTTTCTTTTCCCGATACCTTTATCAATCCGAGTTCGTTTATATCTCTGCTTACCGTCGCTTGCGTAACGCTATATCCGGCTTTTGTCAACTCGCTTACCAGTTCGTTTTGTGTGTTTATTTCTTTTTCGGTAATAATTCTGATTATTGCTTCCTGACGCGACGATCTTGGCATAGAAAAACCTCGTAAGTATTTTTATGCAATTATTATAAAATAAATAGAATTTTTATGCAATAAAACCGGACTTCTTTTTCAATAAAATTAAATATTCCTGATTTTTTTCTTCAAAAGGATGCGGAGCTTCCGTCAATCCCTCTTCCGCAAGTCCCAACTCCTTGCAAAATTGCTCCACGCTTTTTACCGCCGACAATCTGAGTTTTTCGTTTTTAACGATACCTTTTTTAGTCAAATCTTTTGCCGAACATTCGAATTGCGGTTTGATAAGGGCTATAATTATTCCGTCTTGCGTAAGTACTTCGCTTATCGGACCGAGAACAAGTTTAAGCGAGATGAAACTTACGTCGACTACGGCAATTTGCGGAATAACGGTAAATTGCTCCTTTTTTATAAATCGAGCATTGGTTTTATCCATAATCTCTACGCGAGAGTCTTTTTTCAATCTTTCCGGTAAAGCACATTCGCCTACGTCCAAACAATACACTTTCCGAGCGCCGTTTTTTAACAGTACGTCGGTAAATCCCCCGTTGGACGCGCCTACGTCCAGACAAACTTTTCCCTTAGGCTCTATAGCGAAACTTTCCAACGCTTTTATGAGCTTTATACCGCCGAGGGATGCTTCGTAATTTTCGGTAACGATTACTTCATCTTTCTTTTCTACGTCAAAGGAACATTTAGACACGGTTTTTCCGTTTACGGAAACTCTTCCCAACGCTATGAGGTTTGCCGCCCTCGTGCGACTTTCGGCAAGTCCGTTATCGAAGAGATATTTATCCAATCTCATTTTTTATTCCTCGGACGATAAAAGACTCCGAGAACCCTTCCCGCAAACATAACCATATCTTTTGAATTTTTTATCGCTATGCTTTTGAAAAAAGCCTTGCCTCCGACAGTTACCGCCGAAACCACGGAACTCATTATAATATTGAAAATATACATATTGGGATTGTCTGCGGCAAATTTAAGAACTATTGCGGCGGCGCAAGTACCGCTGATAATCCCTGCCATATCGCCGACTACGTCGTTGCAAATGTTTGCTACCTTTTCGGCGTTTTTTACCAGTTTTACGGCAACGGAAGCCCCTGCGACTTTTCTTGCAGCCATTGACAGCAAGGGCGCGGGATCGCAGCTGGTAACGGCCACCCCTATCGCGTCGAAAACGATAGCGATTACTATCAACAGACAAAGCAACAATACGGAAATTATAACGTTGGATTTAGAAGACGTAATTTCCGTTATAAAGCTAACGAAAAAGGATAAAAATAAAGTGATTATGGTGATTTTTATAGTCCAGACAGTACCCTTGGAAAGTTTCCTGCGGGGTTTGTCCTTTTTTTTGTCTTCATTTTTGGCTTTCGCGTCCTTAACGCCGTCTTTTGCCTGAACTTCTTCTTTTTTAACGTTGGACTCCGGATTACAACTCTCGTCACTACATTCGACGGTATCAGAAAATGAATTGTCTTCCTTCGATTTCCATTCTCCCGATGCGGATTGTTTCATATTGCTCCCAAAAAAAATACAGGTGGCATAAGCTAAGTAAACCTTGCGTCATAGGTTCGGTAGGATTTCCCCGTAGACCACTTGCCGTCGCCGTACAAGCAGTTTCCTATTATAGCCTACGTGACCGGATTACTCCGAGTCAGACCGAATTGCCACTCAGAACACACTATAATCCTTAGCCTATGTCAGTCTAGAAGATTTCCTTTACAGATTTGAAACAGTTTATCCTCTTTTGCAAAGAGGGTTTCATCGGACAATAGATCGGATTTATCGGCCAACAAATCCTTTCGTGATTCCGAATCCGCCGCCTTCACTCAAGGCAAGCTACACTGCACACAGCTATTTGTTACCGCATTACAGGTTTAATCCCATTCAGCAAAAGAGTGGATACTTCTGCCGATATGGGTCTCCGCGATAATTGGGTCGGCTTCCGTATGCCGTTACGGAACGCCCAAAAATCTTAACTCCCAGCACCAGCCCTGGTTTGGGCAACCAAAGCCAGCACAAGAAACTTCATCGATATGCTCTTTAACGGTATTTTAACCCCGTCTTCGACTGTTTCGCACCTGACTAGAATACTGTGCCACCTTCTATTGATTATATTATCATATATTCTTAAAATAATCAAATTATTTCAAGTTTACTTGTAAATTCAAAAAATTGAGAAAAAACCTTTTATTCAGCTATTTGGTTCTATTCAAGAGGAACTCCGTCAGATTGCGTAAATTATCGGCATTTTCAAACGGCTCTAAAGCCTTAAACGCTATTTTCCCGAGTTTTGCAACCATATCGGCGGTATGCTCCTTTCCAGTTACGCCGAGGTAAGATTTAGGTTCGGATTTATTCTCGTCCAAAAGGTCGTCTTTTAATTGAAAACACAACCCTATTGCGGAAGCGAAAGTTCCGAGCGCGTTAAATTTTTCTCTGTCGGCGCAAACGAAAGCCGGACAAAGAGCCGCAGCGCAAATCAATGCACCCGTTTTTTTCATACATAATTCGGTAATCAACGTTTCGTCAAATGCATCTATAGAAAATTCCATCGCCTGACCGCCTATCATACCTTCCGCTCCGGCGCATTTTGCTAAATAAGAAGCCGCCGTAATAAGATCAGGGTCGGTTTTAACCGCTTCGAAAAGATTTTCATAAGCAAGATTAAGCAACGCGTCTCCGGCAAGAAGCGCTATGGCTTCCCCGAAGGCTTTATGACAGGACGTTTTTCCCCTGCGAAAATCGTCGTCGTCCATGCACGGCAAATCGTCGTGAATCAAACTATAATTATGGATAAGCTCCAAAGAAACGGCAAGCGGTAAAATTTTTTCCGAGGACACATCGACAAAATCGGCGGAAAGCAACATAAGATAAGGTCTGACTCTTTTACCCGAAGAAAAGACCGAGTATTCCATAGCCGAAAATAACCTTTCCGGATAAAGAGGTCGCTTCTCGTCAAAAAGCTTTCTTAGTGCATCTTCGGTTTTTTTAAGATAAGAATCAATCATCGTCCACCTCGGTTTCGACTTGAAGCTTTTCAAGTTCCTTGTTGAGAATTTCCATTTTGCCTTTTGCTTCGTTAAGTTCCTTGATGCTTTCCTTGGCGAGCTTAAGACCTTGTTCGTATAAATTCAGCCCTTCTTCAACTCCTATCTTTTCCTCAGAAAGTTTCTTGATTATTTGTTCAAGTTCTTTTGCATTTTTTTCGTAATTCATATAATTACTCCTTCACGATTATAGCATTGATTTTTCCGTCGATACCGATAATACTTACTTTATCGTTTTCTTTAAGTTCTTTGGTTTTATAGATATATCTATCGTTGGATATTATTCTAAAATAACCTTTATTTAATAATTTTAAGGGATTAAGACTTTCAATATATGATAATTTTTGTAATAATGTGCTTTCTTCTCGCTCTAAACTTAAGTTTTGATAAATTTTTATCTTTTCAATATTTTTTAACACAGAAAGGGTTTCTTTTGAAATAATATCTTCTGTTACTTCTTGCATTTCCTCACAATTATCAATAAATTCATCTATTGTATTTTGCAAAAAATAATTTATATGTTTGGAAATAAAATTTATTTTTTCAAAAAAATCTTTTTTAAGATTCTGAACGCTATAACCTATTTTTTCCGCTGCGGCAGTCGGCGTTATTGCACGATAATCGGCTACGAAATCACACAACGTATAATCCGTCTCATGCCCTATCGCACTGATAACGGGGGTGTTCGTATTATATATTGCGCGAACGAGGCGTTCGTCGTTGAAATAAAAAAGGTCTTCGGTCGACCCGCCCCCTCTCGCTATTACGATAACGTCGAAACCGTACTGATCCGCATTATTCAAAGCCTGCAGAACGTCGGTCACGCAGCTTTCGCCCTGAACTCTTACGTCTATAACCGTTATATCCGTTACGGAATTGTATTTTCGAACTGTAGTTATAAAGTCCTGCACCGCAGCGCCTTTGATGCTTGTTATGACCGCTACTCTTTTCGGGAACTCAGGCAATTCTTTCTTGTGAAGCTCGGAAAAAAGTCCTTCTTTTTCCAATCTGTCCTTCAGCTCTGCCAGTTGCCTGTTGATAAGCCCCGCACCAAAATAACTTACCTCGTAAGCCCTAAGGTTCACCTGTCCGTTCTTTGAATAAAAATCGACGCTGCCCCTTACTAAAACTTTGTCGCCGTTTACAGGTACAAATTTCCCTTTTACGTTAAAGTATGTGATTTTTATCTGACTTTTGGAATCTTTAAGCGTAAAATAGCAATGCCCGTTAACCACCGAACAACCGCTTACTTCACCGACTACCGGTACGTTGCGAAGCAATTCTTCGTTAAGGAAAACGTTATTGATATAAAAATTAAGTTCTTCTACGGTTATATAATTTCTTTCAGACATTCTCCAAAAAAGCGTCGACCGTGTTTTTCATCAGCATAGCTACCGTCATAGGTCCGACTCCTCCCGGAACAGGAGTAATATAGGAACATTTATCCTTGACGTTCTCATAATCCACGTCTCCGCAAAGTTTACCGTCTACGCGGTTTATTCCCACGTCTACAACAACGGCTCCGTCTTTCACCATATCTGCAGTCACAAAATGCGGTTTACCTATCGCCACCACTAAAATATCGGCTTCTGCGGCGATTTTACCGATATTTTCGGTTTTGGAATGACATACGGTAACCGTTGCGTTCTGTTTCAGCAACATAAGAGCCATAGGTTTTCCTACGGTATTGCTTCTGCCGATAACCACCGCTTTTTTACCCGCTACGGGTATTGAATAATATTTAAGCAACTCCATTACTCCGCCGGGCGTGCAACTGGGAAAGCATTTTTCGCCAAGCACGAGTTTTCCCATCTGAAACGGACTGAATCCGTCCACGTCTTTTTGAGGATCGATTTTGGAAAGAATTTTCCTTTCGTCTATCCCTTTGGGCAAAGGAAGCTGTACCAGAATGCCGTAAACGTCTTTGTTTGCATTCAACTCTTCTATAATATCCGTTATTTCTTTTTCCGATACGTCGGAAGGTAATTCGTAATGAAAACTTTTAATCCCTACTTCGGCGCAGGAATTGATTTTATTTCTGACGTAAACTTTGCTTGCGGGGTCTTCTCCTGCTATAATAACGGCAAGACCGCAGGTTTTACCTGCGGCTATATGCGGTTCAAGTTGTTTTTTTAGTTGTTGTTTCAGATCTGAAGCGACTTTTTTTCCGTCTATAAGTATCATTTTTTCTCCGAAAGATTTTTATTCACCGCTGAAAGTATTCCGTTAACAAATACGTTACTTTTGTCGGTGGAATATTTTTTTACCAGGTCCACCGCTTCGTTTATCGTGACAGCGGGCGGAATATCGTTCATATATTTTAATTCGTAAACTGCCAAAAGCAAGGCGCTTAAATCGGGCTTATAAATTCTGTCCAATGAAAACCCTTGCGAATATTCGGAAATAATTTCGGAAAGTTCCTCGTAACGGTTGATAACTCCGTAATAAACTTTTTCCATATAAGCGACGTCGCTATCATCCATTTCCCCCAAAGAAAATACCGAATAAGTCCTGCTATTCGGCGTTTTGTTAAATAAAAATTCAAAAATCAATTTATATGTATTTTCTCTGGCTATTTTTCTGGACATATCTCCTCACTTCAGGCAAAGATCACGTTGGAAACGTTTACGTTAATATTTTTTATTTTGAACGGAGTACTTTCTTTGATTAAGCCGATAATGTTTTCCTGAAGTTTACAGACAACCTGCGGTACCGCATATCCGTAACGGACGTTGATATATACGTCTACGGTTACTTCGTTGTCGTAAATATAAACGTGGATGTTTTTGGTATTCATCGTCGTCATCCCGAATTTTGATTTAATGACGTTATATTCCCTCGCCACGCCTTCCGTTTGGGCAATAGCCGTATTTACGAAGGAAATTATCATATTTTTATAACGGGACAGGTCTTCCTGCTTAATCGAGTCTCTCATAATATACCTCTGTAAAAGTATATCATAAGAGACCCGTCAAAAGCAAGCGATATGTTTTATACGTAAGGGATAACTATGACGTTTTCGCAACCGTAATCCGTTTCGGAAGCAATAATATCCATAATTTGTGCCGTTTCTTCCATAGTGAGTTCACTGTCGGCAACTACTACGTTTACGTTCTCGCTGCTTATGGTCACTACGCAATCGGTGAATCCCTTTGCCTTAATAAGTCCTTCGAGGGCAAGTTCGGTTTCCATACAGCCTACAAGTTCGAGTTTCTTGTTCTGAGCGCTGGCTATGGTTTCTTCGTCGGAATTTGCGCTGGAAATTATATCTTCGAGATAAAGTATCTCCTGCGCTCTTGTAGCTTCTCTATCGCTTCTGTAAGTTTCAAAGAAGGTGGGAAGCCCGGCATCGACGGGTTCTTGCGTCGACTCATTTTGTCTGACCGTCAGAAAATAGTTCAGACAACCTGTCGCTACAAGCAACACGACGAGAGAAACAAGAATAATGATTTTTTTCTTGTTAACTTTAATATTTTTGATACCTTTCATAAAACTGCCTCCATGTATGTTTTATTGTTTTTTTTATTTCATTGGATAGATTTCCACGCTTGACGCGCTGACCTGCAGCACCGCTTGAACCGCTCGCATTATCGCAAGTCGGGTTACCGCGCTGTCCGCTCCTTCCGCCACAACGATGACCCCGAGAATTTCCGGCATGAGTTCCTTTATAACGTATGGTTCACTTTTTCCGCTGTTATTCACTATTATCGGAGACTCGGTAGAGCTCGTCGTACTCGTAACGTTTCCGGATCCGCTTTGCGAAGTACTGGTGTTTGTGGTAACGGTATTCGCCGTTATCTTTTCCCCTGTGGATTTTGCCGTAATCAGTACCGAAGATTTTCCCACTCCGTTTATATCGGAAAGAACTGCCGCGAGTTTTTCTTCCAGCTCAGACACCGAAATGCTCGTTACTTCTTCTTCGGATAACGTTTCGTTATTTGTTTCACCTGAAGAAGTTTGCTTGTTCCCCACACCGGCAAATATGACTATCATAAGCGCGACGGCTATAACGCCGATGATTATTTCTATATGCTTTATCGATTTAATTTTTTCGATAAGGTCTTTTATCTTGTTTTTAGTCTTAGACTCCGCCATAAATAATTATTTTATCCTCCGATACGGTAAGAATTTCGCCGACCGTTTCCTTTATCTTCTCGGTAAGTATTATATTCTCTTCATACCCGGTTATGACTGCCGCATACAAGTCCACCGATATATAGCTTATAGTTATTTTTTCTCCGTCATCGTAAGTATAGATATTCACGTCTGCGTCTTTTATTCCCACCGACGAAAGTTTGTTTTCCACCTCTTTTTCCGCTTCTTCCCGCTTCATTCCGTCTATAAAAGCAAGAGTATTTTCGTCCACGACGGTTTGAGAAACTTCGGTTTGCGGGAAAATATCCGTCCAGTCGAAATCGCTTTTTACGAATTTTATAACGGGAACAAATACAACTACGATAACCACCAGCCTTATTACGCCGGAAACGTATTTTTTTATTTTACCTTCCGTCAAAAGAAGTTCTAACAGTACCGACAGCAAAACAACTGCCGTAACGCTCAAAAGCCATTCTTTCATAATACGCCGAAATTACAGGTATAAATTATCATCATAACGATAAGGAGCGCCGCAAACCCTGCGCAAAGTACGGCAACGATCAGGATTTTGAAACTGTCGGAAACAGCATACAACAAAGAGGAAAACTTTTCATCGGAAACAGGTTGCAGAAGAGCGGCGGTAAACTTTAATCCGAGCATAAGTATAATCGTTTTCAAAAGCGGAACGAGAACGGCAAAAAGTAAAATGATTACCGCGCACAAGCCTAAAGCGTTTTTTACCACTATGCATCCTGCAAGCACGATATCGAAGCCGTCTTTAAGATAATTCCCTATTATCGGAACATAACTCGACAAAGCGAATTTTGCTCCTCTTATGGCGAGATTATCCAGCCCTGCGCCTGTTATCCCCTGCGACGTCAGCAGCGTTACGAACGTCCCGAAAGCTATTCCGAGTATCCATTCCGCCGCACTTTTTACGGTTTTGGAAAATTTATCGAGTTTGACGTTATCCGACAGATGCCCCACTAAAGAAAACACGAAAGTTACGTAAAAAAGAGGCATAATCACCGTTTTTATCATAACGATAAGCACGTTTCCGAAAATAAGGATCAACGGCTGATATACGGCGGCGGAAGCGCTTCCGCCGAGTGCCGTAACCAAAGTTATAAGCACGGGAAAAGACACTTCGGAAAATTTCCCCATAAATTCAAAAGTTCTTACGGCTGAAGAAATATTTTTTGCAGTCATAACGCCTATCACCGTAACCACCAATCCGAAACAGGCAAGATAAAGTATTTTTTGGGTGGACGAAGAAGAAAAATCCGCATTCAGATTCTGTAAGACTGCGTAAAGTATTGCAAAAACCGCAATCAAAATAAGCTGCGGAAGAATATTTACCGTTTCGCCTAAAAGAATTTCCGAACAAAACTTAAGAAAATATGAAAAATCCAGCTCGGATTTTCCCGCAAGAATATCGTTGACAAGTGTTCTTACGCTGTTAGCTACCGAAACGTCGTTATATTCTCTTAAAAGGTTCAACAACTCGTCGAAACCCGTTAAATCCAGTCCGTTCAGGGTATCGTTTACCGTATCGTCAAGATTTTTTTCGGTTTCTTCTTCGTTTCCCTCGGCAAAAACAGTTGTTCCCGAAGGTATAAAAAGTAAAACCGCCAAAAAAGAGAGTAAAAGTATGACAAACATCACTCTCTTTTTCATAATATTCCTCCTATGACTTCGATAATTCCCGTAATTATCGGCATTGCCATTATAAAAATAGTTATTTTACCGGCAAATTGAATTTTTTGCGCCAACGATTTACTGCCGCCGTCCTCGCATACTCCTGCCGAATATTCGGTAACGTAACCTATTCCGATTATTTTCAATACAGAAGAAAAAACGTCGTTATTTATACCGCTTTTCTCTGCAAGAGTAGAAAAAGCGTTGACGGCTTCTATAATTCCGTCGGAGAGCAGAATAACCACAGCCGCACCCGCGCAGACTATAACAAAAATTCCGAATTCCGGCTTTACGTTTTTTATCACGTTGAAGCATACCAATGCGACGAAACATAAGCCGAGTATTTTCAGAAACATTCTTCAGTATAAATAAAATATCTGTTTAAGCGTATCGAATAAATTCCCCAGTAAATCTATAACCATCGTAAGTACCAGGACCAGACCTGTAAGCGTCACCAGAGTAGCTATTTCTTTTTTGTCGCTTTTTTCCAGGATATTATTGATAACGGCGGTAATAATTCCTATGCCGGCAATTTTGAAAATAATATCTATACTCATTTTCACCTCACGTTAAAGTAAAATAATAAAAACAACAACTCCCAACATAGGAATCAGTTTCCGCACCAAGCCGCCTTTTACGGAATAATTTTTTTCTGCGGCGGAAAGAGCCTTTTCGGTTTTTGTCCTGACCAAACTAAGATATCCTTTCTGCGAATAGGTGTCCATTGCCGAGATACCTTCGATAAACTCCTCCACTTCCTTACACTCTGCAGGAAAATATCTGTCCGTAACTTTCTCTATGTATTTTTTCTTCAGGAACTTACTTATTTCGTTGTCGCAAGAATAGGAATAACCTTCGATAAGCGGCATTATTTCGGTTTTATAAAATCCGATTTGTCCTTCCGTATAGGCTATAAAATCCAAAAAATCGGTTAAAAATCTGACTTTACGAGCATATATTCCCGACAGAGAAGCACCGAGTATAAAGGAAGCCACTACTATCAGGATACCCGACAACAAGTTCATAATTTTTCTCCGTGCGAACTTTGTACAATAGATACTATGCTTCCCGGGTGCGGATTAGACGAAAGAATTATTCTGTTACGGAATATACTTTTCAAAGGTTCGGACACGTCTTTGTCGGAATGATAAGAAGCAAGAACCTTTACCCCCGATAACGCAATCCGTCTTACGGCTGAAAAGTCTTCTTCCCCGAACAATTCGTCGCAAACCACAATCTGCGGCGCCATCGTGCGTATTGCCCTTTCGTAAACCAATCTTTTCGGCACGCCTTGCATAACGTCGGCCCTTTGTCCCGTCCTGAGCGTTTTGCCTTTGCCGCAAATTTCCTCTCTTTCATCTACTATAAGTACGTCGTAACGCATTGAAAGAAGCCTCGCGGCTTCCCTTAAAAGAGTCGTCTTCCCCGCTCCCGGGGGAGAAATTATTAAAGTATTTTCAAAGTCGTCCAAAAGATAAGAGATATCTTTCGCGCAGCCTATTACTTCGTGAGGAAATCTTATACAAAGCGAAAATATTTTTTTCAAAGAAACAAATTCGCCCTCCGTATTCACGCCTTCCCCGACAATGCCTATCCTGATTCCGTTACTGTAATCTATATAACCGTTACTTATCTGAGCTTCGTAAGCATATAAAGAATTATTCGCCGCTACGGATACTATTTCCGACAACATCTTTTCCGTCACGGTCTGGTCGAGAAAAATATCGCCTTTTTCGGTTTTAAGATGTATGTCTTTCCCCGTTCGTAAACGGATTTCATAAATTTTTGCACCGTTAATTATCGAATTTATTTTTTCGCATATTTTTCCACCCAATAATTTTTGCATAAAAAAACACCCCGAAATAAAATATTCCGAGGTGTATAGGTTTTATGAAAAAGGGGATTAAACTCTGGACATATAGGTGCCGTCTCTGGTATCCACTCTTATTTTTTCGCCGGCGTTTACGAACAGAGGTACCTGTATTACGTAACCCGTTTCGAGAGTTGCCGATTTGGATCCGGGCTGAGCGGTTGCTCCGGGGATACCGGGTTCGGCGTCGATAACTTCGAGTTCGACAAAGTTCTGCGGGTCGCAACTGAAAGCGTTGCCTTTATAGAAGGCTAAATCGCAGATATCTCCTTCCTTTATGAAACGAAGAGCGTCCTCGACTATTTCTTTATTGAGCGGAACCATATCGAAGGTTTCGTTATCCATAAAGTAGTAAAGATCGCCGTCGTTGTAGCTGTAGGACATTTTCTTACGTTCGATGTGAGCGAGTTCGTATTTTTCACTGGGGTTGAAAGTACGTTCGATAACGCCGCCCGTCATAACGTTTCTGATTTTAGCGCGAACGAAAGCTGCGCCCTTTCCGGGTTTGACGTGTTGGAAATCGACGATAACCTGAACGGTGCCGTCCAGTTCGAAAGTAATGCCTTTTCTGAAATCACCGGCCATAATATATGCCATAAATAAATCCTCCGTAAAAATAACTAAATTCTATATTATTATCATATTTTTCGGGCTTTTTGTCAAGTTCTTCGTCCCGTTTTCGTCAAAATAAATTACGTCTTCTATCCTTATGCCGAATTCTCCCTCGAAATATAATCCGGGTTCGACGCTTAATACGTTCCCGATAGTGATAATTTCCTCGCATTTCGGAGAAAAAGACGGATTTTCGTGGCAATCTATTCCTATTCCGTGTCCCAAGGAATGTATAAAATACTTATCCAGTTTCTTTTCTCTGAAGTATCCTCTCGCAAGTTCGTCGCACTCTCTTCCGCTCATTCCGACTTTAATATTTTGCAAAGCGAGGTTCTGCGCCGAAAGTACGGATTCGTAAACATAGCGTATTTTGTCAGAAGGCTTCCCGAAAAAAACGGTTCTGGTCATATCGGAACAATAACCGCCGAATTTTGCTCCGAAATCCATAGTTACGGCCATCCCCTTTTCCAATTTTATATCGGTTCTGTGTGCGTGAGGTTTTGCGGTATTTTCGCCGAAAGCCACAATGGACGAAAATGCGAGAGCTTCGGCGCCTTCCGCAAACAATGTTCCTTCCAATGCGGAAGCAAGCTGCCGTTCGGTTATACCTTCTCTTATTTCGTTCAATATTTTTCCGAAAGTTCTGTCCGTTATCGACTGCGCTTTTTCCATTGCCGATATTTCACTTGAGCTTTTAATCTTCCGTAACGCCGATATTTCCTCGTCTATAAAACGAAATTCCTCGATACCGAGTTTTTTCAGTTCAAGATATTTGTCAAGCGGTAAATTTTTTTCCACCGAAATCGAGGAAAAACGTTTGCTTTGAAGGTACGGAAACAGATCTTTTATATCGTTTACGCAGAAATCGAAGGCTTTTCCTTTTATCTCCTCAAAGTATCTGGCATCGGTGTAATACGACGGAACGCTATTTTTTTCCAACAGAAAGACTGCGTCTGCGTTTTCATATCCGCTTAAGTAAAATAAATTCGACGCGTCGCAAATAAAACAAGCGTCGGTAAAATAATCGAATGTTTTCATATTTATATTTTACTCTCCGTTGCTTTCTCGGTCAACGGAAAATTTTAATTTTAAGGTTTGGAACGGGCTTTGGAAATCAACGCTACGACAAAACCTATAAAAATCGCTCCCGCCAAGCCTGCCGCCGCAGCTTTTACGCCTCCGGTCAACGCTCCGAAAAGACCGCTTATCCTTGCGCCCTCTATCGCGCCTTTGGCGAGATTGCTTCCGAATCCGAGAATAGGAATAGTAACTCCGGCGTGGGCAAAATCTTTAAGATATCCGAATACGCCTATGGCTTCCAGGAATACTCCCGCCAACAAAAATATTACCAGAATTCTCGCCGACGTGAGTTTGGTTAAATTTATCAATATTTGTCCTATCAGACAAATAAAACCTCCTACCGCAAAAACTGTAAGATAAGTTAAAAATATTTCCATTATAAGACCTCCAACGAAACGGCGTGCGCAATGGCAGGGATAGTTTCTCCCTGCAAAGAAGAGGTTTTCGATAGCAAAGCTCCCGTTGGAATCAGCAAAATCTTACGCTTTAATCCTCTCTGCATAAGCTTATAAAGATATGAGCAAAAGACGAGACTGCTGCATCCTGCTCCGCTTCCGCCCTGTCCCACGCCCTGGGCTTCTCTGTTATAGACAAGTATGCCGCAATCGGTATAATTTTCATCCAGATCATATCCCTTTTCTTTTATCATGGATAATAACAGCCTTCCGCCGGCGTGTCCGAGATCCCCTGTTACTATCATATCGTAATAATCGGGTTTTCTACCCGTATCCCGAAAATGTGCGTCAAGAGTTTCAAGCGTTGCCGGGAGCATAACCGCCCCCATATCGTTTGCGTCGTTTACTCCGTAATCTACTACTTTCCCTATTGTTCCGGCGGTTATTTTTACTCCTCGTTCCTCTTTTTTATCCAGGATACAACCTCCTGCGCCCGTTACCGTCCATTGAGCCAAAGGAGAACGCTGATTGCCCAATTCGAGAGGAAAACGGTATTGCCTTTCCGCCGTGGCAAAATGACTTGTGGTAGAACATATAACTCTTTCGGCAAGCTCGTTTTGCAGCATTGACGCACCCAAAATCAAAGCCTCTCCGAAAGTAGCACAAGCGTTGTAAAGTCCGAAGAAGGGAATATCGAATTCTCTCAGCGCAAAATTACAACCTATTATTTCGTCCAACAAATCTCCTGCAAAAACCAGGTCAATTTCGCCGTCGTTAAGGCAGGATTTATTTAATAATTGCTTTATAACCCGTCTTTGCATTTCGATTTCAGCGTGCTCATAGCTTTTTTGTTTAAGAATATCGTCTTTAAGAATATAGTCGAAATAATCTTTAAGCGGACCTTCGCCTTCTTTCGGTCCTGCAATAGTCGCTACTTGCGATACGGATACGGGTTTGTCAAAAAAAATCGTCTGTCCTTTCATGGCTTTATTTCAGATAAAAAGATAAATTACTCCTACGATGACCGAAGCTGAAATTCCGAACACGATAACAGGTCCGGCTATACTGAACATATTAGCGCAAAGTCCGAGTACTATTCCTTCGCGACGGTGTTCTATGGCAGGACTTACAACGGAATTTGCAAATCCCGTAATCGGAACTATACTACCCGCTCCACCGAAATTGCCGATACGGTCGTATATCCCGAATCCCGTAAGTATCCCGGTCAAAGCTATCATAATTATGGTCGTTAATCCGCCTATTTCGGTTTCGTCTGCGTTTTTCAGTAAAAATTTCAATAAATCCGTAATACCCTGTCCGATACAGCAAATAATTCCACCTGTTATAAAAGCTCTTATCATCGTGGAAATATGCCTGGTCTTAGGCATATTTTCCCTTACCTTTTCAAGGTAAACCTTAGTTTCCTCTTTATCTGGTTTCATCGGTAAACTCCTTTATTTCTACAGGATTGTAAATTTCCGTTTTATCAATATATTCTATTCGCATAATAAAAACACTCTACGATTATTGTTTACGTAGAGCGTAAAATTATACTTTTAATCTCCCTTTTCGCCGAATAAATTCAAACGAGTTCTTTACGGATTCTTTCCAGTATTTTAGCTTCCAATCTGCTTATCTGCACCTGAGAAACTCCGAGTTCTTTTGCGATTTCGCTTTGTGTTTTATCTCGGTAATACCGCATAAAAATTATTTTTTTGTCCCTTTCGTCGAAACTGTCGATAATTTCCCTCAATACGAGTTTTTCTATATAGTCGTCCTGCGTTCCCTTGGCGCTTAATTTATCCTCAAGACTGAGACCGTCGTCGTCTTTCTCGGCATACAACGAAACAGGATATCTTGCGCTGTCCAGGATAAATACTACGTCGGTTTCGTCGATTTTCATATAATCGGCAATTTCCTTAATGGAAGGTTCTTTGGATTTTTTTTGCCTGTATTCTTCGATATAAGCGTTTATAGTCTGATTTTGTGCCTTAATGGAACGACTGACTTTTATTGCGCCGTTATCTCTGATATACCTTTTTATTTCTCCGGCAATCATCGGAACCGCATAGGTGGAAAATTTAACTCCGAACTCGGTATCGAAATTGTTGACTGCTTTGATAAATCCCAAGGTTCCCAGCTGCATCAGATCGTCATATTCGATTTGTTTATTCTGATACCTTCGCACAATACTCTTTATCAAAGGTATATTGTTTTGCAAAAGTGCGGTTTTTGCTTCGTTATCGTCGTTTTGTGCAAGTTTAATCAGATTTAAGGTTTCTTCAGGACTAAGCATTGCTTAACCTTTTTGTCATTATGACAGTGGTCCCCGCACCCAAAACGCTCTCCACTTCCAGGCTGTCCATAAAAGTACGCATTATGGTAAAGCCCAGTCCGCTTCTTTCTTCTTCGGCTTTTGTGGTGTAAAAATCCTGCGTAACGGTTTCTATATCGATTATTCCTTTACCGTGATCGACTACTTTTACGGTAAGAACGTCGTCGATGATTTCCGCGTCGATAAGTACGTCGCCTTTTTCCGTTCCGTAACCGTGCACTATGGAATTAGTAACGGCTTCCGACACGGACGTTCTTATGTCGTTTACCGTTTCGAGCGTGGGATCCGACGGTACGCAGAAAGCGGCTATAGCGCTTCGGGCAAAACTTTCGTTTTCGGGAATTGCCTTGAATCTTAAACTTACATGATTGTTCATATTCACCTCTAAATCAACGGAATTATGCTATAAAGTCCACTAACTTTAAGAACTTTATCGATTTGCTTGTTCGGTTCGTTAATAAACATAGCAATGTTTTTTTGCTGTAATTTTTTATATCTTCCCATAATAAGACCGACTCCCGTACTGTCCATAAAAGTAAGTAGCCGCATATTGAGAATAACGTTTTTTACCTTTACGCTTTCGAGGTATTCGTCGAGCTTTATACGCAGCTCGCCTGCAACCGATTGATCTATTTCCCCTTCCAGAAAAACGTAAAGATTATCTTTATTGAGTTTTGCGCTGACCTTCATAACAACCTCCGAAAAAAATTATAAAATAAGTATTACCCAAAAAAATTTCATTGAATGTCGAGAAAGGTCGAAAAATAATACTTTCACAAACAAAAAAGCAACCCGTAAAAAAGGGTTGCCTTGTTAATCGTATTATTATAAATATTAAAGGATTTCCGGTACGTGAACTACGGTACAATCTATGTTTTTAATGACTAAAGTCATTTTACAGTTGTAACCGTCGAAATATGCTTCTCCGATAAACGTGCATCTGCTTCTTCCCACGTCTGCTTTCAAAGAATCAAAATATATACCGTCAAATTCAATTTTTGCGTCTCTTTTCATAATAAGACTTCTTTTTTCTTTGTCGTAATAATAATTATCGCCGTTAAAAAGCTCCATATCGACGATATCGTCTTCTTCGTAGTCGTAATAAGACTCTTGCGATTTTTTCCAGATTCCGTTGCGATTATAATAATAATACAGCGTATTTCCTACAATTTCGGTATAATATTCCGGTTGCTCGGCAAATTCGGAAAAATAGGCCTTATTTTCGTCTCTTTTTATAGTAAAGGACAAGCTTATTCCCTCGTACTCGGTAGCTTCGATTTCTACGTTGATTTCCAAACTCTCGGCATTTTTTATCCTTTCCCCGAAAACGGTAATATCTTCAGGATCCTGTGTGCAACCACCAAAAAAAGACACCGAAATGATAATGAGCAAAGTTATCGCAAAATAAAAAACGATTTTTTTCATCATACTCCTCCCGTTTGTCTTTTCGATTAAGCCAAACTTGCACCTACGACTGCTAATGCGATAATTAAAACTACGGCAACCAATTGTATAAGAGAAATTACTATCGCCGCAATAGACAAACCCCTTCCGTCGTTTAACTCATGTGATTTCTTCAGACCGATTCCCCCCAAAATCAAACCTATTAAAGGAATAAAAAACGAAAGAATTATTGCGGCGATAGCCGTACCGTTGGTTTTTCTCTCGTAGGTCTGCATATATCCTACTTGAACTCCGCAGTAAGGACAAACCACGGAATTACTACTTATCCTGTTTCCGCATCCGGGACAAAATTTCATTTTTCACCTCATTTGAAATATTATTTCTTTAATAATAATTCATTTGAGTTATATTGTCAATACCTTTGGGTTATGAATTAACTCAAAACAGTTATAAACTAATATAAAAAAGGATTGATATGGACGTTTTAGAAAAGATAGATAAATTAAGAAAAGAAAAAGGCTGGAGCGTAAATTATCTTGCAATGGAAGCAGGACTGACTCAATCCACGGTTAATAATCTTTATACCAGGCGTACCGAACCGAAAATTCCGACTTTACGAGCGCTATGCGATGCTCTGGGGATAACGTTATCGGATTTTTTCAAAGAAAGCAACCAAGAAAATGAAGACGAAGAACTTATCCGTAGAATAAAATCCCTCTCCCCTGAAAATAAAAAAGCTCTTTTGCAATTATTAAAAAACGTGAAATAAATAATACGATTATTACCCCGCTCAAACAAACGTGCGGGGTTAATTTTTCTCTAAACAAAAATATTCAGCTTTTTTTATTAAAGGCCAAGGAAACGTAAATAAAGGCTCTTGCAAAATTTGAGTCATGAAGAAAGGGTGCAAATATGCACCCTTATACTCTGCTTTTGTTTCCGATTATGACCAAACCGAGGAGAAGGGTTGCAGATTTCGAACTTTCGATTGCGAAGACAAGGGAGTGTACATGCACGTACATGACCGAAGTCTGAGTCATGAAGAAAGGGTGCAA
>CALVNL010000002.1 GCA_944349655.1 uncultured Clostridia bacterium
TTTCCGATTATGACCAAACCGAGGAGAAGGGTTGCAGATTTCGGACTTTCGATTGCGAAGACAAGGGAGTGTACATACACGTACATGACCGAAGTCTGAGTCATGAAGAAAGGGTGCAAATATGCACCCTTATACTCGGTTTGGTGGAAGGAGGTGGATTCGAACCACCGAAGTCGACGGACGGCAGATTTACAGTCTGCTCCCTTTAGCCACTCGGGAATCCTTCCATAATGTGGAGCTGGCTAATGGAATCGAACCATCAACCTGCTGATTACAAATCAGCTGCTCTGCCTAGTTGAGCTAAGCCAGCAGTTAAAAGTGGTGCCTTGGGGCGGAATTGAACCACCGACACGGGGATTTTCAGTCCCCTGCTCTACCAACTGAGCTACCAAGGCAATTTGGCGATCCGGAAGGGGCTCGAACCCTCGACCTCTAGCGTGACAGGCTAGCGTTCTAACCAACTGAACTACCGGACCGTATTGTTTATTAAGTTGTAAAAGATTTTTGGTGGGCCTTCACGGACTTGAACCGCGGACCAATCGGTTATGAGCCGACCGCTCTGACCAACTGAGCTAAAGGCCCCTGCTTTTGTAACTTTGGTCGGGGTGAAGAGACTCGAACTCCCGGCCCCATGGTCCCAAACCACGTGCGCTACCAAACTGCGCTACACCCCGTTGTTTGTTTACCCAAGTGACTTTAATAATATACAATATAAACGGGTTATTGTCAATCACTTTAAACCATTTCACTAAAAAATATTTTTCTAAATACTTCTTTCTACCTTAGCTACTCCTTTAAGCGACGACAGCTTCTTTATTGCCGTTTCTATATCGGCAACTTTACGGATTTCCAACCCGATATTTATCTGCAACTGATCGTGATTTTTATTGAGTTTAGCGTTGATGGTAGAGATACTCAGTCCCATATTCGCTATAGCTCCCGTTATCTGCGTAATCATAGTATTTTTATTGTCGCATTCAATATAAAGATGGGCATTAAACACGGAGTCGTCTATATCCATCCATTTAGCGCTCATTATACGTTCTTTCTCTACGTTCTTCATATTCGGACAGTCCGCCCTGTGGACGTTGACTCCCCTGCCTCTCGATACGTATCCGATAATTTTATCTCCCGGGACAGGATTGCAACAATGAGCTATACGAATAAGGAAATCATCGTATCCTTCTATAAGAATACCGCTTCTTGCTCTGTGCCGTACCGTGGAATGTTCCTGCTTATTCCCGTCAGGTAATTCTTCGGGATGAGATTTTTTATAAAAGTCGATTAGCTTGAATAAAATCTGATTGGTTTTTATGCCTCCGTATCCTATGGACGCGTACATGTCGTCCAAATCGGCAAAATTATACCTGTCTATTATGATTTTAACGGCTCCCGGCACCAGTAAATCGCTTAAGGCATAGCCTTTATGTTTGGCTTCTCTATCCAGCATATCTTTTCCGAGTTTGATGTTATCTTCCTTCATCTGCTTTTTGAAAAAGCCTCGGATTTTAGCTTTAGCGGTGGGCGTTACGGCAAATTTTAACCAGTCACGCGACGGACCGTGAGAACTGTTGGAGGTTATGACTTCCACGACGTCGCCGTTTTCCAAAACTGTATTGACAGGGGTCATTTTGTTATTGACTCTTACGCCGATACATTTATTTCCCACCTCGCTGTGCACTCTGTAAGCAAAGTCGATACAAGTGGAACCTACAGGCAAATCGAATACGTCTCCCTTCGGCGTAAAAACGTAAATTTCATTGGTGGTAACGCTGGTTTTAAGAGTATCTATAAATTCCAGAGAGTCTTTCAAATCTCCCTGAACGTCCATTACTTCTTTAATCCAGCCGAGTTTTCTGTCAAAGTCTGAAACGGGCGAAGTGTTTCCTTCCTTATAACGCCAGTGTGCGGCGATACCGTATTCGGCGATACGGTTCATTTCCACCGTTCTTATCTGTATTTCGAAAACTTGTCCGAAATTTGTAACTATAGTTGTATGCAAGCTTTGGTACATATTGGGCTTAGGCGACGCGATATAATCTTTGAACCTACCGGGAATAGGTTTCCACATAGAATGGATTATCCCGAGAACGGTATAACAATCGCCTATACTTTCCACAATTACCCTTATTGCAACAAGGTCGTATATCTGCTCGAAAGTTTTATTCTGATTTTTCATTTTCTTAAAAATAGAATAAAAATGCTTCGGCCTACCCTTAATTTCAAATTTCATATTAAGGTCTTTAAGCTGTGCGCTCAGTTCGTCGGCAACCTTATTTACCAGAACCATTCTCGCGTCCCGCTGATCGACTATCTTTTCCTGTAAAAAAGCGTAATCTTCCGGATAAAGATATTTCATCGAAAGATCTTCCATTTCGCATTTAATCCAGGAAATACCCAACCTTCCGGCTAAAGGAGCATAAATATCCAGCGTTTCTTTAGATTTCTTTATTCTTTTTTCCGGTGGTAACGGTTCGAGCGTCCGCATATTATGAAGGCGGTCGGCGAGTTTAACCAGCAAAACTCTGATGTCTTTTGCCATAGCGAAAAAAAGTTTGCGGATATTTTCCGCCTGTTCGACCTCGGTAGAATTAAAGCTGATACGGGTAAGTTTTGTGACCGCTTCCACGATCTGGAATATTGCGTTCCCGAATTTGGATTTAAGCATTTCCGGAGTAACCGAAGTATCCTCGATTACGTCGTGTAAAAGCCCCGCTATAACGGTATCGGTATCCAAACCCATATCGACTAAAATATCGGCAACGGCAACGGGATGTGAAAAATATTCTTCACCGGAAACTCTTTTCTGCCCCCTGTGCGCTTCACGACCGAAACGACAAGCAATATCGATAGCCATATAATCCTCATTGGAATATACGGCTTTGGCTTTATCTAAAAATTTTTTTATCTGAACGTCAACTTCGTTTGCCATCGATATACCTGTAAAGGAAGGATTCCGACAAATCCTTTTTTCCGTGATCAATGTAAAGTATATCACTATTTCCCTTTACAATCAACCCGACTTGCGTCATTATATAAAAATATAATAAAAACTCAGTATAATTTAATCTGCAGCCGTTATTTGTCGATAACATAAATATTTCTTCGGTATTGTATTTGATTTTCATATCCGAAAGTTTGCGTAAAACTAAATAAAGGGAACGCATATTATCGATAGAAAAATCGGGAAAGGATAATTTTTTATTGTTTTCAATACGTATATTAAAATCCGAAAAACATCTGATTACTTCTTCGGGATAATCTTCGTAGAAAAATACGGTACCGTAACAATGATAAGGGAAATCCGCATCGGGATTGAGTACGGCTACGTCTTCGGCATAAGCGTTGTCTGAGTGACGATAAACCCTTGTTATTTCGGGATTTTTCTTTATAAAATTTTCAAAATTATCCATATCGAAGAAAATATGTAAATTATTTCCCGAAGACTTCTTTCCTTTTTTCATTGAAATAATTTTGTTCGGAACTTTTTGACAGAAATCTAAATAACCGCTTATTAAAATATCGTCTGAAATATGATATTCCGATAAAATTATTTGCTTTACTTTGAATTGATTTTCAATTTTTCCGTTAAAATAATTTTTATCTAAAGTATATAAAATTTGCCGATTTTGTGCCGATTTATAAGCAGGCAGCAAGAATTTACTTCCGAATGAAATTACTTGTCCCGTTGATAAAGACGCTTTTATATGTTCGCTTTTCCCTATCGGACGAAAATCCGCCGAAGGACTGTCATCGCAAAACACGGGGGCGGGATTTTTATATCCGAAAGGCTGAAATTTCTCAACCGTTGCGAACACGCTTTCGTCGGCTGCTTTCATCGTCAAATAAAGGTCAATGCGACTTTTCCGTTCGAATATCGAATGATCCAGCTTAGAGGTTTCTTCGCTTATGCCATCAAAAAACTTCGTAAAATTTTCTTTTGACAAACTAAGTCCTGCAGCCATAGCGTGGCCACCGAAGGATCGAAGATATTTTTCCTGAGATTTAATTAAATCGTGTATATTCGCGCCCTGAATACTGCGGGCTGAACCTTTCATAAATCCGTCTTTACTTTCGGTTAAAAGAATACACGGTAAATAATAATATTCGGTTATTCTCGCAGCAGCAATCCCTATAACGCCTTCCGCCCAGTTTCTATTAAATAAAACAATGATTTTTTTTCTTCCGAAATCGTAATTTTTTAGCATTTCGCTTGCTTCGGCAAAAATTTTGTTACCGATTTCCTGGCGTTCGGAATTTTGTGCGGAAAGTTCTTTCGCGATAAATCTCGCTTCGGTTATATCGTCGGTAAACAGTAAGTTGACAGCGGAATGAGCTTGCGCGAGTCTTCCCGTTGCGTTAATTCTGGGAGCGATTTTGAAAGCTATGTCGTATGACGTTACTCTTTTGTAAAATACTCCCGATTCTTCGGTTAAGGCTTTAATTCCTGCGTGAGAAGCGCCTTTTCTTATTAACTCCAGTCCTGCTTTAACGATAAGACGGTTGTCGCCAACCAAAGGGACTATGTCCGCTATAGTGGAAACGGAGCAAATATCCGCATATTTCAATACCGAATCGTCACCGAACAAAGCTCTCGCAAGGAAGAATGCGACGCCCGCTCCGCACAGCGGAGTCAATTCGGGATTAAAACAAGGATTGACGGCTATACAATCAGGCAATATTTCTCCCGGTCTGTGATGGTCTGTTACTATAATATCCATTCCCAGCGCTTTTGCATATTCGACTTCCTCACAAGAAGTAATACCGCAATCTGCTGTAACAATCAGAGCCGGACTTAGTTCATCCTTGATTTTTTTTATCGCTTCCTTATTGAGTCCGTAACCTTCCTCGCTCCTTATCGGAACATAAAAATCTACATCTGCACCGGCTTCTCCGAAGCTACGCAAAAGTATTGCGAGCGCACCCGTTCCGTCGCAATCATAATCTCCGTAAAAAACTATTTTGGAATTTTTATTGAGATAAAATTTAATTTTTTCTACCGCCTCACTCATCCCCTTATAGGCATAAGGCGAGGTCAAATCCTTTATGGTACCGTAAAGAAATAATTTTGCTTCTTCCGGGTCTTTAATACCTCTTGCCATAAGAAGCGAAGCGGTAAAATAATCCGTTTTACAAGCCGAGGCTAAGTTTTTTATCTCGTTATCGTTTAACATTCTTTCGTTATATTTTCCATTTTACGAAAAAAGTCCGTTAAACGGACTTTTATCCTTTAATAATTTATGCTTAAGCCGCTTTCAAGCGTTTTTGTTTCTTAAACTTTCTGTTTTTATAGGAAAGCTTAATTTTGCCGCCCCAATCTTTGAAAATAGCCCACATAGGTCCTGCCATAAATACCGATGAGTAAAACCCTGCTATAAGTCCGAACAGGATCGGTAAAGCAAACGTCTGAATGGACGCGACTCCGAGTATCGCGAGAATTGCGATAACTACGAGCGTGGTAAGCGTAGTATAACAAGTTCTGGTAAAAGTTCCTCTGATTGCCGAATTTATTACCTCGCCCACTTCGTATTTTTCGTGAGTCTTCTTATAAGGTTTGATTATGCTTCTGATACGGTCAAATACGATAATCGTATTATTTATCGAATAAGCGACTATGGTTATTATTGCAGCGACTATGGTTGAACCGATTTCCACATAGAATATAATCGTAAAAGACATCATTATGATTATATCGTGCAATAATGCGACTATCGCAGCCAAAGCCGAATAGAAGTCGAAACGGATAATAATATAGATAAGCATCAGCGCAAGAGCCACGGCTACCGATATCAAAGCCGTACGCAAGAGACGCATACTCGCCGAGTTTCCTATAAGCGTTGTTGTGGATTTTACGGTAACGGTATCACCGTATTTTTCGGCGGTAGCCGTTTCGATATCGTTTCTTATCTCTTCGTTAAGGGCATTCATTTCCGCGACTTTATCGTCGGTACTGTAATCCACGAGTACCCCGTCTACAAGCACGGCGGTATTAAGGTAACGTACGATAATGGAACTGTCGCCGCTTGACTGAGACGCCGCAAGCTTTACACCGTTGTCTTCCAAAACCTTTTCTATCATAGCAAGGTTTTCGTTGTATTTGGCACCGCTGTTCATTCCGGCTTCGCTGAACTCCACGGTAAGCAAAGAGCCGCCCTGAAAATCCACTCCTATGTTAGCGAATTTATCGTGTCCGCTTTTATCTAATTGATAACACGTTCCGCATATAAGCATTACAAGAATAACGATAAGCGGAATTAAAAAAGTTAATTTAGAGTTTTTATAAAAATCGAAATTTTTAATTTTATTCTTAAATTCGACTAAGGAATTTTTCTTATCAGCCACGGGTAACCTCCTTTGTCTTCAGTCCGAAGAAAGCTTCGTTTTCATCGTCGAACGCCATAAAGGATTTAACGAGTAATCTGGTCACGAACAAGCTCGTCAGTAAGGAAAGAATTATACCTATCAATAAAGTCACGGCAAAACTCTTTATTGCGGACGAACCGAATATTATCATAACTATCGCTCCGAAAATCGTAGTAACGTTTGCGTCTATAATGGTCGCGAACGAACCTTTGAACCCGGAGTTTACGGCACTCGGAACAAGTTTATTGCCTATTCGTTTTTCTTCTTTGATTTTTTCGAAAATAATTATATTTGCGTCAACGGCCATACCGATACTCAGTATAACGCCGGCTATACCCGTAAGAGTAAGCTGTACCCAGGGAACTATTGCGAGAGCCACGATAAGAAGTTCTACGTAAAGAACGAGAGCCAGAGCGGCGGCTCCACCCAAGCCCTTGTAAACGACCATAAGGAAAATCAAAATAACAAGCAAGCCGATTCCCGCAGCGATAAGGCTGTTGGTAAGAGCTTCGTCTCCGAGCGTAGGAGAAATAGTCTCGCTTCTCAAGAGAGTAAGCTTAACGGTGCTTATACCGGCTTTTATTCTGACTGCGTATTCGTTGGCGGTATTGTAATCGTAACCGCCTTCGATAATGGCGTTACCGTCGCTTATTGCGGCATTTACGGTAGGACTCATAATTTCGACGTCGTCGATATAAATGCTGATGGTCTTTCCTATGTTAGCGTTAGTCGCTTCGTAGAAAGCGGTTTTACCTGCGCTGTTGAACTCGAGTTTTATTACATATTGTCCTTCGTTAACCGCCACATAACAATCTTCCAGATGTTCGCTACCCGAAATAAGCACGTTTCCTTCGCTGTCGCGGAATTCCAAAGTAGCGCTTTTTCCTATCAGTTTCATAAGTTCGGAAGTATCATCTATTTCGGGAACTTCCACCCTTATCTGACTGTTACCTTGTTTTGTGACTACCGCTTCGGTATATCCTTTTCCGAAAAGTATATCCTCGAGATTGGCTATCGCTCCGTCAAGTTCGGAATCGCTGGCGTCGGCGCCCGTATCGAGTTTTGCCGAATATTCCGCGTACATACCGCCTTTAAGATCCAGACCTTGGGAAATAGCCGTGGAAATCCAGTAGAAATCGTAATTGGTATTCCCTATGCGAAAACAGTCCTGCCCGTTAAGCGGAACGATTAACAACGCCAGACCGATGATTAAGACGCTAATCAAAATCAGTAATATTATGGATTTTGTTTTGCTCACTTGATCCTCCGTGCTTCCTTCATATTCCAACGGGATTATAATAAAGAAATTCCCGTTAATAACTTAAATTATTATATATGTAAATAGTATTTTAGTCAATACAATTCCGTCAATTTAAGACTAATTTTATTGATTATCTTCCTTAAAAGCGTCTGATTTTTCTATTGCGGCAACGGCAAGGCTCATTTCCAGACGTTTTTTTGTAAGTTCACAGCCGATTTTATATTGTCCGCCGATATCGCCGCTGAAGTTGTAAGCGTTCGCGGCGCAACCGCCTCCGCAGAAATACTTTGCAAAGCAATCCTTACAATGCGTTTTGGTAAGAACGCATTGAGAAGCGAACATTTCCCGTACCGAAGCTTTTGAAATACCGCTGAAAACGTTTCCGATACGGAATTCTTCCAGTCCTGCAAACTGATGACACGGATAAATGTCGCCGTTCGGCGTTACGGCAAGATACTCCGTACCCGCACCGCAACCGGTAAGCCTTTTATTGGGGCAAGGTCCGTGTTCCAGATCCAACATATAATGGAAAAAGTTGAACCATTTTCCGCAAGACCGCCTTTCAAGGTAATTTTCCGTGAATTTTTCGTATTCGGATAATATTTTATCCAGATGTTCTTCTTTTATAGCAAGAGGATGATCGTCCGGCAAAACGACCGGTTCTACGGAAATCTGATCGAAACCTTCATCGTTAAGGAAAAGTATATCCTCGCTAAAATCGGTATTTTGGGAAGTAAAAGTCCCTCGGACATAATATTTTTTATCCCCTCTCGCTTTTCTCATTTTCAAAGCGTTGGAGAGAATAACGTCGTAACAGTCTTTTCCGTTTTTGGCGTGACGTACTCCGTTGTGAACGCACTTTCTGCCGTCCACGCTTAAAACCACGTTATCCATCTCACGATCGAGATAAGCAATATTCTCATCGTTCAAAAGTAAACAATTCGTAGTCATGGTAAAACTAAATGTTTTACCGTTTTCTTCTGCTTTTTCCTTGGCGTAAGCGACTATTTCCTTAACCGCCGACATATTCATGAGCGGTTCTCCTCCGAAAAAGTCAATTTCGAGATTATTTCGCGCCCCTGAATTTTCAATAAGAAAATCCACGGCTTTCTTCCCTACCTCGGCTTTCATATAGTCTCTTTCGGTATGATAAGTGCCGCCTCCGGCAAAACAATAATCGCAGGAAAGGTTACAGTCGTGACAAATGTGCAGACAAAGAGCTTTTACAACCTCTGTGCTTTTGGAAAATTCCTTAACGAGAGCCGGAGCGTTAAGCGCTCCGTCTTTTTCCAGCTCCGACAATTCGTTTTCGATTTCTTTTCTTGTTGTCTCTTCGAGCGCGAAATAATCTTTTTCCTGAGAAGCGTTTAAGGTCTCAAACTTTTTTTTCGCACATAAAAAAGCCGCGTAGTCCAAAATACTCAGACTTGCGCTTTCTACGTCCCACATAAGGTAAACAGGTTTACCTTGGTGGGAATATTCGTATAAATGTACCATTTATCAGACGGATTTCTTTACGATAACGTTAATTTTTTCTTCTTTCTTGCAGGACTGATTACCTACTGTGCAACTGGTTTTGCAAGCGGACTGACAGCTGGACTGGCATTCGCCGCAACCGGTAGAATGATTTTTGCAAAGCGCTTTTTTGAAAAGAGCGTTAATATGTTTCATCGGGAACCTCCGTGATAATTTTATTTACGTTTATTATAAATTATTTTTATCCTAAAATCAACTGTTTTACGAAAACGTGTCATAACGGCTTATACCGGTTAATAAATTACATTCGGAGGTGCGTAAATGAAAAACTCAAACATAAATAGACATTTTTTTCTGGACATAATCAGAACGACGATAATCGCCGTTATAATATCCCTCGTGTTGGTACTGGTTTTTGCGCTTATAGTAAATCTGGTGGAAGTCGGAGAAAAAGTAATACTGCCTGTTAATCAGGCAATTAAAGTTATAAGTATTCTTGCATCTTGTTTCGTCGGTTTCAAAGAAAACAAACAAGGTGCTTTCAAAGGTGCGCTCAGCGGATTATGTTACACCCTTTTGTCGGTACTCGTTTTCGGACTTATCAGTAAAGAGATTTCTTTTAATCTTATGAAGCTTATAGACGTTGCACTCGGTATCGTAGCGGGCGCGATAAGCGGCATCCTTTCGGTAAATATACGTAAAAAAAGCGTTGCTTAATTTTACGCCGATAAAAGAATCGAAAATAAAAAGGGAGTTAAAAAACTCCCTTTCTGTTTTCAAACGGTATTAAAATTACATTTTGGAACGAATCGCGTTCTTAATGATGGTAACGTTGGTGGGATTTTCGGGGGTCCCGACGTTGATAACGTAATGATCGGTAGCCGCATCGTATTCCACTATCGTTCCGACAAATCCGCCGATGGTCATAATTTTATCGCCTATCTGAATACTGTTTATCATTTCCTGCATCTTCTTTTTCTGCTTTCTCTGAGGAACGATGGTCATAACGATCATCAATACGAAGAAAACACCCAGAATAACCGGCATTAACCAGGAAGACGCGTCAGCTGCTAAAATATTATTGAACATTTCCAAGACTCCTATTTTTTATTATTTTTTATAATACACTAAAATTATAAACTCCGCAAGTATTATTTACATTAAATTTCCAAAATATTTATTTTACTCTGTACGCGGCGATGAACTCGTCCCTGAAATCGAGCAATCTATCCTCCCATATCGCCTGTTTTATTTTAGCGACCAATCTGTGTAAAAAGCGGATATTGTGTATAGACAACAGTCTTCCGCCGAAAATTTCGTCACAATTTATCAGATGTCTTACGTAAGCGCGAGAATAGTTCCTGCAAAGATAACAGTCGCAATCTTCCTCGATGGGCGCAAAATCTTCTTTATAGGCTGCGTTTCTTATCGTAAGATCTCCGTGCATAGTCATAGCCGTACCGTTTCTGGCAATTCTTGTGGGCAGAACGCAATCGAACATATCTATACCTCTCGCCACGCCTTCCACGATACAATCGGCGCTCCCCACTCCCATAAGATATCTCGGCATATCGGAAGGATAATAAGGACGTAAATTTTCCAGCATATCGTACATAACGTCTTTCGGTTCGCCTACGCTCAAACCGCCTATGGCTATCCCGCATTTAGCGAAAGGAGCCGTGCGTTTTGCGCTTTCTATTCTTAAATCCTTATACATATTGCCCTGTATTATCGGAAAAAGAATCTGGTTTTCCGCGCCTTCGGCAGCTTTAGCCGACCTTTCAAGCCAGCGGAGAGTTCTTTCCATTGCGAGAGCGGATTTCTCGTAAGAGGTATTCGCTGCGGTACACTCGTCGAAAGCCATCATTATATCGCTCCCCAACGCCCTTTGAATTTCAATTGATTTTTCGGGAGAAATAAAATGTTTACTACCGTCTATAAAGCTGTTGAACTCGCATCCTTCTTCGGTAATTTTCCGTAAAGTGGACAACGAGAAAACCTGAAAACCGCCGCTGTCGGTAAGAATAGGTTTGCTCCAGTTCATAAACTTATGAAGACCGCCTGCCTTACGAACGGTTTCGTGACCCGGTCTCAGATAAAGATGATAAGTGTTACTCAATATAATACTGCTTCCCGCTTCCGAAACTTCTTCGGGCGAAAGGCTTTTTACCGTCGCCATAGTGCCTACCGGCATAAAAACCGGCGTTTCGATAACTCCGTGCGGGGTGGTAAATCGTCCTATCCTTGCCCCCGACTGCTTACAAACTTTAACTACTTCGTAACTGAACATATTTTCTCCGTTTTTATATAATCATCATCGCGTCGCCGAAACTGAAAAAGCGATATTTTTCCTTTACTGCGTGCTTATAAAGTTCCATTACCTTTTCCCTGCCGCAAAAAGCGCTTACCAACATAATAAGAGTGGATTCCGGCAAATGGAAATTGGTAATCAATCCTTTGACCGCCTTGAATTTATAACCGGGATAAATAAAAATATCGGTTTCGCCTTTGGACGGATGAACTTTTCCGTTTTCGTCCGACGCCGATTCCAGCACTCTTACCGAAGTTGTCCCCACGGCAATCACTCTGCGATTTTCGGACAGGGCTTTATTGATTTTTTCCGCTGCGTCCTCGCTTATTTCGTAATATTCCGAATGCATTTTGTGTTCGAGTACGTTTTCTTCTTTGACGGGTCGAAAAGTTCCCAATCCTACGTGTAACAATACTTCAACTATCTCCACGCCTTTTTCCTTAACGGCCGCCAAAAGACTGTCGGTAAAATGCAATCCCGCGGTAGGCGCCGCACTGGAACCGCTTACTTTTGCATAAACGGTCTGGTATCTTTCTTTGTCGGAAAGTTTTTCGGTGATATATGGCGGTAAAGGCACTTCACCCACCCTCGATAGAATGTCTTCGAAAACCCCGTCAAACTCAAATTCCGCAGTTCGGACACCGTTATCCGTAATACCGGTGACCCTTAACGACAATTCTTCGTTTACCGTAAGCACGCTACCTATTTTCGCCTTACGGGCGGGTTTCAACAAAATCTCCCAGTTTTTCAAATCGATTCTCTTAAGAAGGAAAATTTCGAATTTCCGTCCGTCGGCATTATACCCGAATAATCTTGCATTGATTACCCGTGTATTGTTTACCACCAAAACGTCTCCCTCTTTCAATATATCTTTTACGTCCGAAAAAATCTTGTCCCGATATGTTCCCGATATGCGGTCGTAAAAAAGAAGTCGGGAAGAATCCCTCGGATAAACAGGCGTCTGCGCGATAAGTTCCTGCGGTAAGTCGTAATAAAAATCGCTTTTCTTCAGTTCGGGCATAGTAGCTATTATTCCTCCTGGTCAAAAAAAGTCTGCTGTATCCCGAACGCTCCCATATAAGGAATTTTAAGATGCTTATAGGCGTTGGGCGTGCAGATACGTCCCCTCGGAGTCCGCGCGATAAACCCCAACTGTATCAGATAAGGTTCGTAAACGTCTTCTATCGTATTGGTCTCTTCTCCGCTTGCTGCGGCAAGCGTATCCAATCCGACAGGGCCGCCGTTGAATTTTTCTATAATCGTTCTGAGAATTACCACGTCGGTATTATCTAATCCGAGTTCGTCCACTTCCAGACTTTTAAGCGCGTTCTTGGCTATATCGGTCGTAATTAACGAACTATCGGCAAATTCCGCAAAATCTCTGACCCTTTTCAGCAAGCGATTTGCAATACGCGGCGTACCTCTGCTGCGACCTGCGATTTCTCTTGCCGCGTCGGGCGTAATATTGATATTCAATATACCTGCGGAGCGATTTATTATAATACACAATTCGTCGGGAGAATACATTTCCAAACGACATACGACCCCGAAACGATCTCTTAATGGCGCGCCGAGCATACCGGCTTTCGTGGTGGCACCGACGAGTGTAAAATGTTTCAAAGGAAGCCTCATCGTCCTCGCGCTGGGACCTTTCCCGAGGACCATATCCAGCACAAAATCCTCCATTGCAGGATACAAAATTTCTTCTACGCTGTGATTGAGCCGATGAATTTCATCGACGAACAAAACGTCGCCCTCCTCGAGATTGGTTAAAATCGCCGCCAAATCTCCCGCTCTTGCGATAGCCGGTCCCGAAGTAATTTTAATATTGCCGTTCATTTCATTGGCGATTATATGGCTTAAAGTGGTTTTTCCCAGCCCCGGCGGTCCGTATAAAAGAACGTGGTCCAGACTTTCCCCTCTTTTTTTTGCCGAATGCATAAAGACTTTAAGATTGGATTTTACTTTTTCTTGTCCGACGTATTCGTCGATAGCCTTCGGGCGTAATAAATTCTCGTTTTCGTCGTTTTCCAGTTTAACGGAAGAAATAAGTCTTTCGTCTTCCACTTTATACCTCCGTCATCAAAGATTGCGCAATGCGTTTGCAACAAGTTCTTCGGCAGTTTTTGCGTAAGGTTTAGCTTTCTTCACCGCTTCGAAAGCTTCGCTTTGAGTAAACCCGAGTCCTCTTAAAGCGCTTATTGCGTCGGCAACGTCTTTATCTACCGTGCCGAAATCCTCCACCGACGAAGGTAAGGATTCCAGTAGTTCCTTACTGTCGGCATTGATTTCTTCCCTTAATTCCAAAATAATTCTTTCGGCGGTTTTCTTTCCGATGCCTTTGACCTTGGAGAGAGTTTTGATATCCGAAGACATAATCGCAGTCATAAGAGTGTTAAGCTCTATTCCGGAAAGAATACCCAACGCGGCTTTAGGCCCGACTCCCGATATCCCTATAAGTTTCAAGAACATATTTTTTTCTTCGCGGGAATAAAATCCGTACAAAAACAAGCCGTCTTCACGGACATTAAGATAAGTATAAAGACAAACGAATTTAGAACCGTTCCTGATTTTTACGTTAGTCGTGTTACTGACGAAAATTTCGTATCCGATACCGTTGTTTTCCACTACGACGTAACCTTCTCCGAAATCCACCGCTTCCCCTTTAATATAACCTATCATAAAACCTCCGCCTGTCTAAATTCCGAACAACCCTGCAAGTCTATTAGTCTGAGCGTGCGTCAGCGCAACGGCAAGAGCGTCCGCCGCGTCGTCGGGTTTGGGTACGTCTTTCAGGTTAAGAAAAGTTTTAACCATCTGCTGAATTTGCTTTTTATCCGCTCTGCCGTAACCCGTCATCGCCTGTTTAATCTGCAAAGGGGTATATTCGAAAAGATTTTTACACCTTGCGTAAACGGTAAGCAAAATAGCTCCTCGCGCTTCCGCTACGAGAATGGCCGTTTTCTGATTGTTTGTAAAAAACAATTCCTCTATGGCTATCGCATCGGGTTTGTATCGGTCGATAAGAATTTCGAATCCGGAGGAAATTTTAGCAAGTCTTTTCGGCAGCGATTCATCTTTAGGCGTCTGAATCACTCCGTACTCCAATGCTTTATTACGTCCGCCCGAATTTTCTATAACGCCGAAACCCACGGTCGCGTAGCCGGGGTCTATACCTAAAATTATCATAGATTATATAATACAAAAAAAAGAAAAAATAGTCAACGTAAATACGTTACAGAACGTCGTAAATGCGTTTTTTTGTTTCCGAAAAATCCGCATAACCCCTTTCTTCGGCGGGAACGGATAAAGTTTCGTCGGCAAGAATATTACCGCCTTTTTGCAAAACTATTATTCTGTCGGCAACGGCAAACGCTTCTTCGATATCGTGCGTAACGAAGACGGTAGTGCGCCTGTCTGTTCGATAAAGTGAGTTAAAAGTTTCGATAATTCTTTTTTTCAGCGAAATATCCAACGCCTTGAAAGGTTCGTCCATAAGAAGAATATCGGACGGATAAGCGAAAGCTCTGGCTAACGACACCCTTTGTCCCATTCCTCCGCTTAATTCTGAAGGATAAAGATTTCTGCTGTCGTATAGTTCGACTTTTCGAAGAATTTCATTGATTATACAGGGTATTTTTTCCTTTGAATAAACATTTTTCAATACGAACTCGATATTTTTATAAACCGTTAAATTAGGTAAAAGTCGTTTATTCTGGAAAATATAGCTTATTTTATTACCCGATTTCTCCACCGCTCCTTGAAAATCCGTAAGACCGCTTATAATATTAAGCAAAGTGGTTTTCCCGCAACCGGAAGAACCGAGCACGGCAAGAATTTTCTTCTCTTCCGCTTCCAGGCAGAATTTATCGAAAACAACGTTATCCCCGTAAGATTTAGATACCGATATTAGTTTCATTTCCACCTCACAAAAGCTTTTTTTATAGCAAAAATAAGCAATTCGAGTATATAACTCAAAACAACGGCGGCCAAAGTCCAAGCAAGAAGCTCGGCTGTTTCAAGATATCCTCGTGCCATTTGCATTGCAATACCCATAGAATATCTTGTCTGAGCAATAACTTCGGCGGATATTACGATTTTTACAGTCAGCCCGATTGAAGACTGCATGCAATCGAATGCCGCAGGAGCAATGGCAGGCAGGTAAAGTTCGAATAATCTGTTCTTGAATTTTACCCCGTAAACTTTACTCATGGCAACGAGATCTTTGTCCACGCCGCTGAATGCGCTGTAAAAACCGGAATACATTATCGGAAAATTTATCAAAAACGCCACAAAAATCGGGCTTGTGGCAGGTTTCATCCAAATAACGGTGAGTAAAATAACGCTCATCGTTGGAACGGAACGAACAATTTTTATTACGGGGGAAAGAAATTTTCTTACGGAATCGTTAAGCGAAACAAGACTGAGTAAAAGTGCGGCGAGAGCGCCCGTTAAAAAACTTGCCGCTGTACGCAGCAAGGTATTGCCTAAGGCGCGGTAAAAATCCGCGCCTGTAAGCAAATTACCCAACTTATCGAAAGTTGAACCGATAGAAGGAACTATAAGCTCCATATCTATCGCCGCAGCAAATATCGCCCACAATGCTACGATTATTCCCACCGCCGCAAAAGGATATATAATATCGGGCAATATTTTTTTCAATTTTAATTTCATTATAATCAGTCTAAAGATACTCCTGCGTAAAATCCGTCATCAGGCAAAGTACTGCCGATGAAATTCGCATTATAGGAACGCATAATCTCGAGATAGGATATTATACTTGCCTTGGCTTCCAAAGCTCCTACGTATCGCACGTTACATCTTTCAATAACTTCCGCGGAAGCAAAAGTATTGGTACTGCCGTAATTTTTCAAAGCGGCGTTAACCTTATCGACGTTGGTTTTTACCCATTCGGCATTGGCATTCATTTCCGAAAGGAACGCCTTAAGAAAAGCGGAATGATTGTCGAAAACTTCGTCGCTGACTATCGTGGAAGCCTGAGGATAACCGTCGTTACCGGTAAGATCTTTCCATTCTTTCTGGAAATCGACTAAAATGCTTGCTCCCGCGTTTTTGACTGCCATGGTAGCGGCAGGTTCACCGAGAAGAGCAAATTTTGCCTGACCCGTTTTGAGCGCGGCTATGGCGTCGCTCCCCTGCGCTATATAAGTTATATTGGCGTCGTCGCCGCTGATTCCGTTCTGGTTGAGAACGTATTGCAACACGAAATCGGGAGTACCGCCCTGACCGGTGCAAAGTATTTCCTGTCCTCTCAATGCGCTGATAGAAGGTATTTCTTCGGTTCCCACAAGATAAACCAGTCCGAAAATGTTGCTTGCCACTACTTTTATTTTCGCGCCGTTGGAATAGAGTTTAGCTGCGATATTGGTAGGCGCAACGACTATGTCTGCAGAGCCTGTAGTAATTTTAGCAGATATATCCGTAGCACCGGCTACTATTTCATAGTTAACTTTGTATCCGTCGAAATTTGAAGAATCCAAAAGCTTCGCTATAGCCAAAGCCGGCGCGCCGTCGGGCACCGCTACGTTGATTTCCACGGCGTTTTCGGTGTTGTCTTCGCAAGAAACAAACAGTAAAAGCGTAGCCGCAATTACCGATAATACCACAAGAATTTTTAATAATTTTTTCATATCAGTCCTCCGAAACTTCGACTGTAGTTAACGCGGATTTTACGTTAACGTTGTCAACTCTGCCCAGTTTTCCGGTAAGAGCGTTGACCCTGTCGCTTTCACCCTTCACTATCAAGCTAATCGCGGAAATTTTGTTTTCGGGCATAGGAACGCCCATTCTTCCGACTATTATATCGGAAAATTCGCTTAATATAGCCTGCATTTCCTGCACTTCGTGTCTGTCGCCGCTGACTACGATACCCACAACTCCTATTCTTTTCATATTATCACCTCGATAATTTTATTTTGTAACAAAAAAACTCCGCTTTATTCGGAGTTTTCATATCGGCTTATGGATGGCTGATAAACTTAATCTCCGAACTTATCGTCGATTTCAGGTTACGCTTATATTATATATACGCTTTATTGTAATGTCAATTAAAATAAATCATTTTTTCGCTTCCGCTATCGAATAATGATATTTCACCTTTCTCGTTTTTCCACACTTTGACTTCTTTATCTATATATATATCGCTCAAAAGTTTCTTTTTTTCAAGAAGAATTTTTTCTCCGTCAAGTATAATAAAAATTTGATTTTCAATTGGCTTAATCGTTGCGTTGACTATTTCAACATTTTTATGGAAATAATCCACTGCGTAAATCGATAATGGCTTAGCGGCTATATCGGAAGCCGAACCTTGTTGCATTACCGTACCGTAATTCATCAATACGGTTTCTCCATTGTTTTTAAGTGCCTCGTTTTTTTCCTTTGTTGCGTATATAACTATACTTTTTTCAGCTTTTTCCGTAAGAAATTCCCATAAAGAGCAAAAAAGATTTTCACGATCATCTTGGTTGCATATTTTCAGAATATCGTCGCATAACAAAATTTGGGTTTCTCTCAAATCTGCCCGAGCCAGAGCCAGCTTTATTCTTTCGGCAGCGGTAAGGTTACGGACTTTGTTCCCTTCCGAACCTCTCAGCCTGAATTTGTCAAGGACAAAACGTACTTTTTCCTCGCTGTCCGCTTTCTCAAATTTCCTTATTCTGAGCGGATATAACAAATTGTAATCTACCGTTCTGTTTTCGAAAAACATTCCGTTTTCGAAAATCATACCGACGTTTTTTTTCTTGCCCTCTTTCGGAATAGTTTCCCCGTCCAACAAAATTTCTCCGCAGGCAGGTTTTCTTATTCCGGCAATACATTTCAGCAAAGAAGTTTTACCAGATTCGCTTTTCCCCAGCAAGGTAAGTACCTGTCCTTTTTTTGCTGTAAAACTCACGTCGGAAACAGCCAGCGCTCCGTAAAAATATTTGTATGACAAATTCCTGACTTCCAAAAAACTCATAAAACAATTTTATCAAAAAAAAATTTTTTCCGCAATACGTTTGACAACCGTTTTTAACCGCCCTATAATTAAAGAAAAAATACAACTGCCGGGGGTGACGGGAAATCCGTCTGAGATTACACCCTTTGAACTTGATTGAGTTAGTACTCACGAAAGAAGGCTTAAAACTCCTTAAGTAATCTCGTTTTGCTTAAGGTTTTTTCTTTTTTAAGCTCCCGGTAAAAGGAGAAAAAATGTTTACTGACCCCTTTAACACCCTTTCCACTTTCGAGAAAGCGGCAACGGTTGCTTTGTATCTGACGTTAGCCGTTATCGTTTTTGGCGTTATCGTCGGAATACTCGTCAAAAAATTCCGTCCCGATTCCTTCAAGAATTATACTTCCGCTCTCGGCGCAATGAGCGTAGGTTATTCCATCGGACTTATTGGAATACTCCTATTTCTTAAACTTGACGAATATATTGCCGACGGTTATATAGATAACGCCACTTTTATTCCGGTAGTTTGCCTGTTGTGTTCGGTTATCGTATTGGCTGTATGCGGATTGATTATAGCATTCTTTAAGCCCGAAAAATTCCGTCTTTTCGCAAAAATCGCTTTAGGTATAATCGGCGCTTTCGTATTAGCCATAATTATCGCTACTATGGTTAAAAATTATCAGAGCGGTCCCGTGGAAAACATAGGTAACGAAGTTATGCTTTATGTGTTTACCGCAATACTTGCAGGAGCAATAATTTTTATAGCATTATTCTTCGGAAAAAAGAATTTTTCCACCAACGATACAAAATCCATAGTATACGCTGCCGTAACCATCGCTATGAGTTTTGCTCTTAGTTATATACGTTTCCTCGAACTTCCCCAGGGTGGGTCGATAACGCTTGCAAGTCTTGTTCCTTTGATGATTTATTCCTATATGTTCGGTATCAGAAAAGGTCTGCTTGCGGGAATAATTTACGGATTCCTGCAATTCATTCAAGCTCCCTGGTTCTATCATCCGATACAATTCTTATTGGATTACCCCATCGCTTTCGGCGCAATCGGACTTGCGGGTATCTTCCACGAACGTAAAATCTTCGAGAATAAAAAAGTATTACAATTTGCCTTAAGTGCGATTATGGTTGCATTTTTCAGATATCTTGCACACGTTATCAGCGGAATATTCGTATTCGGTTCCGCCGATCCGAATTATACTGCGGTGGCCTGGAGTTTCTTATACAATACCTTCACTTTCGGCGATATCGCAATCTGTATCGTCGCCGGCTGTGCTCTTTTCGCTTCCAAATCTTTTAATGCTTTTCTTGAAAAATCCGCACAATAAATTTTATCGTATAAAAAAAGAGCTGTCCGCAAAGACAGCTCTTTTTTTATAAAATGTAATTAAATAATGTATTTTGCGTCCTTTTCCTTTCTGGAATTGAGTTCTTCTTTTTTAGCTTCGTAACCCTCTCTGCCGAGCAAAGCGTACGTTGCGTTCTTTCCTTCCTCGACGCCCGGCTGATTAAATGTATCTATATTCATCAAAGCCCCCGTATATGCGGTCTGCAACATAAAGAACATCATCAGCTGACCCAAAGTATAAGCGTTGACTTCGGGAAGCATAATCCTGTTGTTGAGTCTGCCCGAACGGGTAAGCGCATACTCGGTAGCATTCATTTCGGCGGTAATAAGTTCGTTCATCGTATGTCCGCAAAGGAAATTAACGCCCGGGATATCTTCGCAACCGTCGGAAATAACTACCGTTTTACGATATTCGTCTACTCCGATAAGGGTTATAACTTTATCGAAAGGTCCTTCGGTATATAACTGAACCTGACTGTGCTGGTCGGTAACGCCGAGAGCTTTTACGGGAGTCTGACCTACGTTTACCTTTTTGCCTTCGAGGTCTACGGCTTTTCCGAGACTTTCTCCCCAAAGCTGAGCATACCAGTCCGCCATAAGTTTAAGACTGTCGGCATAAGGCATCATAACCGAAATATTGCAACCTTTTTCCATAGCTATATATTGCAAAAGAGCGGCTGTAAGAGCGGAGTTCTTGGATAAATTATCGCTTGAACATTTTTTATCCATATATGCTGCGCCTTTCAGCATATTTTTAATATCTATGCCGAGTACGGCTGCGGGAAGAAGCCCTACAGGACACAATTCACTGAACCTGCCGCCTACTCCGTCGGGAATATAAAAAGTTTTCAAGCCTTCCTTTTGAGCGATTTTTATAAGGTTGCCTTTACTTTCGGACGTAGTAGCTATCATATGCGACGCCAGGTCTCCGCCGAGTTCTTTTTTAATGATATCGGTAATAATAAGATACTGACTCATCGTTTCGCTGGTAGAACCGCTTTTGGTAATAACGTTAAACATTGTTTTCTTTACGTCTATTACGTCGAGTAAAGCCGCCATTCTCTCGGGATCGACGTTGTCTTCGACATAGAACTTGGGAGCTTTCCTCTTGCTTTTGGGAAGTTCGTTATGATGCAAGTGGCACAACGCCTGAAAAGCCGCCATAGGTCCGAGTGCCGAACCGCCTATTCCGAGGACGACGAAATAATCGTATTTCTTTCTTATATCCTTAGCCGTAGCGATTATATCCTCCACTACTTCGGATTGGTTGTAAGGTAGTTCCGTCCAACCCATCATATTTTGCCCTCTACCTGCCTTCACCGCTTCGAACGCCGATTTCGCAGCGTCTTTGTAAGCTTTGAGTTCGGCAGGAGTGATACCTTTTTCTCCGACATAGTCGGACATCATATTGTTGTAATCGAAACGTATAGGTTCTTTCTTGAATGCCATGTTAAATTCCTCCGTAATTTGTAGCTTTATATAAACATTCGTTTAAGTATTCATAACTTTTCCCCAACTCGTCGTACGTAGTGTAGTCGTTGGCGTAAACTTCGATAATTGCAGGTCCGTCGTATCCCGTTTCGGCAAGACGAGCAAACAATCTGACAAAATCGAATGTACCTTTTCCCGGTATGGCAAGTTTCCCGTTGTCGTCGTAATCGCACAAATGCACGTTTACCAATCTGTCAGCCATACAGTCTATATATTCGTATAGATCTATTCCCGATAAATACGCCTGTTTTATATCGAGACAGGTTTTTACGTCGGTATATTTTTTCAGATTTATAAAATACTCAGGCGTATTAAAATAAGTCCAATGGACGTTTTCATAACTTAATCGGGTGGTATTATTGCTTTCGAAATAAAGCAGGTCGCAAAGCTCCTGAACCCTTTTCCCTATTTTTTCGTAATTATGGATATAAGGCAATTTCTTGAACTTGCTCGGCCCGTGAAAAGTATAAAAAGACGCACCCAGTCGGTGAGCGTCTCTTGCAACCTGTTTGAAAATTTTTTCGCAATCGTTTCTTGTTCTTTCCGTCGGATTGAAAAGCTCCGGCTCGAACTGCTGATTCAGCGTATGAACGGAATAAATATGTGTTTCGCCTTTAACTTTAAGTAAAGTATCGATAAATTCATCCGTATATTCCGAAAAAGTACTTAAAAAGACTTCGCAAACAGGGATATTTAATTTATGTAAGATTTCAAAAGCGGCCTCCGTCTTCTCTTTTGAAAAGAGGGAGGCCGTACTCATTCCTATCTGCATATCAATATTCCGGTTCGATAAGGCCGTAATCTCCGTCGTTACGTTTATACAAAACGCATACCTTATTATTGTCGCCGTTTACGAAAATATAGAAATTATGGTTAAGAAATTCCATTTCTTCCACGGCATTTTCCACGCTGGTTACGGAAATTTCGAATTTTTTAACCTTTACGATCTTGCCCTTATCGACTTCCTCTTCACTCTCGCTTTCGGAGTAAATGGCAGGGGTATCGAAAGCTCCTTTCTTGATTCTCGAACCGAACTTGTCGCGATATTTTACGATTTGTCTTTCAAGTCTCGGTAAAATAGTATCGATGTTTTCGTTCATTTTATCGCTGGTTGCGGAAGAACGCACGCTGAGATTGTCGGCGTCTATGGAAACTTCCATGGTATAAGCGTTATTGCCCGAAATACGGAGTTTTACTTTGGCATAAGCCTCGTTATCGAAATATTTATCGAATTTACCGAGTTTTTTGTTAATCAGATTTTTCAAACCGTCATCTAACCGATAATTTTTTGATAGAATTTCAATACGCATAAACTTATCCTCCTGTTTGATAAAATTCAAGCCGTCCGTTATTCATCATAACTCGAACGGCAGTGTTTTTGAGATTGTTACGAATTATTTCTTCACTTAAACGATCCTCTAAATATGTTTCCACGACTCTTTTCAACGGTCTTGCACCGTATTCGTCGTTATAAGCTATATTTGCCAGATAAACTTTCGTTTCCTCGTCCACTATCAATTCTATATTTCTTTCGGACTTCAGAACGTCTTTTATCCTTTCAATAAATATATTCGCTATCTCAACTATATTATCCTTAGTTAATTTATTAAATACTATAATATTATCCACTCGGTTGATAAACTCGGGACGCATGGCTTTCTTCAATGCTTCTATCCTTGCTTCTCTTTCTTCTGCAGATTTATCGTTGCGAACAAAGCCTACGCTCGTTTTCCCCTGAACTTCCGCTCCACCGATGTTGCTTGTCATAATAATAATGGTATTCTTAAAATCCACGGTGCGCCCTTTTCCATCGGTAAGTCTACCGTCGTCAAGCACCTGCAACAGTACGTCGAAAACTTCCGGATGAGCTTTTTCCATTTCGTCCAGCAAAATAACGGAATAAGGTTTTCGTCTTACGGCTTCGGTGAGTAAACCGCCTTCTTCATACCCGACATATCCGGGAGGCGCGCCAATAAGACGAGAAGTGGAATTTTTCTCGCCGTATTCGCTCATATCTATTCTGATAAGAGACTTTTCGTCCCCGAAAAGAAATTCGCTGAGCGCTTTTGCCGTTTCGGTTTTTCCGACTCCCGTAGGTCCGAGGAAAATAAAGGAACCTGCAGGGCGCGAAGGATCTTTCAATCCCGAACGAGATCTTCTTATTGTTTTAGCTATGGCCATAGCCGCCTCTTTTTGCCCGATCACTTTCTCAGAAAGAGCTTTTTCTATATTCATAAGTCTGACGCTTTCGTCTTCGGTCAGATTTTGCAAAGGTATCCCCGTCATTTCCACGATTATTTCTTTGATATCCGAAGCTTTAAGTTCGGGCATTAACTCGCTTAAAGTTTCGTTTCTTTTCTTACTGCACGCCTCGTCAATAATATCAATAGCTTTATCGGGTAAAAATCTGTCGGAAACATACCTTGCCGAGAGTTCTACGGCAGACGATAAAGCCTCATCTGTAATAATGACGGAATGATGTCTTTCAAAGGTGTCTTTCAACCCTTTCAGAATACTTAAACTCGCCGCAACGGTGGGTTCTTCCACGTTTACAACCATAAACCTGCGTTCCAATGCCGGATCTCTTTCAATAAATTTACGATATTCCGATATCGTGGTTGCTCCTATTGTGGAAAACCTTCCGTCGGTAAGCACGGGCTTAAGTATATTGGCTAAATTCATTCCACCGTCCGACCCTCCCGCGTTCACTATGGTATGAAGTTCGTCAATAAACAAAATTATCCCTTTACCCTGCAGAAAAGAAAGTACGTTTTTGATTTTCTCTTCCAACTCTCCCCTGTAGCGAGTTCCCGACACCAGACTGTTGACGTTAAGTGAAAATATTCTTTTCCCTTTCAAAAAATCCGGAACCTCGCCCTTCACTATTTTTTGAGCTAATCCTTCTATAACGGCAGTTTTACCCACTCCCGGTTCTCCTACCACAACGGGATTGTTCTTAAATTTTCTGGATAGAATCTGAATAAGCCGACCAATTTCTTTTTCTCTGCCGAAAACAGGATTTAATTCTCCTTGTTCCGCCTTGGCAGTAAGATCGGTTCCGTTTTCGTTAATGATGGGTTCGGTATCCGTTTTTTCTTGTTCGGAAACCTCTATACCGTCTTTTTTCTCCGACTTAATACTCTCGTCGGACGATTTCCCGATACGGTTATAGGTCATTCCGTTCACTATGGACAATATAGCGGAATAGTCTATCCCGTGACGCGCCAGCACTTTTCCTCCTAAAGAAGATTTATGAAAACTAAGCGAAAGTAACAGGTGTTGCGTATCTGTTTTTTCGTAACCTGAATTTTCCGCAACAACAGACGCGTATTCGAGAATTTTGTTATACATAGGACCCGGTAAAGCGGGCGTCTGAGGATTTCCGAAAACTTTTATCAGATAGCTTTTGGCTATTTCTTCGGTAAACCCGAGTCTGGAAAGGATTTCGTAAGCGTAGCACCTTTCGGTACAGGCAAGCGCCATCAGAATATGAAGACTGTCTATCGAACTTCCCGAATGTGAAGCAAAGGTCTCGGCTAACCCCAAGACCTTTTTTACTTCGTTTGTTAATTCTTGCATTTTCCCCCCGGAAATAATTAAATCTCTTTAATAATTTCCTTTAGATATTTTTTCAAACCCGAATTGATTTCTCCGTTTCTTAAAGCATATTCGATATTCGCGATAATATACCCGAGTTTATCCCCTATATCGTATCTTCTCCCTTCGAATGAATAAGCGAAAACCGCCATATCTTTAGCCATTAGCTCTATTGCGGTAGGAAGATATACTTCACCGTTAGGCGCGGCAGGAGTCTCTTTAATGTATTCGAATATATCGGGAGTGAGAACGAATCGTCCCAAACTGGTTAATTGCGAAGGTAGTTCCTCCAATTTCGGTTTTTCCTTAAACCCTAATATCTCGGTATATCTGCCTTTGACTTTACCGGGAACTACCACGCCGTATTTAGGGCATTCTTCCCTCGGCTGCTCCTGAACGCCTACTATGGTGGCTCCTGTCTGTTCGTAAACTTTTATAAGCTGTGCCGTAACGGGATTTTCGGGATTATACATAACGTCATCTCCGAACAATACCGCAAAGGGATCGTTCCCGACAAAACTTTTACATAATTCAATGGCTTTACCGGTCCCCCGCATTTCCTTTTGACGAACGTAAACGATATTTACTTTGTCCGACAATTTATTCATTTTCTCAATATCCGAAAGCTTTCCGCTTTTTATAAGAGCGTATTCTACTTCCACGTTCCTGTCGAAGTGATCGGCGATATTGTTTTTGTTACGTCCCAGAATAATACAAACGTCGGTTATTCCGCTGAGAGCACATTCTTCAACTATATATTGAATACTCGGAACGTCCACAATGGGAAGCATTTCTTTGGGCATAGCCTTTGTTGCCGGCAAAAATCTCGTTCCGTATCCTGCCGCAGGAATAATTGCTTTAGTAACTTGTTTCAATGTAAATAAATCTCCTCTTTTTTTCTGAAGGTTCAATCCCCCGTAGAATAATTATATAGCCCATTCGGATAAAAATCAACCCCGTTATAATTATATGTAAAAAGTACTTCAAATATATTGACTTTTGTTTTCGTTTGATATAATATATATATGCTTACGAGGGTGGCGGAATTGGCAGACGCGCATGATTCAGGTTCATGTTGGTGACAGTGAGGGTTCAAGTCCCTTCCCTCGTACCAGATCATATGTGGTCGTGGCGGAATGGCAGACGCGTACGTTTGAGGGGCGTATGGTTAAACCGTGTGGGTTCAAGTCCCATCGACCACACCAACAAAAACCCATGTTCCTGTATGGAATATGGGTTTTATGTTAAATAATAGGTACTTGATTATGCAGACTAATGTAAAAATCAAACGCTTCGTCTTAGGAAACATCGTCACGTTTATTGCTTTACTGGCGGCTACGGTAACCTGTTTCTTTGTTAAACCCGATTCCCAATATCTTTCTTACATAGATTTCCGTACGATTACCTGTCTGTTTTGTATGATGCTGGTCATAGCGGCTCTGCGTAATATACGATTCTTTCGTATTCTTGCAAAAAAAATCGTCTCGATATTCAAGAATACCCGTTCTGCGATTATCGCTCTGGTAATAATCACATATATAGGGTCTATGCTGATCGCCAACGATATGGCTCTGATTACTTTTTTGCCGCTCGGATATCTCGTTCTTTCCGAAACCGACAAAAGCGGATATATGATTTTTACTTTTATAATGCAGAATATCGCAGCCAACCTCGGCGGTATGCTGACGCCTTTCGGAAATCCTCAGAACTTGTTCTTATATAACTACTTTCATATCCCTACGGGAGAATTTTTTACAATAATGGCGATACCTTTCGCCGTGAGTTTTATATTGCTTGCGATATGTTGTATTTTTATAAAAAAAGAACCGCTGATCGAACACGGCGTTCCCACTCCTGAAGTTAAACTCGATAAACCCAGGACTATAATTTATTTGACTCTTTTTGCGTATGCAATAATAATAGTATTCCGCGTGGTCCCCTATTGGACGGGGCTTTTTATGATCCCGATAATATTTATTTTTGACAGAAAAGCCTTGTTCCAGGTGGACTATATGCTGCTTTTAACATTTGTATTCTTCTTTATATTTGCAGGAAATATGGCGAGAATACCCGTAATAAAAGAGGCTCTCTCCACACTTGTAAACAAAAACACCTTGCTTACGGGAGTAATAAGCTGTCAGATTATAAGCAACGTTCCGTCATCTATACTGCTCTCGGCTTTCACGACAGACTACAGAGCACTCCTTATTGCGGTAAATATCGGCGGATGCGGAACCCTGGTTTCCTCTCTGGCAAGTCTGATAACCTTCCGTCATTATTCGGCTTTAGCCAATGCCCGGAAAGGAAAATATTTGCTATGGTTCCATATAGCAAATTTCGGATTTCTGATAATCCTTACCATAACGGGATTTATTACTCTTCGTTTCCTTTTTTAATTAAGTTGTAATTTAATTTACGACGTTAATCGGTTGTCCCGCTATAAAAGACGAAACGTTGCGTAACGTTATTGCGCTAAGTCTTCGTCTGGCGTCCAAACTTGCCCACGCTATGTGCGGAGTAATTATACAATTTTTTAATCCTATAAGGCAATTCCCTTCCGTAGGAGGTTCTTTATCCAGAACGTCCAGCCCTGCCCCTGCAATAATTCCGTCTTTAAGCGCATTTTTCAAATCCTCTTCCTCTATTAAAGCCCCTCTCGCCGTATTTATCAGGAAGGCCGTGGGTTTCATCATCGAAAGCGTCTTCTTATTTATAAATTTTTTATTTTGGTCGGTTAAAGGACAATGTAAACTTACTACGTCCGACTGCGTCAGAACTTCTTCCAAAGACACGCTCGAAGGAAAAGGAGTACGATTGTTTACAAGCACTTTCATTCCCAACGCTTCAGCGACTTTAGCTACAGATTTTCCGATACTTCCGTAGCCAATAATACCGAATACTTTTCCGCTTAATTCCGTTAAAGGATTAAGCCAGTAGCAGAAATCCTTACTTTTACTCCATTCTCCGGATTGTACCGAAGTATTGTGATCTCCGGTGCGGGAACACAATTCCAAAAGTAACGCGAAAGTATGCTGAACAACGCTCGGAGTACTGTAGGAAGGCACATTACAAACGGTTATACCTTTTGTACGCGCGTATTCGCAATCGACAACGTTATAGCCCGTGGCAAGCACCGAAATGAGTTTAAGATCGGGACAGGCGTCGATAACGGTTTTATCTATAACGGTTTTATTCGTGAGAACTATCTCCGCATCTCCTATTCTTTCCGCCGTTAATGACGACGGAGTTCTTTCGTAAAATTCAACTGTCCCGTATTCTTTTAACGCTTCAAAACTTAAATCGGTATTGAAAAGAGTATATCCATCCAGAATAACGATTTTTTTCATAAAACCCTCCGTATAAAAAGAAAGCGGGCATAAAAAGCCCGCTTTTCTATTTTTGAAATTATTTTAGATATTGCCCCTGAGCATAGTACCCTACAAGCATCATAAGCGAACCCAAAGTTCCGCCGAATTCCGGCGCGCCTTCGATAATAAGGTATCCTTCCTTCATATATTCAATCATATCTCCCTTGCTCATAAGTATATCGAGAGCGTGGACGGTATTATCGAATTTCATAGTAAGGAAAGGCTTGCATCTGGGATATTCTCCTCTCCCGGCTTTACTGTTTCCCGCCTTGATGCGTAACCACGCCTGTAATTCGGGATAACCTATAACCGCATAAGCGTAAGCTCTGTCGGGACTGGGCTCGGTAAAAGCCTTGACTTCAGGGTGTCCCATCTTGTTCAACTGGCTTATTCCGACGGAAAGCAGGTAGAAATATAATTTTACCAGTAATTCCTTATCGAAGTCTTTTTGCGGCGGGTTCTTTGCCTGCAGCAAACCTGCCATTCTGAGTAAAGTGAGCAGAATCGGAACGAAAATTCCTAATTTCGATATACCTTTTATCTTCGGTAAAGGCATACCTTTCCCGGAGAAAAAGATAACGAATTTCCGAAGATTCGGGAAAATAAACTCCAGATCGGGATTATCGTGAACTTTATTTACGAAAACATTCCAAACGCCGTCCTCCACTACGAAATGTGTGGCGGTCTTTTCTCCGTTTTCACCGGTGATTGCGCTCACTTGAAATACAAAACTTTTCCCTTTGAATTTTTCCCCGTATTTAGGTTCGGATTCGGCTATTACTTTAAGCAAAGGCAATGCGGCATTAAAAAATATTCCCGCAGCATATTTGTCTTCTTGGGTAATAACATTCATCGCCATAATTTACACCTCGTCGCTCCAATCTTCATTTACTTCGAAGTCCTGTTTCATAATATCGAGAACGTTCTTTACTATTCCGTTGGCGTCTATTTCGTACATAGCCATAAGATCTTCGTGCAATCCTATGGCGGAGAAATGATCCTGAAGTCCGAGTCTTCTGAACGCACAAGCTTTTCCGCTTTCCACCACGACTTCGGCAACTGCGCTTCCGAGTCCCCCTATTACGGTATGGTCTTCAACGGTGATTATTCTTCTGGTATCGTTAACCGCCTTAAGAATGGCTTCTTTATCGATAGGTTTCAAAGTATGCATATTCAATACTCTGACCTTAATCTTATGATCGTAATCGAGGATTTTTGCCGCCTGAATAGCCTGATAAACGCAAGCTCCGCAAGCAATTACGGTAATATCCGTACCTTCGTTCATTACGACAGCTTTGCCGACTTCGAAACCGTAATCGTCGGTATTGTAAACCACCTGGTCGAAGCCTCTGTTAATTCTGATATAGAAAGGTCCGGGAGTGGCTGCGGCGGCTCTGACCGCAAGACCTGTTTCTATTCCGTCTGCAGGACAGATAAGCGTCATATTTACCAAGCCGCGAATCACCGCAAAATCTTCTATTGCGTGATGAGTAGAACCCGCCTGTCCGAAGCTGGTTCCGCCGTGCGTTCCGATGATTTTGACGTCGAGGTTCTGATAGCAAAGATCGGTATGAATCTGATCCAATGCTCTTAAACTTGCAAAAACAGAGAAAGACGAAGCAAAAGGAATAAATCCGCATTTTGCCAGTCCCGCCGCCACGCCGTACATATTTTGTTCGGCTATACCGACGTTAAAAATTCTTTCGGGGAATTTGTCTCCGAAATCGCCTATTTTGGTGGAGCCTTTCAAATCCGCAGTCAAAGCAACGATATTGGGATTTTTTTCTCCGAGTTCGCACAAAGTTTTTCCGTATATTTCGGAAGTGGATAATTTACTGCTCTCCACCGCAGTGTAAGTCAATCCTCCAGCCATATTATTTTGCCTCCTTTTCCACAAACGCAATTCTTTCGGCGTAATATTTATCCAGGTCTTTCATTGCGAGAGCGAATTTGTCATCGTCAATAGCGCCGTAATGCCACTTGTAATTCCCTGCCATATAGCTTATCCCCTGTCCTTTTACGGTATCGGCTATAATACAAACCGGCTTTTCCTTTGCGTTAATAGCGTATTCTATAGCTTCGCATATTTCATCGAAACGATGTCCGTTTATTACTTTCACGTCGAAACCAAAGGCCTTCCATTTGTCGGCGAAGGGTTCCAACGCCATAACGTCCTCTGTGTTTCCGTCTATCATATTGTGGTTTCTGTCAACGATGGTAATAACGTTGTTGGCCTTGAAGTGAGCGGTCGCCATAGCAGCTTCCCACACCGAACCTTCGTCACATTCACCATCTCCCAAAAGCAAGTATGTTTTGTAGCTTTGATTACGAAGTTTGGCTGCCAGCGCCATTCCGAGAGCAATCGACGACCCGTGTCCGAGAGAACCGGTAGATGCGTCCAGTCCCGGAACTTTGTTGCAGTCGAGGTGGATACCGAGTTTGCTTCCGGTATGATTGAAAGTCTTAAGATCTTCTCTGTCTATAAGCCCGAGATCGGCGAACATCGCCGCAATGGCAAGACCTATATGACCCTTACTTATAACGCAGCGGTCACGTTCGGGATCCGTAGGATTTTTCGGATCGAAATTCATATATTTGTAATACAAAGCGACCATCACGTCTATCGCGCTCATGCAACCGCCGATATGACCGCTTCCTGCCCAATGGGTTGTTTCCAGAATAAGTTTGCGGAGTTCGCCCGCTTTCTCTTCCAGCTTCAGCCATTCTTGTTTTGTCAAAGCCATCTTTAATATATCCTCCTGTTTTGTAAACAAAAATTGTTATCAATGAAAATCCGGTCTGTTTTTCCTGACCGCTTTATAAGCTTCATCTGCAACGTCCAGAGTAAACTGTATATCTTCGTCGCTTAAAGCCGCGTTTATAAAATGATTGTGGTGACTTGTAAAGAAAACTCCTCTCTTTACGCATTCGGCAACCCATTCCTGATGAACCATAGTAGTGTAATCGTTATTCAGCCTCATAAACCACATAGCCGGTTCACCGCTTATGATAAGATCAAAACCATTAGACGCGGCGACTTCCTTGAGTCCGGACTGTAATTTTTCACCCTTTGCTTTCAACGCCTTATGAATTTCCATTTCCCTCATTTTTTTAATACAGGCAATCCCCGCAGCAAAAGGCTCTGCACTCATCCAGTAACTTCCTGTATAATAAACGTCGGTAGCGTATCCTTTCAATGCCTGAATACCGCAAAGAGCCGAAACGTTATAGCCGTTTGCCAGGGCTTTACAGAAACATTCGAGGTCGGCTTTTACGCCGTAATGATAATCGCTCCCCTTTACGTCCAGACGGAATCCGCATCTTATATCGTCGAAAATAAGGACAATACCGTTCTCGTCGCAAATTTTTCGCACTTCCTTGTACCAGTTCTCGTTCGGCAATGCGTTATCCTCAAAAATGGGATGATGGTAAGGAGTGGTAATAAAGCAAGCTATTTCTCCCTTATTTTCTTCCACTACCCGTTTGAAATCCTCTATGTCGTTAAATTTGCAATACAGATTATTGCAGACGTCTTCATAAATTATTCCGCCGTAACCGTATTTCTGAGTCCAAGGAGCCACTCCGTGATAACTGCCTTTCAGCATCAGGATTTTTTTACGCTGTGTGGCCTGTCTTGCTATCATGACGGCAAAACTCGTAACGTCGCCTCCGTTTTTGGCAAAGAAAGCCCAATCTGCCATTTCCACGGTATCGACGAGCAACTCGGCAAAAGGAACAAGCACGTCGCCGGGTACGGTGGTACAATTTCCTCTTTTTAACTGAGCAGCCGCCGCAGCGTCTACGTCGGGATCGTTATATCCTAAAATATTAGGTCCGTACGCGCACATATAATCTACGAAACGATTTCCGTCCACGTCCCAGAAATAAGCTCCCTGCGCTCTGTCGGCAAATATGGGATAAGCGGAAATGGGAATGGCGCATCCTTCGCTGGGTCCGAGATGCCCGTAGACTCCTCCGGGTATAACTTTCACAGCTCTTTGAAACAATTCGCCGCTTTTTGTATATTGATTTATTTTGAATTCTCCCATATCGCCTCCTTATTTCAAATAAAATCCGACCTGGCTTAAAATTTTACTCATATTGTCAAGCATAGGCAGGCAACCCTTTATGGCAAAATTTCCACTGCCGAGATTGGAGAAAATATCGCTTTTTCCGCTCAATACGTCGTTGGCTGTCTGCAGACTTCCGAAAGTCATACAAGCTCTGGGATTGTCCGTTGTGCCTATTTTCGCCGAAAGACGATGGTTTTTATCGACTGCGATAACCATTGAGGGACCGTCGTTAACGGTAAGAAGTATTTCTCCTTCGGGAATACGAGAGGCATTGCAACGACCTTTGAACTCGCTGTTCCCGATTTCACAGAGAGCAAAAAAGGCAGTATAAGCTGTAAGATAAGTATTTATGCGGAAATATTTTTCATCTGCGAGAAGTTCTTCGGTAGGTTTAAGGTAGTACGAAAGCCTTTCCGCCAACTTAGTGAAAGTATTCAACAGAAATCCTACTTTGAAAACATTTATAAAAATCGGTATGGTTTTTTCGCCGTCAATCAGACTATTGAAATGTTCGGGCGAAACAAACCAAAGCGTAAGTCCTGCAAACTTCTTTCCGGTAAAGAATTTGCATTGTCCGTTTGCAAACGCCAGCGTAGCCGAACCTACTTCAGGCACCACGAACCGTACCGTAAGTTTAACGTCTTTAATCAGGTTGTGGGCGACTTCGTCCATTGAACATAATTCCTGAAAGTTACGCAGAACGGCAAACAGATTGATTTTCGCTTTGGTTACGTTATCCATATTCTGCCTCCTGTGAAATAGAAATAAAAATAGTATTTATATAATAGCATTAAATAAGCCATTTTACAATAGTAAAAGACCAATTGAAATGATTTTTTTTGAAAATCGACTTATGCTGCCGGCAATATGCGGGCGTTAAAGCTAAAAATACACTCTTTCGGCTCTTAAAGCCAAGTTACAAAGAAATTCGTAAAAAAATCCCCCGAAAGTATCGTTCACGGTATTTGCGTTTATAGAGTTTCCGAACAGCACCGCTCTGTCTCCCCGGCGAACGGCCATATCCGAAACGTCCGCCATAAAGTAATCCATGCAAACCCTGCCCTTCACGAACGCCTTTTTCCCGTTTATCGCAACAAAAGATCTGTTGGAAAACGCTATCGGATATCCGTCGCCGTATCCACAGGAAATCACCGCGTATTTTCCGTCTTCGGATGCGGTATAAGTAGCCGAATAACCTATACTCTCTCCCCTTTTTATATCTTTGACCTGAACGACGGAAGCGGTTACTTCAAGCACGTTTTCCAAAACGTCCGCCGACCCGTTTCCACCGTACAATCCTATTCCGGTTCTGAACATATTTCCGGTTCGGTAACCGTTCAAAACCGCGTCTGTATTATCCGCGTGAATTAAAAGCTCACTGTTTCCGCTATTGCATTTCGACAATAAGTTTCCGAATGTTTGGCTTTGAGCTTCTATCCTTTCGGCGGAAGCGTAATGTGTGAAAAAACCGCGAACCGTCGTAGACAGTAATGCTAATGTTTTTTTTAGCTCTTCACTTTGTTCGTGTCGAAACCCCAACCTGTTCATTCCCGTATCCAACGCAATGTGACATCCTATTTCACGTTGTCCCGAAAACGAATGTATTTTTTTTGCCGTTTCATAATCGTAAACCGTGGTTTCAAGGTTATAAAAAATCAAATCGGAAAATTTATTATCGGGAACGTAGCCAAGAACCAAAATAGGTTTTTTTATTCCTTTTTTCCTTAAAGCCACCCCTTCTTCAACTGTCGCGACACCGAAATAATCAACCTTTTCTTCGAGAAAAGACGCTATTGTCTCCGCTCCGAGTCCGTATGCGTCGGCTTTTACCACCGCCATACCTTTCCCTCCGTGCAAAGTTTTCAGGCGATCGAAATTTCTTCCTATGGCATTAAGATCGATTTTAATTTCCACCCTGTTTCCGTTCATATATTTCACTTTCTTTGCAACAGCAATAATCGCAGAATTCTTTTATTAACTTACTTCTTATTCGTGAAAGCAAGACGTTGTCCTTTCCCCCTGTCTTTTTCCCGTCGATTTCTCCTACGGAAATACACAAACTCCCTGCTGCAGTAAGTATTATTTCGTCGGCAGCAAAAAGATCGGGCAAGTAAAATTCCTGCTCTTTTACCGTAATTCCAAGGTCTCGACAGGTTTCCATCAGGTGTGCTCTTCCTATACCGGCTAAAATCATATTATCGGATGGCGGCGTGAGCAATTCTCCGTTTTTAAGAATGGAAACGTTGCTATGGGCGCATTCGGTTATCCTGCCGCTCCGATGGAATATAACCTCCTGTTTCCCTTGCTCTTCGGCATTCTGAAATGCGAGAACGTTCGGTAAAAGATTTAGAGTTTTTATATTGCAATATCCGTGTCTTAAATCGGGGGCCGTGATGACTTTTATAGGGTTTGTCATATCGCGCAATTCTCCGTGTCTGACGGTTATGCAAAGATTCGCCTTCATGGAGCGGTCAAACGAGTGATTTCTTCTCGCCGTTCCTCTCGTGGCTTGCCAATATACCAAAAGTCGCTCGTCTTTCACTTTGCCGACCATTCTTTCTATGAGGCTTTTCAGTTCCGCGTAATTTATTTCGAGATTGATTTGCATTGCTTTAATACTTTCAAAAAAGCGTGTTAAATGTTCGTCCAAAGCAAAAATCTTTTTATTATAGCAATAAACGGCCTCATAAACGCCGTCTCCGAAAAAAAATCCTCTGTCGTTCAACGGTATGTACATTTCGTCAAGTTCACAAAAGCAACCGTTATAATAAGCTAAACTTTTCATTTTTCTCCCGGTAATCTATTGTATGCGGGAGAACTATTAAGAGTACCTTGTAAAAAATAAAAAAAACCGTCCTCATCATAAATAATTTCACGAGAGGACGGTTTATTTTCGCTAAAAATATAAAGATTAAATTTTACTTACCTTCGTCAAACTTTTTAACCGCTTCGGTCAGCACGGCAAAAGTATCGGCAAGACACGAAGCATCCAGATTGTCGTAGGTATCTCTTCTTGTATGGTAATAATTGCGTAAATTATGGTCAAGAGCGGTAATTCCTGCCGATTTTAATCCGGCTTGATTGAATGCGGCGTTATCCGTCGCTCCGAAAGGCACGGTACCTTTTGCGCAATATATTCCTATATCGTCGGCGGCATCTTTGAAAAGATTACAAGCACGTTCGTCTGATTTTACCAAATTGTTAAGGTCTCTGGTATTTACGCTCAGAAATTTAGCTTCTCTGATGGTGTCGAAGGAAAATATAACGGTATCGACTCCGTCGTTTTTATATTCTTCGGCGTGTTCCTTACACCACGCTTTGGCTCCCCTCAACCCCGCTTCTTCCGAACCGGTTATAAGTACGCCGACTTCGGTATTTTCAAGTTCGACGTTGTTTTCCTTCATCGCTTTAAGTAAAGCTATTCCGAGATAGCAACCCGTAAGGTTATCGTTAGCACCGTCAACCACTCTTTTTTCGTTGGAAAGAAAATACATTCCGATAAAGAAAGGTATAAAAATCAAAGAAACGAAACAAGCCGTTCTCAAGCCGCCGGCGGGAAGTAAATAAAATCCCACACCGTTCATCGCTATTGAAATTATGGCAAGGACGACTACGTAAATACAGCCGAGCATCGTTATTACAAAATGAGCCACAAAAGCAACGCCTCCGAGATGGTAGTTCACAGGCCACTCGTATGCCGCGTCGGGATGCCCGTTTATCAGAACTCTGCGCTTGACTTCACCTTTCGGTTTTATTACCGCGGTAAGATTATGAGATACCGCTTTCGGGAAAACAGGATCCACCACCTCTCTGTATAATAAAAATTCTCCTATCAGAAAGGAAAAAGCGAATAAAAACAAAACTACCGTCAGAACAGGCAGAAAATAGAGACAAATATATCCTGCCAGAGCTATCGACACGGTAAAATAAATCCAACCGAAAAAAGCCCTCGGCGTTACGGAAAAACTTTCCAGCTTTACGTCGTCGGCAATAGGTTCGAGAGTCTCTTTCATATAATTTACCGCATCGGTTTCCCCTTTGCTCCCCGGCTCTCTTTTTTCGAAAGTTTTAATGATGTGAGTGATTTCGTTAACCATAAAATCCGCACTTTCGTTTTTTGCGGCTTTTATTTTTTCAAAGCTCATAAGACAGCGTTCTCCTCTTTTTTTGTAATTATAACAAAGCAAAACTATGTTTGCAATATAAAAACGATGAAATTAAGAAAAAGATCGATTATTCCCGATAAAATAATGAAACTTTGATTTCCCTTGCAAAAACGAGTCAATTCCTGTATAATTAAAAAAATGAAATAAAGGAGAAACAATAAATGTCGGTTTTATTTATAGATACCAATTGCGAACTCAATTACAAAACAGCAAAAGAACTCGGATTGAATAACGTTATCCGTATGCCATATACCATTTGCGACAAGGAATATTTTTACGACCTCGGAGAAAATTATAACGCAAAAGAATTTTTCGGTCTGATAAGAGCAGGCAATATGCCCATAACCAGCGGACTCAACAGCGAAAATTATAAAGAATATTTCGAACCTTTTTTTGCAAAGGGCGAAGATATTCTTTACATCAGCTTCTCCTCTCAGATGAGCGGAACGTTCGCTTATCTCGACACCGCCATAAAAGAACTTCAGGAAAAATATCCTAAAGCCAAATACCGCAGATTCGACACCTTAGGAATAAGCATGGCGGCAGGAATTCCGGTTTACGTAGCCGCAAAAATGCACAACGAAGGCAAAAGCAACGACGAAATAATCGAATTTCTGAGTAAATTCATTTACAGAGTAAACGCCGTCTTTTCCGCAAACGATTTGTTCCATTTGAAAAGAGGCGGGAGAATATCCGCCGCAGCGGCTGCAATGGGAACTTTATTGCAGCTTAAACCTATTATCAGACTCACCGACGAAGGTAAACTTACCAGCGCAGACAAAGTCCAGGGCAGAAAAAAAGCTGTAAACTATATTATCGAGGACGTTATCAAAAACGTCAGAGATACGGATAAATATCCCATTGTTATATTAAATGCGGATTGCCCTGCCGACGCAGAAAAAATAGAAACCAAACTAAAAGAAGCTTTCCCCGAAGCCGATATATGGATGTACGACGTAGGTCCCGTTATCGGTACCCATTGCGGACCCGATACGATAGCTTGCGTTTACGTCGGGGACAAGCGTAATTAAAATTTAACTGAAATAAATTACTTTTTATCGGAATTGTCAATCCCTGTTTCTTTCGGACTACAAGAGAAGCCGGGATTGATTTGTATTGCTCTTTTTACAATTCCAAAACCGTATTTCTCTCTTAGCGAACCGATTTTATCGTCTATTTTATTAGTCTTTTTTTTGTTTTCAACGAAAAAACAATCTTGAAAATATTCGTTTTGCGATTTTAAAAGGTATGTTCCTATCGTAATGCCTCTTATTTTTCTATCCGTTAAAAATTCGAAATTTCTTTTAAGCATACCGAAAGCCGTTTCCGCTATAACACGCGCATCGATCGTCGGCATCAATAATTTTTCCTGTCTCGAAAAAGTAACTAATTTGTTGTCACAGATACCGATTGATATTCCGTTTGCAATCATAGCGTGTTTTCGTAATCTATAGGCAACGATATCGGATAAAGAATATATAAGACTTTTTGCGTCAAAGTAATTGTCTATATCCTTGGGAGCAGTTATCCCGTTGCTGATACTTTCCGGCGCTTTTGCGTCCGCAGACGGATCTACTTCTTCGTCGTCTTCGCCGTTAGCGTATTGGTACAGCTTTGCACCGCTTTTCCCAGTCACCGCTTTTAATGTCGTTTCGTCTGTTTTTGCCAAATCGCCTATCGTAACTATTCCGAGAGTCTGCAGCTTACGCTCGAGACTTTTACCGACGAAAAGTAAGCTGTTTACCGGAAGATTCCAAATCTTGGTACGAAAATTTTCTTTGTTTATTACCGTAACCGCATCCGGTTTTTTCAAATCGCTGCCAAGTTTAGCAAAAACTTTATTGAAAGATACCCCTATCGATACAGTCAGTCCGGTTTCGATTTTAACCCTTTGACGAATTTCTTCAGCTATTTTTTCTCCGTTACCGAATAAATTGACAGATCCTGTAACGTCCAACCAACATTCATCCAGTCCGAAACTTTCGATAAGAGGAGTATATTCGGCGCAGATACTTTTAACTTGAGCCGATTTATATGCATACTTTGAAAAATCCGTAGGCATTGCGTACAGGTTTTTTACCTTTCTTTTTGCGTCGGCAAGAGTTTCACCCGTTACTATACCCGCTTTTTTTGCAATATCGTTTTTGGCAAGAACCACCCCGTGCCGAGTTTCCGGATTCCCGCTTACTACGAATGCCTTGCCTTTAAGTTCGGGATTATAAAGTTGAGCTACCGAAGCGTAAAAGTTATTGAGATCGACGTGTAAAATCGTCCTTTCGCTCATAATATTTTTTCGATTTTAGCTTTTAATTCATTATAATCGGCGTTATTTTCTATATAAATCACAGGCTTTGAAAAATCAGCTTCGAATTCTTTTTGCCTGTTATAAATAATTTTCGCCTTATCCAAAGGAATTTTATCCCTTTCCACAATCCTATTTAATTGTCTTGTTTCGTCGCAAGTAATCACCCAAATCGAGTCGAAATATTTATCCTGTCCGCTTTCGGCAAGCAATGGCACTTCCACAAAAACGTCTCCTTTTAACAGTTTTGCTTCATTTACCACCCGTTCGAAAATAGCAGGATGAGCTATGGCATTTAATTTTTTTCTTTGGTTTTCATCTGTAAAAACTATGTCTGAAAGAATTTTTTTGTCTATTCGGCCGTCTTTTACGCACGAAGGAAATTCGGAAGCTATTTTTTCTATGTATGAGCTTTCCGTCAATAATTTTGCGTTTATTTCATCGCAGCTTATAACGTTTTTACCTTTTTTTCTGAGAATATCGGTAACTGTGCTTTTGCCGCTTCCGATAGTTCCCGTTATTGCAACCAACATTTTATTTTGCCTCGTACCAATTTTTCCCTACCGCTACGTTCACTACCAACGGGACGCGCAACTTACATACGTTTTCCATCTTGTCTTTTACTAAAATTTTGACTTCTTCGACTTCCTCGATCGGAACGTCCAGTATCAATTCGTCGTGAACCTGTAAGATCAATTCGGCTTTAAGTCCCCTTTTTTGTAATTCATAGGAAACGTCAAGCATTGCTTTTTTTATAATATCGCTTGCACTACCCTGCAAAGGCATATTCATAGCGGCGCGTTCGCCGAAAGAACGGATATTATATTTTGATGAAGTCAGTTCGGGGAAATATCTGATTCGTCCCATAAGCGTTCTCAAAAAGCCTTTTTCTTTGGCTTCCTTGACGTTATTATCCATAAATTGCTTTACGCCGGGATAAGTTCTAAAATATTCCTCGATAAATCTTTTTGCCTGATAATTGCTTACAGACGCGTTCTTCGCCAATCCGAAGCTGCTAATTCCGTAGATTATGCCGAAGTTAACCGCTTTAGCCGAGGAACGCATATTTTCGGTAACTTCTTCCAATGGAACGCCGAAAATTTTACTGGCAGTCAAGGCGTGTATATCCGCGTCCTTTCCGTAAGCGGCTATAAGCGATTCATCGTTGGAAAAATGTGCAAGAAGCCTTAATTCTATCTGAGAATAATCGGCACTTAAAAGCATACAATTTTCACTCGGAATAAACATTTTACGTATTTCCTTACCTTCAGCCCGTCTTACCGGTATATTTTGAAGATTAGGTTCGGTGGAAGACAATCTGCCTGTTGCCGTAAGATTTTGCTTAAAGCAAGTGTGAGTGCGAAAAGTCTTTTTATTCACGAGGTTTCTCATTCCGTCTATATATGTTGATTTGAGTTTCATCAAACGACGATATTTCAGTAAAACTTCGCAAATAGGATGATCGAGTTCTTCCAGAACGTTGGCGTCCACCGAATAACCTGTCTTGTTCTTCTTCGAATGCGGCAGCGCTAATTTGTCAAAAAGGATATATGCAAGTTGCTTCGGAGAGTTGACGTTAAACTCTTCTCCCGCTATCTCGTAAATTTCTTTAAGCAACACGGCTATTTCCTCGGTATATTGTTTATCGAGTTCATCCATTACCGCTATATCTACTCGAAAACCTTTCTTTTCCATTCTGAAAAGACAATCCGCTAAAGGCAATTCGATTTTCTCGTACAAATCGGTAAGTTCTGTTTCCAGAATTTTACGACGCAATTCCTCTTCGAGAAGCAACATTTCCGAAGCGGTATTTTCTCCTGCATATCCGTAATCGGACAATAAATCTCCGACGTTTTTTATGTTTCTGCCGGGGTTAAGAAGATAACCTTGCAAACTGAGATCGTCGTAAGGTAAATTAACTTCTACGCCGTATTCACACATAATTTTTTTGAAAGCTTTTACGTCAAAGAAAACTTTCCTGTATTTTTCCGTTAAAATTTTTGAAAATACTCTTGCCGCGGCCGCATCTGATATTCCGTCCCCGAATAAATCGGTCCGAGTGTTAAGTACCCATTCGGTTTTTCCGTCCGAAAAAGCAATTTTTTCTGCGAAATATATTGCAATCTCGGCATTTTCCGGTATAGATGAAATTACCGCTTCCATTTCAGCGACATTGCGAAGTTCCGTTCTTTGCGCTTCAGAAATTTTATTTTCCCCGCTTAACGCTATACCTTCGTTAAATTCGAACCTGTCTAAAAGATTTTTGAAACGAAGTTTTTGCATCATATTATAGGCTTCCTGTGAGAGCGGATAACGAAATTCTATCTCTTCCAACGTGCAAGGTATTTCTACGTCGGTACATATTGTCGCAAGCTCTTTAGACAAATAAACTTTATCTTTATTATCTTTTAATTTTTCTGCAAGTTTCCCCTTGATTTCATCGATATGTTCGTATATCCCGTCAATATCCCGATATTGTAACAGTAAATCGTGAGCAGTTTTCGGCCCTACACCCGGAGCGCCCGGGATATTATCGGACGAATCGCCCGCAAGCCCTTTGTATTCGATAATTTGCTCAGGAGTAAATCCTTCGGAAGCTAAAAGTTCCTGCGGAGTATATTTTATTACTTCGCTTACTCCTCGTTTAGTCAGATAAACCGTTGTGGTTTCATCCACTAATTGTAAGCAATCTCTATCCCCGGTCACTATCAACGTATCTTCGCCGAAACGTTTGGCGAGAGTTCCGATTATATCGTCGGCCTCGACTCCTTCCATCATTTTAATGGTAATACCCATACTTTTCAGAAGATCCTGCAAAACAGGAATTTGTCTTGCCAATTCTTCGGCCATGGGCTTTCTCGTAGCTTTATATCCGTCATAACGCAGATGCCTGAACGTTTTTGCACGGCAATCGAAGACTGCGCATATATGCGTGGGTTTTTCCTCGGATATTATTTTCTGCAGCATAGAAACATAGCCGAATATCGCGTTGGTATACATTCCGTCCGCCAGAACCAAAGGCGGTAACGCATGGAAAGCTCTGTTTACTAAACTGTTGGAATCTATTAAAATGATTTTTGTTTTTGTCATAATAACTCCAAACTATAATTGTAATTTCAAGTCGTCTTCTTTTATCCAGTTTATTTTTCTGAATAAAAGTCCTAATGCCCAACATATTAAGCCCGGTAAAACAAAGAACAGCACTATTATACCCAACCAGAAAAGCCACTGCTCCATACCTCCGGAAATTACCGAACTTTTATAAGCGTCTATTATCCCGACAAAGCCGCAAGTTCCCATTCCGCCGCCGCTTGAACCGCATTTCAAACGGAACAAACAAGTAGCCATCGGTCCGCAAATTGCGCTTGCGACTATAGGCGGAATAAAAATTTTAGGATTTTTCATAATATTAGGAATTTGCAACATACTCGTTCCGAGCCCTTGACTTATCAATCCGCCCCAACCGTTTTCCTTAAAGCTCATTACCGCAAAACCTACCATTTGACAAGCGCATCCGACCACGGCCGCACCGCCCGCTATCAACATAAATTCCGAAGTGTTGCCTGCCGCGACAGAAACCCATATCGCCGCGCTGGATGTGGGCATAGTAAGCAAAATCCCCATTACTACGGCAATTATTATTCCCATAAAGAAAGGAGTTATTTCCGTAGCTACGGCTATTCCTTCTCCTATTTTATTTACTATAAAAATAAAAGGATAAGACGCATATGCCCCCAAAACCGACATAATCAATGCGACCAAAGGCACTAAAAGAATATCGAGTTTGGTTTTCCCTGCAACAAGATTACTTATTTCGCAGGCAAGCAAGGCGGTAACGTACGCTCCGATAGGATTTCCCGGAAGTCCTTTTGAAATAATCGCAGAAACGGCGTCCATGGTTCCTCCCGAAAAATCGGCACCTATGAACTGGCTGCTCATTGCTCCGATAAAACCGGCTACGATTGACGCAAATATTACCAATTTCGAGGCCTTAAGATGAGAAGCGATCCCGGCTCCTATACCTGCCCCCATAAGTATCGACGCTACGTTACCGGTCAGAACAAGTATTCTTCCTACGTAATTATCCCCTATAAGTTCACCGATAGTTTTAATAATCGTCCCGGCTATCAGCGTTACGAAAAGACCTTGAGCCATTCCGGAAAAAGCGTCTATGAACCATCTTTTACATAAAAACTTTACCCCGGAAATAAATTTTTCTTTTTTCATTTTGTAAATCCTTCTTTTATTAAAATCTTAAACAACTTCTCTTTTCTTTCCCTTTCAGAGGATAAAAATTTCAGTTTACTTCTTTTTTTGTTTTGAAAATCGTAACACTTCCTTAATAATTCTTCCGAGAATTCCTCAAGCGAGTATATGCGAAATTTTTCCACTCCATAGTATTTAGCAAATTCTTCGAGGAAAAAAACGGTACTTTCTTCAAAAGAAAAAGCTTCTCCCGCATAAGCTCGGAAAAGGTAATTTTTAAGTTCTCCATAAACCGTTTCATAAGATGCACTCGGAGGCAAATCAAAAAATTCGGCTACTTCTTGCAAATTGTCGTGCAATTTCACCCTTAATTTTTCTGCAAATTCCCGGGGTTTAGAAGTAAAATAATATTTTTTACCGTAATATGAATTGATAAATCGTAATGCATCGTAATAGCCGAGCTTTATTTTTTTCTTCACAAGTGTCGGAGATAAAGCGGCCATCCTCCCGAGATCTTCCGAAGGACGTATATAGTTTACTTTTACCCTTTCGTCGAGAGGCGTCCTGTATGGCATTTTGCTCATAGTCCTGACGGCGACGATTTCTTCATACCCTTTCCCTGCCAGTAAAGTCATAGGCATATTATCGTAAATTCCGCCGTCAACGTAAAATTTTCCGTTTATTCTGTTCAATTTGAAAGCCGGATAATATGCGCTTGCAAGGATATACTCATGCAAATTCCCTTGCGGTATGTCCTCTTTGAACAATTCTACGGGCATTCTGTCGGACAACGAATAAGTAACTATTGCATAATCCATTACGGAATTTCTTACTTTTTCTTCAGAGATATATTCCTTCAAAAAATGAATTGCCTTATCTGTAGGTATGCCTAAATTTTTTATAATTTTTCCAATCTGCTGCGCCCAGTAACGTACGGAAGCTCTGGAAAAATCTTTTTGAAGTAATTTATCCACTTCTTCATCGTCAAAATCTGTAAAAAGACTGGCGGACACATTAGTCCACATTTCGTAAAGAGACTCCGGTCCGCAATCCTGTACAATAAGCGCAGCGTTTATAGCGCCTATACTTGTCCCGGCAACGCCGTCAAAATTATAGCCGTTTTCATAAAGGGCCTTCACCGCACCGCAGTGAAAAGCCCCTTTCGCTCCTCCGCCTTCTAAAACAAGACCTTTTTTCATTAGCTAAATTATATTATTTGACTATAACCCTGAACCTAACGTCGTAGAATTTTCCTTTGGGCAATTTATATTGCGGTTTTAACGCCGCTATCGCAGGAATATCCCCTCCTACGCCTCTTTGCGCTCCGTCGATATAAACCGTAAGATAGTCGTTTTTCCTCAATTCGTGCAAATGCTTTGCATTCTCCAATTCTTCCAAAGAATATTCCTGAACGCTGAATTCAAAAGGTTTATTTTCAGCTAACACCAGAAGCCCGGTATCTTCAGTTCCGAGATCGAGGAAACGCGCGTCTGTATGATTACCGTTTTCCTGCGGATAAAGATAATCGTGATTAAAATCGGAAGCCTGCCCTTCGTAATAACGCAAAACGGCAGAAGACTTCCTGTCGCAATGATTTTCGTGCGGTCCTCTGGCATAAAACGCCACGTCTTTAACGTCTTTTCTCAGAGCAAAAGCAAATCCGTATCTTATAAGATTAGCTTTTGCTTTTAACGACATTCTGACGTCGATACCGTCCTTACCTATGATATATTCGGTTACAAGATTTTGTGCGTAACGGAATTTCCATTCTATTACGATACGTACACAGCCGTTTTCAACGGATGTTTTGACAGATTTAGGTTTGAGTTTTTTCTGCGCCGAAAGGAATTTGTAAACACCGATCAGTTTTTTAACAAAAGGAATATTTATCTGCGCTAAACGATCGTTGTCTATGGTCGGTCTGTGAAAATTAGGAAGGAAAGGTTCGCTCAGAGTTTCAACGTTGTTTCTGGAAATACTGCTGATAGCGCCGGTGGATTTTTCAACAATAACCTTCAAATCTCCTTCTTTTGCAGTTATTTCCCATTCGTTTTCTTCAAAAGACGCATTCCCTTGCATTTCTCTGAGAACAAAATCTCCTTCTTTAACGAGGAACTGTTCGTAAGCGACGACGTGACCCGCTTTCAAAACCCCTCTGTCTTCGGTAAGACTGAGTTCCGCAAGCAGATTAAGCTCTCCGTCAAATTCCGGTATCGTTATTTCGAATTTAGCATTTTCCCCTGGAAGAATAGTATCTAAAATAACCTCCTCTTTGGAAAGTTCCATACCGTCGGCAAAGAAAGTAATCGTTAATTTATAATTTTTAATGTCTGTGAACATATAACCGTTATTTACGGTTAATTTGTTGCCATCGAAACCAAATTCTACCATTTGATATTCTTTACGTACTTCGTGCAACGCAGGATTCGGTTCGCGGTCCGCTCTAACTATGCCGTTAAAAGCAAATACGCCTGAATTAGGTTTATCGCCGAAATCTCCGCCGTAACGCCATTCGGTAACTCCGTTTTCCACATGCTTAATGCTCTGATCGGCAAAATCCCAAATAAAACCTCCGGCAAGTCTGTCATACTTCTTGAAATATTTCCAGTAATCGCTGAAGTTTCCGAGGCTGTTTCCCATACAATGAGCATATTCGCATTGTATATAAGGCAAATCCTTGTACATAGAAGCCTTATAAATTACGCCCAACGGACGGAAAACCGTGGTTTGACAATGCGGAACAGTTTTATTCTCTCCGATCAAAGGCATTTTTTGGCAAGGAGCATACATTTCGCTGAAGACATCGCTCACTTTCGCCGTTACGTCTTCTTCATAATGAATGAACCTCGTATCGTCGATTTCAAGAACGGCTTTTTTCATTTCACGGAAAGCATTTCCGAAACCTGACTCGTTTCCGAGGGACCAGCTTACTATACAAGGATGATTTTTGTAAGTGTTTACCATATTTCTGATACGGTAAACGCATCTTTCCGTCCACATCTTATTGCTGTTAGGTATCATAAAACTAAGCCCGTGAGTTTCAAGGTTGTTTTCACACATAACCAATATTCCCATTTCGTCGCATAATTCATAAAAAGAGCGACTGTTAGGATAATGACTGGTACGAATTGCGGTAATGTTATTGTTAAGACAAATTTCGAGATCTTTTTTAATAAGTTCTTTCGGTACCGCATGACCGTATTCGGGATGAAACTCGTGACGGTTTACTCCGCGGAATTTCAAAGGTTTACCGTTAAGCAAAATAAAAGGACCTCTGCCTTCCTTCATAGGAACGATCTTTATTTCACGAAATCCGAATTTACATTTTCTTAAATCGTATTGTTCGCCGTCTTTCTCCAAAACGGCTTCCACTTCGTAAAGGTAGGGATTTTCGTGAGACCAAAGAACCGGTGAATCAATCATTACCATAAACTCTGCCTTTGCGTTGGAAAGAACCGTACCGTCTTCCCAAACCGTATTATTACCGTCTTTAAGTCTTACTTTAAGTACGCAGCCCTTTATATCGCCGTCGGTTTTAACTGAAACATGGAATTCGGCTTTATTTAATCCGCCGCCGAAATATGCTCTGGCGAACATATCCGAAATTTGAGTTTTCGGTTTATTTATTAGGAATACGTCTCTGAAAATACCGGAAATACGCCACATATCCTGGTCTTCGAGATAACTGCCTATGCAATAACGATATACAAACACAGTCAACCTGTTTACCCCCTCGGTAACAAAACCCGTTATATCGTATTCCTGAAAATCAAAAGTATCTTCGCTGTAACCGACAAAAATTCCGTTTACGTATATTTCGGCGCTGGAGTTGACTCCTCCGAAATGTATGTAATATTTATCGGACAAAGATTTAAGTTCAAATTCGGTAACATAAACGCCCACGCTGTTTTTATCTGCCTTGACTTTCGGTACTGCAAAAATATTTTTTGCAGCCAAGGCATAAGGATATGCAATGTTGGTATAAATGGGTATATCGTATCCTTTTATCTGCCAGTTGGAAGGTACGTCGATATAATCGAAATCCGAAATATCGTAATCTTTTTTAATCATTTGAATATTGAGGTCGTTAACCGACGGAAACCACTTAAAACGCCATTGTCCGTTCAGGCAAAGCACTTTTGCGTTGCCGTCTTTGTCGAGCGGAAAACCGCATGCGTATCTGCCTATAGAATTGATGTTATATATATCCTTTTTGTTCCAGAAATTCAACATAGGAAAACTCCTTTATATAAATATAAATTATTATAACAAAAATAAAATACAATTTCAATATAAAAAAGCATTTATTTACAAATCTACGAATATAATTACACCATGACTACAATAATAAGCGGATTTCTGAGCGGCATAGGTGTCTTTATTTTCGCTATATATCTCCTTAACACTTCGCTTTCGGAGACAGATTTTAGAATTTCGGAAAAAACAGAAAAAAGAATCAATAATCCGTTTTTCGGATTTTTTGCAGGGATATTCAGTAGTATGCTGACTCAAAGCTCCTCCGCCGTCAATTCTGTCGCGGTTCAACTTTCCGATAAAAAAATAATTAAAGACGAATCGGCATATTTTGTAGTTATGGGTACAAATATAGGCACAACCGTTACGGCTTATATCGCAATACTCAGCACTTTGAAAATATCGGAAATTTTTATTTCATTGATATTTTTCAGCAGTATTGGTCTAATGGCAATAAAAAATAAAAAATTAAGATTGCCCGCTACTTGGATAAGCGTTTTTTCAATGATATTTATCGGTCTGAAGATTATTTCTCAAACTATACCGTCTTTAACCGAATTGATAGGATATGAAATTTTTATTGATAAAAATCCGATATATCTCCTGATTATAAGTACCTTAATTACCGCACTTTGTCAAAGTTCCTCTTTGGTGTCCGTAGTCGTCGTAACTTTATCGGGCTTAGGAGCGGTAAGCATAGAAGGGGCTATTTTTATGATTATCGGCGCAAACGTCGGCACTTGTTCCACTGCTATGCTCGCGGCTGTAGGCAAAAGTAAAGACGGCGTAAACGTAGCCATGTTTAATCTCGTATTCAATATCCTCGGACTGATAGTTCACGTCTTTGCTTACTATACCGGACTTCTGAACTGGTTTATCGATTTGAACGTTGCACCGGATACAAAAATAGCACTGTATCATACGTTTTTCAACGTTTCCTCAGTGCTATTTGCTTTTCCTTTTGTTAAAGAAATCGGCTCTTTGTTAAATTTCAGCTTTCCGAAAAGAAAACGAAAAGCTATCTGACTATAATATCCTCTCTTGCAGGACCTACTCCGATATAACCGACTTTTACTCCTACGTAAGTTTCAATCAAGGAAATATAGTCCTTAACTTCGTCGGGTAAATCTTCATAACGACGGATTTTGGTCGTATCTGTTTTCCAACCTTTCATGGTTCTGTAAATCGGTTCGACTTTATATAAATCTCTTGACGTAGGCATATAGTCAATTTCCTTGCCGTTGAGTTTATATCCTACGCATACCTTTATTTCATCGTAAGTATCGAGCTTATCGATTTTACATACCGCTATTTTAGTAAATCCGTTTATGGTTGCGGCAAATTTGATAATCGGTAAATCCAACCAGCCGAGACGTCTTGCTCTTCCGGTGCGAGCGCCGAATTCATCATCTACGTTTTTTCCGTCTCCGCGGAATCCGTCGGCTTCGGCTCCTTCCATTTCAGTGGGGAAAGGTCCGTCTCCTACCGCCGAAGTAAAGGCTTTCATTACGCCTACTATTTCATCTATCTTGCTGATCGGGAAACCGCTGCTGACCGCAGCATAAGCGGCTACAGGATTGGACGACGTTACATAAGGATAAATTCCAAGATCTATATCTTTCATTGCGCCCAACTGACCTTCAAAAAGTATATTTTCGTTTTTGTTTATGGCATTATTGACAAAAGAAACCGGTTCTACAATTCTTGAAGCAAGTTTTTCCGCCCAAAAAACACATTTATCATAAATCTCTTCCTCGGTAAACGTTTTTCCGCCTTTAGCCTTCAGTTCCGCATTGATACCGCCCATTATTTTAGCTATTCTGGTACGGCAGTAGTCGAGATCGAGCAAATCTTCGAATCTTAAAGCGGTTCTTCTACTTCTGTCGGCATAAGCATATCCTATGCCTCTTTTAGTAGTGCCTATGGAAATACCGGTTTTTTCTCCCAAAGAATCCAATTCAATGTGATACGGCATCAGGATAACCGCCCTGGAAGAAATAAACATATTCCCGGTATCCACGTTTTGGGAAGAAATTTCCGAAAGCTCCTTCAAAAGCTCATCGGGATTTATTACCATTCCGGTATTAGCGAGAGCTTTACAACCGTCTTTGAAAATTCCGCAAGGAACGAGATGAAGCTTAAAAACGCCTTTCTCGTTGACTACGGTATGTCCCGCATTATCTCCGCCCTGAAAACGGACTACCATATCCATATCCGACGCAAGATAATCTACTATCTTGCCTTTACCTTCGTCTCCGAATTGTGCACCGACCAATACAGTTACACTCATTTTAACCTCCGTACCTAAAGCTTTATTTCGTTAATAATTCTTTAATTCTTTTCATGGCTTCAGTCGTTTTTTCGGGCGTATTGAATGCCGTAAGACGGAAATATCCTTCTCCGAACTTTCCGAAGCCGCTTCCGGGCGTACCGACTACCTGAACTTCGTTAAGGAGATAATCGAAAAATTCCCATGAAGTCATACCCGACGGACATTTTAACCATATATAAGGAGAATTTATTCCTCCGGTGAACCAAACTCCGCATTCCGAAAGAGTGTCTGCGATAATTTTCGCGTTATTTTTATAAATGGCTATTACTTCTCTGGTCTTTTTTAATCCTTCATCTTCGAAAACGCCCTCTGCACCTCTCTGAATAACGTAACTTACTCCGTTAAATTTCGTTGTCTGACGACGTAACCACATTTTGTTAAGGCTCATTCCTTCTCTTTCGAGAGCGAAAGGAACTACCGTATAACCGCATCTGGTACCCGTAAATCCCGCGGTTTTGGAAAGAGAACAGAATTCAATCGCGCATTTCTTTGCACCTTCTATCTCAAATATACTTCTGGGCAAATCTTCACTTACAAAACTTTCATAAGCGGCGTCGTAAAGAATGATCGCATCCCTCGATAAAGCGAAGTCCACCCATACCTTAAGCTGTTCCCTGCTGTATGCGGCGCCGGTGGGATTGTTGGGAGAACAAAGATAGAAAATATCTCCTTCGCTGTTTTCGTCAGGCATCGGAAGAAAACCGTTACTTTCGTTGCCTTCGAAGAAAACGATTCTTCTACCGCACATAACGTTGGTATCCTCGTAAACGGGATATACCGGATCGGGCATTCCCACCACGTTGTCGTTAGCAAACAAATCGGTAATGTTGGCTATATCGCTTTTTGCGCCGTCCGAGATGAATATTTCGTTGGGTTCAAGTTCAACGCCGATTTCTTTTTTGTAATATGCCGCAATTTTTTCTTTCAAAAAAATATATCCCTGTTCCGGTCCGTACCCTCTAAAAGTCTCTTTTTCCCCCATTTCTTTTGAGGCAGCTATTAGTTTTTCCACTACAGGGGCAACCAAAGGCTGAGTAACGTCGCCAATACCCATTCTGATCACGTCGGCGTCGGGGTGCGCTTCAACGTATGCGTTTACTCTTTTTGCTATATCGGAAAAGAGATAACTTTCTTTAATGTTTGCGTAGTTCTTATTTATTTTTACCATAGTAAACTCCCGTTTATTATATTTCTCCTTCAAAATTTTTTTCGACTCTTCCGTCGATAACTATTTCTTTATCGGCGTCAAAACTACATTCCAAATCGCCTCCCGGCAATCTTACAACAGCCCTGTCACCTACCAGACCAAGCACGTTTGCAGTAAAGAAAGCCGCCGATGCACCCGTTCCGCAAGCGAGCGTTTCTCCCGAACCTCTTTCGTAAACTCTGACCGTCAAAATATTGTCGGACAAATCTTTTAATACGAATTCCACGTTCGTTCTGTCGGGAAAAAACTCCTTATTCTCACTGATATCGCGTCCGATTATCATTATATCGTCATCATAACGGTCTACGAATATTACGCAATGCGGATTGCCTACGGAAACGCAAAAACAGTTATACGGTTTCCCTAATGAAAGAATTTGTCTTTCAAAAATTCCGTTCTCGTGTCCCTTTGTCCCTTTACCTATCCACGCTCTGGCACATTGCACCATTCCGTCGATCGCTCTGATTTTAACTTTTTTTATTCCGCTTAAAGTATCTACGGTCAATTCTTTTTTCTCCGTCAAACCCTTTTCGTAAACGAATTTTCCGAGACATCTTAAAGCGTTTCCGCACATTTTCCCTTCGCTTCCGTCGGAATTAAATATTCTCATGGAAAAGTCGGCTTTCTTTGCTTTTCCGATCAGCACGATTCCGTCTCCGCCTATACCTTTATGCCTGTCCGATAATTTTATCGCCGCATAAGACGGATCCGTTATTGTTTCCTCGTCGGCGTTAATGAATATGTAATCGTTCCCCAGACCGTTCATTTTTGTAAATTTCATATAAACCTCTTTACAAAAATATATATCGGTCCGAAGTTAATTATTCTTTATTGATTTACGGTCTGTAAACCACCCTCCCGCAATGAGGACATTCGGCTACGTCCCCGGATTGTAAAAGTTTTTTTGCCACTTCTACGGTTATATCCATACCGCAGGCACCGCAATTTATTACGTTGCCGTCCGGCTGATAAGGAATAAATGCCGGCATCCTTTTTGCTTTACGCAATTCCTCGTATTTTTTTATCAGTTTTTCCTCTATAGAAGGCTTAATTTCCTTTAATTGTTTCAGCATAGGTTTTATTGCTTCTTTGATTTTTTCTTCCTTTACCTTCAAAGCGGCAGCCGCAGACTGAAATTCCTTGTTAAAGGCATTCATCTCTTCGTTCAAAGTTTTATTGGTATAATTGATATCGTTGATTTTTTTGATAACCGCATTGATATCTTTATTCAACGCAGCTATTTCTTCCTCGTAAATGGTAAATTCTTTTTCGAAATCGGCTAAAGTGGTTTCGTCGGTAATTTCTTCCGAAGAAAAACTGCTAACTTTATTATCGGTTAATTCTTTGAGCCTCGCTTCCAGTTTTGAAAACTGATTTATGACGGAATCGAGTTCGGCGCCGAGTGCAACAAGGGATTTCTTCCTTTCCTCAAAAGCCTTTTTACAACGGTTGGCTACTTCGAGTTCCTTGCTACTAGCGTATTCTTTTTCGTACTTATATACCTTTATATCTATTTTCTGATAGTCGAGTATAGCTTTCAAGTCCATATTTCACCTCTTTTATTATAGGGATCTCCTATAGATTCCGCGCAATAAACCTGAATTTGCGGTAGCTTTTTACTGTATAAATCCTTGATAAGATTCATAAAAAGTTTCTCGCTGGAATAATGCCCGACTTGTATTATAGCATAATCGGAATCTTTTGCCAACCTTGCGACGGAATGTTTTACTTCTGCAGTGACAAAAACGTCGTTTCCGGCTTCCATGGTCTCCAAAAGGGCGTCTTCCCTTCCTCCGCCTCCGTTTATAACCGCCACTTTCTTTATAATTTTTTCGGGATCTCCTACGATAGAAACGTTATCGTCGGAAAACAACTCGGATATTTTCCTTGCATATTCTTTCAAGGTATAATTTTTATCGGTTTCGCCCTGTCTGGCAGAAGAAGGAGTTTTTATATAACTTACGTTTTTCAATCCCATAGCGTAAGCAACGGTATCGTTCAGTCCGCCGTCCGTATAGTCCACATTCGTATGTGCAGAGTAGATACATACGTCGCTTTTAATGGCTTCTATAAGTGCCGTATTAAGCGGTCTCGAAGGATCTATACTTTTAAGCGGTTTCCATATAGACGGATGATGTTCTATAATGAGATTGCACCCTTTTTCCACCGCTTCCTTCACTACGTCTCGGTTGGTATCTACCGTAACGAGTATTCCGCTAAGTTCAAGCTTTCCGCTTCCGGTCTTATATCCGCAATTGTCGAAATCTTCGCTTAATTCGAGAGGAGCAAATTCCTCCAGAATTTTCACTGCGTCATCGATCCGTACCATTTTTCTATCTCCTTATATTCTGCAGCTAATTCTTCCTGTAATTTTTCGGGGTTTATCCGCTGTGACTTCAATATAATTTCGATTTTTTTCTTTCTGTCAGCCAGCCTGCGGACATAATCTTCGTTTGGAGGAAAATTTCTTCCCAAAATAATTTCCGAATCGGTATAATCGTTTTCTCCGGCTTCGCAAACAATGAGCGTATAAAACTTTCCGTCTTCCACTACATAGTCTTTAATGACCCGCAATCCCTTTTCCCGCATAAAACGCCTCAGAATATGAGCGTCCTGATGCGGCATTAAAATATAACGGGCAGGAAGAAATCTGTCTGAAAGTATTTTCACTATTTCGTTTCCGCCCATTCCGGCTATAACTATAACGTCGGGAATTTCCTTCAGAGGAAGAAGTCCGTCTCCGCAAATAAACTCAATATTTTCGGAGAGATTGGAGTTTTCCGCCTGTACTCTGGCCTTTTGCAAACTGTTTTCGCTTATATCTACGGCGATTACTTTCTTGCAAATCCCTTTACGCAAAGCATATAAAGCGAGCTTACCGTGATCCGTACCTATATCGGCAACGGTGTCTGCTTTCCCTATTTCATCGGCTACGCAACGAAGTCTTTTACTTAAAAAAGCCATTACTTATCGAGAAAATCCTTTAGTTTTTTAACTTTATTGGGATGTTTAAGGCGTCTTAAAGCTTTCGCTTCGATCTGACGTATTCTTTCACGGGTAACGTTAAATACCCTTCCGACTTCTTCCAGTGTTCTGGGACGATTGTCTTTAAGTCCGTAGCGAAGCATAAGGACCATAGCTTCTCTGGGTGCAAGCGTGCTGAGTATTTCCTTTACCTGTTCTTTAAGCATTTTGCTTTCCGCTATGTCTATCTGGGAAGCGGTATTCTTGTCTTCTATGAAATCTCCGAGATGGCTGTCCTCTTCTTCGCCTATAGGAGCTTCCAACGAAACAGGGTCCTGCGCTATTTTCTGTATTTCCACCACTCTGCTTTCCGATATTCCCATAGCTTCGGCTATTTCGGACTGCGTAGGTTCTCTGCCGAGTTTCTGTAAAAGCGTGCGACTGGTTTTCGTAAGTTTATTGATGGTTTCTACCATATGGACGGGTATGCGTATGGTTCTGGCCTGATCGGCAAGCGACCTCGTTATAGCCTGTCTTATCCACCAGGTAGCGTACGTTGAAAACTTGAATCCCTTGGTGTAATCGAATTTATCCACCGCCTTCATCAATCCAAGGTTGCCTTCTTGAATAAGATCCAAAAATTGCATTCCTCTTCCGACATAGCGTTTTGCTATGCTGACTACCAGTCGTAAGTTGGCGTTAATAAGTTGTTTTTTCGCCTCGGCGTCGCCTTCTATCATCTTTTTTGCGAGTTCCTGCTCTTCCGCCGCGCTCAGAAGCGGAACTTTACCTATATCTTTCAGATACATTTTGACCGAGTCGTCGATATTGACCTCGTTCATAATTTTCTGAAGCATCTGGTCGTTTATCTTCTCGTCATCGGACGAGATAACCTTTATCCCGTTCTCTTCGAGAGTACTGTAAACAGACTCCATTTCACTGGCGTCCAGACTCAATCTGTCCATTCTGTTAAGAAGTTCGTCTTCGTTTATGGACTTCTTCTCCTTAAAAGATTCTATTATTTTCTCAATTACCTGCTTCTTACGTTCTTCTCTGTCAGACATTATTAATCTCCTTCACTGCTTATTTAGGTTGTGCCTTGGTCAGGTTTTTAATTTGCATTCTAATTTTTTCTTTTGCTTCTACGTCGGTCTCATTATTAAATTCCGTAGTCAGTCTTCTTAATTCCTTACCGGTATAATCCTGTTTAAGTTTTTTCATACATTGTAAATAATAAGTTTTTTGGTCGGCTTCGTCTATCTTATCCGCCTCGTCCACCAACAATGCGGCTAAAGGATCGTCCCCCAATATATCGAATACGTCTGCGGCTTTAGGAATAATTCCGCTTAGCAGCCCCTTCATAAAGTAATCGAAAACTTCTATATATTTTTCTTCCGTAATATATTTTCTTATTTCCGGAAGATCGTCTGCGGCGATATAGTTCTTTCCGTATATAAACGAACTCATCACAAAAGCTTCTGCCTTTGCAAACGCATTGTTCTCCTGAGTAACCCTTTGGGCGGCAGGAACGACGGACTCGTTTATAACGGGCTTATCCTCTATCAAAGTTTCGGCTTTGACTCCGCTTTTGGATTCCACGACTTCGGCATAAATCTGCTTTTCCACTTCGTCGAGCGAATTTAATATATTTTTTGCGTCTTTGGCGTATTTGATCTTATCGTCGGATTTGTTAAGATTATACTTTTCCTCCACCTTCATAAGTTTATAATCGATAAGCGGCATAGCTTTATCCAAAAGCTCTTCATAGCCCGTTTTACCGTATTTTCTGACGTAATCGTCCGGATCCATATTATCTTTGAGACAAACTACCTTTACGTCCAGACCTTCGTTCTTTAATAAATCCAATCCTCGCAAAGTGGCGTTCTGCCCTGCGGAGTCACCGTCGAAGGAAACGTATACGAGATCGGCGTACCTTTTAATTTCGCGGCACTGTTCCACTGTTAAAGACGTACCCATGGACGCGACTGCGTTACGTATCCCTGCCTGATAAAGGCTCACTACGTCCATATGTCCTTCCACGAGTATCATGCTCCGAACTCCCGACGGCTGTCTTATTTTTTTGAAAAGGTTTATTCCGAACAGATTTTTCCTCTTATTGAAAACAAGCGTAGTCTGTGTATTCTTATATTTTGCAAAATCGGGATTAGAAACGAGAACTCTCCCGGTAAAACCGAGAACTTTTCCGTTGCCGCCGATAATAGGGATAATCAGCCTGTTGCCGAAAAAATCCGATAGTTTCCCCGAAGAGTTGACGCTGATTACGCCTGCGTCGATAAGACTTTGTTTGGCATAGCCTTTCTTCAACAGATATTCTGGCAAGGACTCGAAGTCCGAGGAACAGCCGATCCCGAAAGTATTTATAACGTCGGAATCCAACCCTCTTTTCGCTATGTATTCTCTTGCTATCGCACCGTTTTCGGAGAAAAGGTTCCTGTAATAGAACTTTGCGGTTTCCTTATTTATATTATAAATCTTTTCCGCCTGTTCGCTGCGAGCCTTGGCTTCAGGGTCGTCCGTAAATTCCGGAATCTCCAACCCGGCTTTTTTCGCAAGTATTTCCACTGCTTCGGCAAAGGAAATATTTTCGTATTCCATCAAGAAATTAAATATATTTCCGTGTTTACCGCAACCGTAGCAACGATAAAATTGGTGGTCGGATCTGATTTGAAAAGAAGGAGTTTTCTCTTTATGAAAGGGACAACACGCCCAATAATCCCGTCCTTTTCTCTGCACGGTAACGTAAGAAGAAATTAAATCGACTATATCCGTTTTGCTTTTGATTTTCTCTAAAAAAGCGTCCGAAAAACGCCTCATCTACCACCTCACAATATAACATTCGACAAAAAAATACATTATTCCTTATAATGCGCAATTTTATCTTAAAAAGTCATAAGGCTTGCGACGAAGCGTTCAGGAAAGAAAAATAATTTTCGGTAAATAAATACGTTTATGAAATTTTCTTTTTCAGTCTCGCGTAAATTTCGCTTAATTCAAGCATATATCTGACTTTAGCATAATCGTCCAAAGCATTGAACTCCTTTTCATCCACGATAAGTTTGCTCAACGGATCGTAAACGAAATCGTCGCTTGCGAGAATTTCATTCACTTTAGCCTGCATATCTTCGAGTTGTACCTTTGTGATCTTCTTGTTATTGATAAAATACACGTCATATCTTTCTTTTGCATATTCCTCGTAGGAATTGTTCATAAGTCTTTTCCTCGCCTGCAAAATATAAAGTTTTGCCTCAGTCGAATATTTCGTCATAATTCCTTTTGCTCCTTTGTTTTTTCTACATTTTAGCACCCTGAAACCGACATTGGGCAAAAATTGCAAAATTAGTGAAATTAAGACGGTTTTCGACAAAAGTTTTTTACGAAAGCGGAATTACCTTGAAATAATTGACATTCTGCGGAGAATAATGTAATATACTAATAACCGATTCTTGTGCAAAGGGGGTGAACTTAATGGCAACCGTTTACGTTAAAGAAAACGAATCCGTGGACAGCGCTTTCCGTCGTTGGAAAAGAAAATGCTCTACCGACGGTATCATCGGCGATCTCAAACGCCATGAGGTTTACGAAAAGCCCAGCGTAAGGAGAAAAAAGAAGGCTGAAAACGCCAGAAAAAGAAAATTCTAAAACAAAAAACACACTTGATTTCAAGTGTGTTTTTCTTTTATGACTTTTTAATTTGTATTATCCCATTTTTTCGGCGAGTTTCTCTCCTCCGAGAATATGAATATGAATATGATTGACGCTCTGGCAGCCGTCATCGCCTTTATTGGTTATCAATCTGTAACCGTTTTGCAATCCGAGTTCGTCCGTCAGACCTGCGAAGGCTGAAAAACATCTTTTCAAAAGGTCGGCATCGTTGGCTGCAAGTTCTCCGATATTGGCATAATGCTTTTTGGGCAATATCAAAAGATGAATTTTTGCCTGCGGATTGAGATCTTTGATGATTGCCATATCCTCGTTTTCGAAAACTTTGGTCGAGGGAATTTCTCCCGCAATAATTTTACAAAAAATACAGTCGTTCATTGTTTAATATCCTCCTTTAGTCCGTCTTTATACTGCGCAGTCGGAACACAATTTATAATTTCTCCGTTCCTATCCGTATAAATCTTAACGTAATTTCTCGAATACCCTACAAAATAATCCCCTTGTTTTGCCTCGATAAGGACTTCGTGTTTTATCCAGACATTGTTTTTCAGGAAAACCTTATGCAAAGATTTTTTCAAATCTAAAAGTTCGTTTCTCCGCTGTTTTACGATTTCCGAAGGCAAAGACGGAAGCTTTGCCGCTTTTGTCCCCACTCTCGGCGAAAATGGAAAAACATGTATATCGGAAAAACCTACCCTTTTAATAAATTCGACGCTGCGTATATGGTTCTCCTGTCTTTCGGTAGGAAAACCGGTAATTACGTCGGTAGCTACGCAAGCGTTCGGATCGTATGAGCGTATCAGCTTTACCTTTTGCTCGTAACAAGCCGAAGTGTATTTCCTGTTCATTGCTTTTAATACTTCGTCGTCGCCGCTTTGCAAGGACAGATGGAAATGCGGACAGAATTTTTTCAGAGAAAACAATGCGTCCAAAAGTTCTTCGCTTATTCCTTCTGCATAAAAGGAGCCTATTCTGATACGACAGTCTATATCCTTAAGCCTTCTTATAAGTTCGGTCAGACCGGTACCCGTATCCGCACCGTAACTCATTATATTTATACCCGTAAGCACTATTTCTTTGGAAGTAGCGGAAAGTCTTTCGATTTCCGAGACAATTTCGTCTGCGTTTCTCGAACGGCTTCTTCCTCGCAGATAGGGAATAATGCAGTAGGAACAAAAACTGTCGCAACCGTCCTGGATTTTTACAAAAGCCCTCGTTCTGTCTGCCCGAGGTAAAAAACTGCTTTCGCATACGGTAGGAAGAGTTTTGACTTCGCCGGAATACTCTGTATCTTCAAGTCTGTCCAAAATAGAGTTTTTCTGAGCCGAACCCGTAACGAATATTACGTTATCCTTGTGAAAATTTTCGGGATTATTTTGCGAAGCGCAACCGCATACAAAAATTTTTGCCGCAGGATTGAACGCGCGGCATCTCGATATTGCCTGTCTGGATTTCCGTTCGGCTTCAGCCGTTACGGCGCAAGTATTCAAAACGTATATGTCCGCGAAAACAAGCTCGTCATAAACATCGTACCCTTTTTGACGCAAACTTTCTTTGAGCACGTTACTTTCGTAATAATTAACCTTACACCCTAAATTAAATACTACTGCTTTCATTACGCTTCGCCGAGTTTTTCCAAAACAAGAGTCAATGCCGATACTACGGCGGTAGCTACCCTTAATATCCTTTTCCCGAGAGTATAAGTTTTTCCTCCGTTATCGATAAAAAGTTGCTTTTCTGCCTCGGAAAAGCCTCCTTCAGCCCCTATAAAAACATTGACGGGTTGCTCGTTATCCCATTCTGCGGAAGAAATTTTACGTTCTCTTTCAAATTCGTAAAACATAACCGCATTTCCGTTTTTCGCCTCTTCTACCGCCTGAGCGAAGTTTATCGGAGCCGTTATTTCCGCAAGACAACTTCGTCCGCATTGTTTGCTGCTTTCGAAAACTATCTTTTTAAGTCTCGGTAAATTAACCTTGTCGATGTTCGTTCTTTCCGAAAAGAAAGGAACTATCTTTTTTACGCCGAGTTCCACGGCTTTCTGAACCACGGTATCGAAATCTTTTCCGACGGCGGCGTACAAAATAACGGGACGTACGGTTTCGGAATCGTTCAATACCCTTTCGGTAATTTCAGCATAAAGGGCGTCGCTTGAGATGTCCGTAACTTTTCCGTAATAGTCGTAACCGTCGTTACCGCATAAAATAAGAAAGTACCCGACTTTATGCCGAGTTACTTTTACCGCGTGAACGAACTCCTCGCCTCTGAGGACGGCTCTGCGACGAGGGTAATCTATTTCTTCGCTGAAAAAACGTTTCAAATCCATAAAAATTTTAACCCGTCCCATTCCCCGAGGGAAAGTGCTTCGGAAAGAACGAAACCTGCAGACTCAAAAGCGTCGATTACTTCTTTCTTGCGTTCGTGAATAATTCCCGAACAAATCAGAACGCCTCCTTTGTTCATATGCGCGGACAGCCCTTCGCTCAATCTTATAAGTATGCCGGCGGTAAGATTGGCAAGCACCGCGTCTGCTTTTCTGTCTCCTACCAAAAGGTCTGCAAGTTCTATTTCTGCGTCGGGCAAGACGCCGTTAAGTTCGGCGTTTTCCTTGGCGGCTTTGACCGCAACGCTATCTATATCGCACATATAACAGCTTTTTGCTCCGCTTTTTATTGCGGCAATGCCGAGTATTCCGCTGCCGGTACCTACGTCGATGACTGCTTTATCGTTAAAATCTATTCCGCTCATCAACATAAGACACATTTTGGTGGACTCGTGTTCGCCCGTGCCGAAAGCCATACCCGGATCCATTAAAATTTTGATTTTTTCGGGAGACGAATTGTGATTTATCCACTTCGGAACTATATTGTAACGTCCGGCTTCGATAGGTCTGTAGTATTTTTTCCAAGTATCTACCCAGCTTTCATCGTCAATGACGGAAGTGTTTATCTCTCCGAACGGTACGCCCTCGCCAGCAAGATATTCCTTGAGTTCTTTTATCTTTCCGTCCTTTTCATCCAGACTGACAAAACCGCTGACTTTAGCGCTTTTATCGGCTTTCAAAAGATTTTCATCGACGTAGTCCCACATTTTATTATGAGCGATAATATCGAGAACGTCGTTAACGTCGGTTATTTTAACCCCTCCCGCACAACCGATGGAAAAAAAGGCATCGGCTATAAGCTCGGTGCCTTCCGAATCGGTATTTACTGTTATTTCACACCATTTCATTTCAAATCTTTAACCAACTTATTGTATTTTTCTATTTTATCGTATTTCGCTTTGGCGAGAATATCATCCATTTCTTTAAGTGCGGATTTTTGTTTCGAAGACAGTCCTGAAGGAATATCCACTACCAGTCTGACAAACAAATCTCCGTAAGCGTCTTTTCTTAGATATTTAACGCCCTTTCCTTTGATACGTTTTAACGTACCGCTTTGAGTCCCTTCGGGGATTTGCAGTTCCACGGTCTTGCCGTCCGGCGTAGGAACTTGAATCACGTCTCCTAAAACGGCCTGCGTAAGAGTAATCGGGATATCGAAAGTTATGTTGACACCGTCTCTTTGGAAAAGCGGATGGTCCTGCACTTTAAGTACGAGGATAAGGTTTCCGTTGTTGCCTCTGCCGGGGGAAGCGCAACCCTCTCCTCTTAAGGTAAGCATCTGTCCGTTGTCCACTCCGGCAGGGATGTTGACTTTAATGCTTCTTTGTTTCTTTATCCTGCCTTTTCCGCCGCAATCCTTACACTTATCGGTAATTATTTTACCGCTTCCGCCGCATTCGTCGCAAACTCTTTGCGATTGCATAACTCCGAAAGGCGTCCTCTGTTGCACGTTGATAACGCCGCTTCCGCCGCATTTGGTGCAAACCTTTATGGAAGAACTGTCTTTTGCGCCGCTTCCGCCGCAGGTAGGACATTTCTCTATTCTGGTAAATACGACTTCTTTATCCTTTACTCCGAATACCGCTTCTTTGAACGTCAAATTCAGAACGTATTCTATATCGTCTCCGTCCCTTTCGGCACGTCTGGAAGTTCTTCCTCCGCTGCTTCCGGTAAAAGCCGAGAAAATATTGTTTATAAAATCGTCGTATCCTCCGCTTGCACCTCCTCCGAAAGGATTGAATCCGAAACCTCCGTTTCCGCTCATGGTAGGACCGTCTTCGTTGCCGAATTGGTCGTAAGCCGCTTTCTTCTGAGGATCTGTCAGAACTTCGTAAGCATGTTGAACTTCCTTGAACTTCGCTTCGGCGTCCTTCTTGGTTTTTTCGTCTGCGGTAGCATATACGTCGGGATGATACTTTTTCGCCATACGGCGATATGCGGATTTTATTTCATCCGCACTCGCCTGTCTGGATATTCCGAGTATCTCGTAATAATCTTTATTTGCCATAAAACCTTCTATAAGTTTATTTTATATCGTCCGGGTTGATATTTATAGACGAACCGTCGTCGGCAGCGTTATTGGTTCCGCCGTTCTCCGCCTGAGCCTGCTGATACAGTTTGGTGAAGATATGGTTGGTCTCTTTGCTGAGTTCCTCGGTCAACGCCTTGATATCTTCCACGGTCTGAGCTTTATCGAGCTTTTCTTTTGCGGTTTTATTGGCGTCTTCCAAAGTAGCTTTGTCTTCATCGCTGAGTTTGTCGCCGGACTCTCTCAATGTCTTGTCGATAGCGAGAATAAGCTGCTCTGCGTTATTTCTCATATCGATCATTTCTTTACGTTTCTTGTCTTCTTCTGCATACTTTTCCGCTTCCTTAACTGCCTTGTCGATATCCTCTTCGGTCAGGTTTGTGGACGCGGTTATGGTGATATTATTGGTTTTGCCGGTACCCTTATCCAAGGCGGTAACGCTTACTATACCGTTTGCGTCGATATCGAAGGTAACTTCGATCTGCGGCACTCCTCTCATAGCGGGAGGTATCCCGGTAAGTTCGAAACGTCCGAGGGTCTTATTATCGGCAGCCATTGCTCTTTCACCCTGTAAAACGTGAATATCCACGCTGGTCTGATTGTCGCTTGCAGTACTGAATATCTGGCTCTTCTTGGTAGGAATGGTGGTGTTTCTTTCGATAAGTTTGGTAAACACTCCGCCCATAGTTTCGATACCCAGGCTCAACGGAGTAACGTCGAGAAGCAATACGTCTTTCACGTCTCCGGCAAGCACGCCGCCCTGAATTGCCGCGCCGAGTGCCACACATTCGTCGGGATTGATACCTTTATAAGGTTCTTTTCCGGTAATCTTCTTCACGGCTTCGAAAACTGCAGGAATACGGGTAGAACCGCCAACCAGTACGACTTTATCTATCTGGGAGGCTTTCAGTCCGGCGTCACGCAAAGCCTGTTCGGTAGGAGCAATGGTCTTATTGACCAAATAAGCCGTCATATCGTCGAATTTAGCTCTGGTAAGATCCATATCGATATGCAAAGGTCCGTTAGCTCCCACGGTAATGAACGGCAGATTGATATTGGCTTTCTGAACGCCGCTCAGTTCGATTTTCGCCCTTTCGGCTGCTTCCTTTACCCTCTGCATAGCCATTTTATCCTTGGACAAATCGATACCTTCGGTTTTCTTGAATTCCTCGACTATCCATTTGATAATTTCGTTGTCGAAGTCATCGCCGCCGAGACGAGTGTCGCCGTTGGTTGCAAGTACCTGGAATACGCCGTCGTCAAGTTCCAGTATGGAAACGTCGAACGTTCCGCCGCCGAGGTCGTAAATCAATATTTTCTGTTCTTTGTTTTCTTTGTCGAGTCCGTAGCTTAAAGCCGCCGCGGTAGGTTCGTTTATTATACGCAAAACTTCGAGTCCGGCAATTTTACCTGCGTCTTTAGTCGCTTGACGTTGACTGTCGGAAAAATATGCGGGCACGGTAATAACCGCTTGAGTAACTTTCTGCCCGAGATATGCTTCGGCGTCGTTTTTAAGTTTAGTTAAAATCATCGCGGAAATTTCCTGGGGAGTGTACTCCTTATCGTCGATTTTAACTTTGTGAGAAGTTCCCATTTCTCTTTTAATGCTGGAAATGGTTTTATCGGCGTTGACAACCGCCTGACGTTTTGCTATTTGTCCGACGAGACGGGTCCCGTCTTTTGCAAATCCTACGACGGACGGAGTGGTTCTGGCGCCTTCGGCGTTAGGTATAACCACGGCTTCGCCGCCTTCCATAACTGCTACGCAGGAATTGGTCGTTCCTAAATCGATACCTATTATTTTAGTCATAATTCTTCATCTCCTTTTATATTATTGTGCCACTTTGACCATTGCCGGTCTTAGCACCTTGTTTTTTCTGATATAACCTTTCTGGAAAACTTCCACTACTACGTTTTCCTTTTCGCCGTCATCGCATTTAGCGATGGCGTGATGATATTCGGGATTAAACTCAGCTCCCAACGCTTCTATTTCCTTAACCTCATACTTTTCGAGGATACCCACTATCTGTTTGTAGATAAGCTCCATTCCCTGACGCGCCGAGTCTTCGACCGCGCTGATTCCTCTCTCGAAATTATCGAGAACGGGAAAAAGTTTACTTATTACGTCGTCGGTAGCGTCGTTTCTGGCGACTTTGACCGCTTCGTTGTTTCTTTTGCGGTAGTTGTCGAATTCGGCTTGCACCCTTTGCGCCAAATCTTTATACTCGTCGGCTTTTTTCAATGCCTGTTCGAGTTCGGCGTTTACTTCCTCTTCCTTAACGACTTCTTCCGTCGTCTCCGCTTTTATATCTTCATTTAAGCCTTTTTCCGTCATCATTTCCTCCGTCGGTTATTTCTCCCAAAGCATTACTGATGCATTTAAGCACGCTCATAACTTTGGAATAATCCATTCTCTCGGGTCCGATAACTCCGGCGTGTCCGATTTCCTTCCCGTTGAGAACGTATTTTGCAGTCACAATAGCGCATTTTTCAATGCCGCCGTTTTCCTCTTTTCCTATCCTGACGCTGAACTCTATGTCGCTGTTATCGTCTATAACCTCGGCAAGGCGCTCCTTTGTATCGATAACCGCCAGAAAGTCTTTCGTGGCGTTCAGGTCATGATCGGGATATTCCAAAAACTTGGATTGCCCTTCCATATAAACCGTTTCGTCCACTTTCTCGGCGTAACTTTCCAGGATAGCCACTATGCTTTCGTACAACTCGCGAAACTCGCTCATTTCGGTTTCGATGAGTTTATCCGGATTTCTTACTTCGCTGACGGTTTTGCCGGCAAAAATTTTATTTGCCATTGCGTTGGCGTCTTTAACGTACCTTGCGTCTATTTCGCTCTGTAAGGTTATGACCTTATCTCGGATAATTCCGCTGTCCGTTATTATGACTACCAAAAGATTGTGCGCGTCGAGATCGATAAGTTTTATTTCCTTCAGTACTACTTTATTGATGTTCTTCAATACTATTACAGAAGTATAATTAGTTACGTCGCTGATGACTTTTGCCGTCTTTCTTACGAGGTCCTCGATTTCGCTGAAACGCTCCTTGAAGGAATTTTCTATAAAAGCGATTTCCTCTTTCTTTAACGGCTGCCTTTCCAGAAACTTATCCACATAAAGCGTATATGCTTTTTTGGAAGGTATCCTTCCTGCCGAAGTATGCGGCTGAATCAGATATCCCATTTCTTCCAGCGCCGAAAGCTCGTTACGAATGGTCGCCGAACTAATCTCGCCGAAATGTTTGGATTTGATTTCGCCGGAAGATATCGGAGACGCGCTGTTGATATATTCGTCAACTACCGCCTTCAATATTTTCTGTTTACGTTCGGACAGATTATCCGTTCCCATATCGCTCCTTAGCACTATCTTTTAATGTCTGTTAGCAATCACTACCTTTGACTGCTAACTCAATTATAGCACTATTGTACCCTGTGTCAAGCGATTTTATTCCGAAATTAAAAAAATTTTTTGAAAATTATTTTTGAAGATAGGCTTTACTGGCTTCTTGTTCGGCACTTTTGATATTGCCGCCTTTACCTATGGATTTTTTTTCTCCGTTTATATAGAGTTCTACCGTAAAAACGGGCTTATTGTCGTGTACGGTCTTATCGGAAACGACAAAGGAAATCTCCTTATTTTCCCGTGAACATAATTCGTAAAGACGAGATTTATAATCTTTGGATCGTAAATTTATATGATTAAAAAGGAAACGTTTCAAAAATTCCGTGGCCTGTTCGAGTTTTCCGTCGTTATCGACGACTATCGCCCCTACTACGGCTTCGAAAAGGTCGCATCTTGCTTTAATCGACGTGCGGAAATTTTCTTGTGCGTTACCCGAACCGGTCCTTATATAACGCACTATATCCATTTCGTCCACTACTCCTGCTATGGTGTTTCGGTCAACGGTACCGGCTCTTATCTTGGAAAGCTGACCTTCGGAATAAGACGGATAGGTCTGATAAAGATCCAATGCCGTAATAAACCCGAGCGCAGCGTCTCCCAAAAATTCCAATCTTTCGTAACTGGAAACGTTACGATGTTCGTTTGAGTAAGATGAATGGGTAAAAGCTCTCAGTAATAATTCCTTATTTCTGAAAGAATATCCGATTTTATTTTCAATTTCGATAATATCGTTATTTTCCAAAATTAAGTTCTTCCCTTATTTTATCGACCACTCCGCTGTCAATCATCTGCTTTGCCTGCAAAATAGAATTACAGATAGCTTTTGCCTTGGAACTGCCGTGACTTTTGACTACAATTTTCTCCAATCCGAGTAATACGGCTCCGCCGTTATCGTTATAGTCCATTTTCTTTTTTACGCCCTTAAATACGGGTTTAAGCAAAAGATATCCTATTTTTGCTCTTAAGCCGCCTGCGTATATTCCTTCTTTTATAAGGCTGAACATAGCAAGAGCCGTACCTTCACAGGCTTTTAAGGCGATATTTCCCGAAAACCCGTCGGCTACCACCACGTCGGCGTCTCCGCTCAGAATTTCTCTCGCTTCCATATTTCCTATAAAGTTAACTCCGCTTTCTTTTATCAGCGGGAAAGCTTCTTTATTAAGCGTATTTCCCTTTTTGTCTTCCGTTCCGTTGCTTAACAGAGCCACTTTAGGTTCCGAAACTCCGAAAACGCATTTTGCAAAAGCACTGCCCATCTGCGCAAACTGCACTAGATTGGAGGCCTTTGGTTCTACGTTTGCGCCACAATCGATAAGCAAAACGTTTTTATCGGTAACTGTCGGCAATACCGGACTTAAAGCCGGACGGTTAATGCCTCTTATTCTTTTCAAAAGAAGTACCGCAGCCGTCAGAACCGCACCCGTACTACCTGCCGAAACAAAACCTTTGGCATCGGGATCGGAATTGAGATAATCCATAGCCACATTTATGGAAGAGTTGCGTTTGGTCCTTATTGCTTCGGTAGGAACGTCGTCGTTGGTAATGACCTCTTCTGCGTCGCAAATCTCTATTCTCGACATGTCGACTTCGTTTTCCGCAACGTACTTTTCGATTACGTCTTTACGTCCGCAAAGCACGAGTTCGAAACCTTGTTCGACTTCCAAAGCTGCCTTGGCGCCTTTCAAAATCTCCTCGGGTGCGTTATCTCCTCCGAAAACGTCCAGTACTATTTTCATACAACCTCCGCTTTTTTATACAAGAAATAGAGGAAATACATTCCTCTACTCCGTACAAAATTCAAATACTTGACAAAATTTATTATTCTTTGTCTTCCTTGGGCAAAACAACGGGTTTACCATTATAGTAACCGCATTTGGGGCAAACTTCGTGGCTCTTTTTGAGTTCGTGGCACTGGGGGCATTCGGACAAATTGAGCGGAGCGAGTTTCCAGTTTGCGAAACGTTTATTCCCTCTTTGTTTGGATACTTTACACTTTGGTACTGCCATATGGCACCTCCTGATAATTCATCGATTGACTACGCTTGATAATTATATAGATTTATCGGCTGTTTGTCAACTCAATTTTAGGATATTTTACTTTATTTGGCGGTTAAGCGGACTGCGTCTCTCGCAATAACCAATTCTTCGTTGGTTTTAATGATGAGAACTTTTATTTTACTTCCGGGTTTGGAAACTTCCACTACAGGTTCGGTGAAAAATTGATTGTTCTTTTCGTAATCGAAGTCAATACCCAAAAATTCCAATCCGTTCATAATTGCCGCTCTGCCCTGAATACTGTTTTCGCCTATGCCTCCTGTCAATACTATGCAATCGACTCCGCCGAGAGCTACATAATAGCTTCCGATATATTTACGGATTCTGTAAGCGAACATCTTGACGGCGAGTTTTGCTTTTTCATTACCTGCCGCGGCAAGTTCGTTTACTTTTCGGAAGTCGCTTTCATCGCAAATGCCCTTAAATCCGCTTTTCTTGTTGAGAATGTTCAGTACTTCGGATACGCTTATATTGTGACATTGCGCCATAAACTCCACTACGGCGGGATCTACGTCGCCGCTTCTCGTTCCCATAATTACGCCTTCGAGCGGAGTAAGTCCCATAGAGGTATCGATGCATTTCCCGTCCTTAACGGCGCTTATGGAACTTCCGTTCCCGAGATGACAGGTTATAATACGGGCTTTGTCGGTTCCGAGATAATCCATCGCTACTCCCGTAACGTATTTATGACTGGTTCCGTGGAAACCGTATTTACGGATTTTATAATTTTCGTAATCATCGTAAGGAATTGCATACATAAAAGCGTGTTTAGGCATCGTACGATGGAAACCGGTGTCGAAAACGGCTACCATAGGAGTCCCCGGCATAACTTCTTCGCAGGACTCTATACAAGCGATATTCGCCGGCATATGGAGGGGTCCGAGGACGGAATTTTTCTTGCATATTCCGATGACTTCGTCGTCTATAAGTACACTGTCGTTAAAATCCTCTCCGGAATGAAGTACTCTATGCCCTACAGCGCCTATTTCTTTTACCGAAGAAATAACCCCGTGCTCTTTATCGGTAACCATATCGATAACCGTCTGCAAAGCTTCGGTATGATTGGAAATAACTTTTTTCACTACTACATCTTTTTTCCCGGGGACCTTATGACAAAGATTGGAATCCTTCATTCCTACATTTTCCACAAGTCCTTTGCATATCATCTGCTCGTTATCCATATCTATTATCTGATATTTCAAAGAGGAGCTGCCTGCGTTAATAACCAATACTTTCATCATAACCTCCTTATTCGCACTGTAAAGCCGTCATAGCGACTACGCCTACCACGTCTTCAACCGAACAGCCGCGGCTGAGGTCGTTTACCGGACGTGCAAATCCCTGACAAATGGGACCGACGGCTTCGGCTCCTGCCAGTCGCTGAACGAGTTTGTATCCGATATTACCGGACTGAAGATCGGGGAATATCAAAACGTTGGCTTTTCCGGCTACATTGCTTCCCGGGGCCTTGAGCATACCTACGCTGCCCACCAAAGCGGCGTCCGCCTGCAATTCTCCGTCGCAGCAAAGTTCGGGGTGCGTCTCTTTGACGATTTCGGCGGCCTTACGAACTTTATCGACAAATTCGTGTTTTGCGCTTCCCTTGGTGGAGAAACTTAAAAGAGCGACTTTAGGTTCTTCGATATCGGCGATTTTCTTCGCGCTGTCTGCGCTAGCGACTGCTATATCAGCCAACTGCTCGGAAGTGGGATTCGGGTTTACGGCACAATCTCCGAAAACCAAAACACCGCCCTGTCCGTATTTAGTCCCGACGGAATTGTCCGGCATACTCATAACGAAACAGCTGCTTACGGTAGATACGCCGGGTTTTGTTTTGATAATCTGCAAAGCGGGGCGTAAAACGTCGCCGGTAGGACTGATGGATCCTGCCACCATACCGTCTGCGTCGCCTGCCTTTACCATAAGAGAACCGAAATACAACGGGTTGTTTCTGACCAGCTTTTCAGCCTGTTCCATGGTCATACCCTTAGCTTTACGCAATTCATACAGAAGTTCGATGTAAGAAGCGGTCTTTTCGCTTGTTGCCGGGTCTATTATTTCGATATTCCCGAGTTCGCCGGCTTTCGCTTCGATTACGTCTTTACGTCCGATAAGAGTAATACTTGCGATTTTGCTTTCCGCAATAATTTTTGCGGCGTTGATAATTCTTAATTCTTCTCCTTCGGCTAAAACGATATGCTTATTCAAAGCAACTGCTTTTGAATAAACCTTTTCCATAAGTTTAGACACTTTACCCTCCCTGATTTGCTTTTTTTTAATATAATGATATAATAAATATGTTACTTAGTTAATTATACTCTTTCTGCGGAAGAAATCAAGCAGAAAAATAAACAGTTCAAGGAAAAACCCTGTCAAATGAAAACGGTTGCGATAATTTGTGAATACAATCCTTTTACTAACGGACATCTACGTCATATGCTTGCTGCCAAGGAAGAAACCGGCGCCGATACCGTTATATGTATAATGAGCGGTAGTTTTACGCAAAGAGGAGACGCCGCAATCCTCGATAAATACCAAAGGGCGGAAATAGCCGGTCGATGCGGAGCCGATATGGTGGTGGAACTCCCGCTGATTTACTCGATATCCCCTGCCGACAATTTCGCCTTCGGAGCAATTAAAATCTTGTCCGTATTACCCGACGTCGAATATCTGAGCTTCGGAAGCGAATGCGGCGATACCGCGTTACTGAAAAAAGCCGCGGACTTTCTGGCGGACGAACCGGATGTTTTCCGCGCCTACCTTGCCGAATATCAGTCCGAAGGATTTTCTTTCCCGAAATCGAGAAGTCTTGCAATGAAAAAATACGCCGAAGATTATCCCGAATATGCAGATACAGCCGATATACTGGAAAAACCGAATAACGCCCTTGCCATAAGTTACATTCAGGCTTTGAAGAAACTCGGAATGAATTCGGTTAAACTCCACACCGTAAAAAGAGAAATCGATTATAACAGCGACGATATCGATACCGAATATCCTTCGGCATCAGCCGTACGCCTTGCGGTAAAGGAAAATCGTCTTGCCGAAATCGAAAATAAAGTTCCGCCGATTTGCTATAATTTTTTGAAAGAGATAAAAACCAGCGGTACCCCCTTGGGCGATTTATGTTTATATAAAATGAAGGATATTTCCGGTTATGACCTGGAAAACTATTACGACGTAAACAGCGGACTTCACAACAGGCTGAAACTTGCCGCCCTAAACGCCGTCACCTACGAACAATTTCTCGAAAACGCAAAGACAAAAAAATATACTATGGCACGATTGAAGAGAATATCCCTTTATACCCTCTTCGACATAACGCAAAAAATGTACGACGAAGCGAAAGAACTGCCTCCTTACGTTTACGTCCTCTCGCTTAACCGCAACAGAAAAGATATCCTTACCGAAATGAATAAAATTACATCCAACGTCCTGGTAAAATACTCGGACATCGATAAAGTCGATAAAAGATTACGCTCCCTTATAAAACTCGATTTCAAAGCGCAAGGATTGCTTAATATCGTCAATCGTTCCAATTACTTCAACAGGAAAATGATTTTGGTATAGTTTCTATAAAAAAATATTCACAAAAAAAAGCAGGTTTCTTGAACCTGCTTTTTCTATTTTCGGAAAGGTATCAGCTTTGCTTTGTCGTTTTGATACGTAATTTATAGTACGACTTCTTGATACGCAGGAAGAGATTTTTCCACCACCCGAGATAAGTCAGAGTCATGGGTTGAATTTTTCTCATCTTGCGGCTTGCCACTACGTCGTAAGTGACGTAAATGTAATACAAGACTGCAACCAAAGCAAAGGCGCTGAAAACGTATGCCGTAGCGGTATCGTAAGTTATCTGATATATTGCGTCGGATGTGTAAGAATAAAGCAATTCTCCTACCGAGATATTGACGAATGTCAGAACGGCAAATACGGCAAAAGCAAAATAAATTCTTTTCTCTTTGTTCATAACCGCATATATCAGCATTAAAGCAAGGCTCGTCATCATCACCACGGGGGTCATATTGTTGGAGAACATAAACACCATATTGATGAAAGCCGTAGCAAGCAACAGCAAATTCATTCTGTTCTTGGTTTTGAAATAACCTATTGCTACAAGCGCAAGCATAAATGCGATAAATATTACCGAAACAATAAGCGATTCGGTGGAAACTATACCGAAATTGTTTCCGAGTAAGGTCTGGAAATTGAATGCATTGAGAGAATAACGTAAATTCTTAGCCGTCATATCCCAATATTTTACCACGCAGGCAAATGCCGAACCTTCTTTAATCTGATTGAAGTCGAAAGGCAGGTTAAGCAAATAGAATAAAGCGAATCCGACTACGACGGCAATTATCATAGGTATTCTGAGTTCTCTGCGGTTGATTGCCTGCTGAATGGAATACATAATAACTATCGGCAGGAATATCAACGCCGTCCAGGAAGTAAGGAAAGCCACAAAATACGTAATCGCAACACCGTAGTAATTGTTTTTCAACATAAAGAATACGGTCAATACGATTAAGAAAACCGTTATGCTCTCCGCAAATCCCCACAAAGCGCTTACGCCGAAAGTTACGGGTAAAATCGCATACGCCGTAGCTATAACGGCGGCTCCCACGTTGCCTGCCGATTTCTTTATCATAATATAAATCAAAACGACGGTAGCCACGTCGGCAAGCGAGGCAAAGAACTTGATAAAGAATATTGCCGCCAAATAGGGATTGCTTCCGGCAAAAATACGGCTGATTAAGCCCACAAGTCCGAGAATATACAATAAAATCGGATTACTCCCCGGCGCCATATAGGTATAACCGTTATCCGTGCAGAACTTGGCTAAAGATTCGCCGAGATAAACCGTTCCGTAATTCCCTATAAACAACGCTTGAGAAGCATATCCTTCTACGTTGTAGCCGAGAGTGATATACGTTTTGGTTCCGGCAATGCAAACCGTCAGAAGATCTATAAGAAGACGGATAAGAAAAGCCACTGCGGCTACAAGAACCACACCTGTGAATTTGCTGTCTCTTATTTTTGCGAGGAATTTATTTTTATATTCCCCTTCCATAGCCATATTGCGCTGGAACATAACGTATGCTGCATAGCAAATCAACGCTACGGCGACTCCTCCCAATACTACCCACAATACGTTTTTCGCACTGGCGTCACCGTAATGATCGCTTACGAACGTGAAGTAAGTTGCGTTTTCGGCGGTTATCTGAGACTTAGGCACCTGAACGAGTTTTATATCGCTTATGGTCACGCTGTTAACGCTTACGGGATAATCCTCTGTTCCCACGTTAATTGCAATAGTGGTATTTTTAGCCGAAGTAGTTTTAAAATAAAGTCTGCCGGTAGTTTTTGAAGAAGTTATACCGCGATGATGAACGGCGTTATCACCCGTGTTGAAATCGTCGTCTTCGAGGATGGAAATAAAAAATCCGTCGTAACCCTGGTCACCGAAAGAACTGAAAGAATTGGCGGTGAAAGTATATTCTATAAGATAATAGGAATTACTTTTAAGCGAAACTTTCTGTAAAGCCTGTCCCCAGCCTGCTTTAGACGTATTTATTACCAAAGCGCCGTCGCTTACCGAAAATACGTCGCTTGCCGAATATTCATCGTCTGTTTTAAGCGTCCACTCCTTCTGTAAGGCGCTTAAATCGGAATAGCTGAAAGTATTGTTTTCGCCGACGTTGATTAAATTTTCGTCGCTTGTGCAAGCTCCCAGTACGAGTATTCCGACGATTACCAAAGCGGCTAATATAAGGATTTTTTTCTTCATTATAAAATACCTCTTTATAAACGAATACAACCATTCCGAAAACAGAACGGTTGTTATTCCCTTGTTTTAGATAAAATTTAGCGGCCGAGCTGTTTAATTTTGGCAGCCTTACCGGTACGTCCTCTGAGATAATAGAGTTTAGCTCTTCTGACCTTACCGCGTCTTACGACTTCTATGTGGTCGATTTTGGGAGTGTGCAACGGGAAAGTTCTTTCCACGCCTACGCCCGAAGCAAGACGTCTTACGGTAAATGTTTCTCTGATGGAACCGTTCTTTCTCGCGATAACAACGCCTTCGAACGCCTGGAGTCTTTCCTTGGAACCTTCGATAACCTTAACGAAGACTTTTACGGTGTCTCCTACTCTGAATTCGGGGATATCTGTCCTCAATCCCTCTTTCTCGATAATGTCAATAATGTTTGCCACGACTTACCTCCGTTTATACATAAACAACATTCGTACAGGTCTTGGAATTGTGCTTTACCTAAAAAAATGCCCGAAATGGGGCGCACTCCCGCATAGGACTGTTGCAAGTCTTTAATATAATATCAAATATGTTTTAATTTTTCAAGTGATTTCAATAGTTTTTTTCGATATTTTTCTATGATTTTTTCCTTAAGAAAATTTATCGCCATTTTGCGTAAAAAGCATCCTTTATCAATTCGGGCGTTCCTCGGAAAACCGCTACCGCATCGTATCTGTACCCCCTGCAAGCGACCTTGTGTTCTGCAAGATAACGACGACTTGCGGCTACGACTTTTCTTATTTTTTCCTTGGTAAAAGTTTCGAAAGGATGTCCGAAAGCATTATCGGAACGGGTCCTGACCTCGACGAAAACCAAAGTCTTTCCGTCCATAGCCACTATATCGAGTTCGCCTACGTTGGGATAATTGACGTTGGAAGCGATAATTTTATATCCTTGCCCGATTAGATAATTTTTGGCAATTTCTTCGCCTTTTATCCCTTCTCCGTATTTATCCATAGCTTAATTAAAAAAATTTTTTATAAATGTACGCCTGTGTATGGGACAAGGTCCGTATTTTTTCAATGCCTCTATATGTTGTTTAGTGCCGTATCCTTTATGTTTGGCAAAACCGTATTCGGGATAAAGCTCATCGTATTCAAGCATCAGTCTGTCACGAGTCACTTTAGCCAGAACGGAAGCCGCCGCTATGGAATAGCTTAAAGCGTCTCCGTGAATAATCGGACTGTAAGGGAGCCCGAAATCGCATTTAACGGCATCCACTAAAAGATATTCGGGTTTTATTTCTAATTTTTGCAAGGCTTCTTTCATCGCCTTTTTCGTAGCGTTAAGTATATTTATTTCGTCGATTGTCGCTTCGTCCACGGAAACGACGGAAAAACTTACCGAAGAACTTTTTATAAGATCGAATAAACTTTCTCTCTTTTTTTCCGTAAGTTTTTTAGAGTCGTTCACTCCTTCTACGATTTTCGAAAAATCGGGAATACAACAAGCCGCAGTAACGGGTCCTGCGAGAGGTCCTCGTCCCGCTTCGTCCATACCCGCTATGAGAGTAACCCCCTCCGCAAAAAGTTTGTTTTCGTAAAGAAACATATCAGAGTTCGAAGTCATCGTATTTTTCCAAAATAATTTTTCCGAAAGCCTGCTTACGGAAATCGGTGATTACGGCTTTTGCCGCTCTCTCGCAATCGGGCTCTCCGCCCTTCAACATAAATCCTCTTTTTGCGGCGATAGCTGCTACGGTGTCGGAATCGTTATCACAAAAATTTTCTAAAGAATATCTTTTTTTCAATAAATCAGGATACTCCTTTTTCATAAAAGCGATTATTTCCGCGGCAAGAACGGTTACGTCGGTAATTTCTTCCTTAACGCTGCCTATTATGGCAAGATTAACCGCCTTACGCTGGTCGCTGAAATCCGGATATAAAGTACCCGGGGTATCCAGAAGTTCGAAATAAGGGTCTATCGACACCCATTGTTTTCCCCTCGTCACGCCGGGGCGATTTCCCGTGACCGTGCGAGATTTTCCGATAATGCTGTTAATGAGCGTACTTTTCCCGCAATTCGGCACTCCGATAACCATTGCCCTTACGGTTTTTTTGACGCCTTTTGCCTTATATCTTTCGATAACCTCGGCGTTAAGTTGTTTCAAAGCGTTCAGAAATTTCTGTTTTCCTCCCACCACCGTTGAGTTTGCAGTAATGCAAAACGAACCTTTCTTTTCAAAATAATTCTGCCATTTTTTTAATTCGTCGGAAGGGACGAGATCGCTTTTATTCAGAACGTAAAGTATCGTTCTGTTTCCGATAATCTCGTCGAAAGAAGGATTGACGGAAGAAAGCGGCGCTCTGGAGTCCAAAACGTAAATTACGCTTTCCACACGCGCTATTTCTTCTTTCATCATTCTGATTGCTTTGGTCATATGACCGGGAAACCAATGAATAAACATTTTGCTTTAACAGATTACTTTAACAAATCGGGTCTTTTGTTTTCGGTGATTTTTTCGCTTTGTTCTTTACGCCACTTGGCTATCTCGGCGTGATTTCCGCTCAACAGTACTTCCGGCACGGATAATCCCATAAATTCCTGCGGACGGGTATATTGCGGATATTCGAGCATACCGTCGGAAAAGCTTTCTTCCTCGGTAGATTCCTGTCTGCCTAAAACGTCGGGGACGTATCTTGCTACGGCGTTTATCACCACAAGGGAGGCAAGATCCCCTCCCGTCAGAACGTAATCGCCTATGGATAATTCCATATCCACGTCCAAATCGATTATGCGTTGGTCTATACCTTCGTAAAAACCGTTTATCAGCATAATGTTTTCTTTCGAAGACAATTCCCTGACTAAATTTTGATTGAGGGTAACGCCTTTAGGACTTAAATATATTCTTACGCAACGCCTGTCGGGATCCACCGCGGAAATGGCGTCGTGCAAAGGCTGAGGAGTCATCAACATCCCCGGACCTCCGCCGTAAGGATAATCGTCGCATCGTTTGTGTTTGTCAAGAGAATAATCCCTTATATTGGTAACGTTTACTTCGAAAGCGTTTTTCTTTAACGCTTTCCCGATAATACCAACGTCCAGCGAGCGATATATCTCCGGAAACAAAGTCAGCACTTCAATCCTCATAGACCGCCACCTTTTCAAATTCCGACTTACACACGGTGATAATTTGCTCTTTTACGGAAATTTCCTTGACGACGTCTCCCACAAAGGGAAACATAACCGTCCCTTTTCCGTTTTCGAGAAGATATACGTCGGCGCTTCCGTACTGCAAAACGTCCTTAAGCGTACCTATGAAACACCCTTCTTCGTCGCACACCTTACTACCTAACAGATCGCCGATATAGTATCTGTTTTGTCCGGGATCGGGCAAATCGGTCTTTTCTGCGGAAAGGAGTTTTCCTCTTAAGAGTTCGGCGTCGTTCATAGTATCCACGCCTTTGAATTTGATCAAAACGAAATTACCCGCGACTTTGGCTCTTTCCACCGCAAGTTCTTTCCCATCGACAAATAATTTTTTTATCTCGGAAAAAGAAGCGGGGGTGTCCATATAGCTTTCCGCTTTTACGTCACCCCTGATACCGTGCGCTTTAAGAATTTTGCCTACAGCCAGCATTATCTTTCCTCAACGTAAACCGAATAGTTTTTGTCTTTTTTCTGGCTTGCGGCTCTTACGATCGTCCTTATAGCCTTGGCTATTTTTCCGGATTTGCCGATAATTCTGGCAACGCGGTCTTTGTCCGCAAGGACTCTTATATCCACGTTGTCTCCGTCCTCGACCACTACTATTTCATAGAATTCCGGGTCGATGAATTGTTTAACCATATAATCGACTAATTCGTACATTATTTCACCCTGATTATTTTTCGATAACACCGTTCTTTACGAATAAAGCGCGAACGGTTTCGGTGGGTTGCGCACCGTTAGCCAGCCACTTCTTGGCGATTTCGGCGTCGATTTTAACTTCTGCGGGTTCCTTGGTGGGATCGTAGTAACCGATTTGTTCGATATACTGTCCGTCTCTTGCCTTACGACCGTCGGTCGCCACGATACGATAGAAAGGAGCTTTCTTTGCGCCCATTCTGGTTAATCTGAGTTTTACTGCCATTTTTGTCCTCCGAAATATAAGTTATTTTTTTATTTATTATCTTCGACTAAAAGCCGAACGGTAATTTCCTTTTGCCGGAACTCATCTTTCTCATCAGATCCTTTGTCTGATTGAACTGATTGAGAAGTTTGTTTACGTCCTGCACGTTTGTTCCGCTTCCTGCGGCTATCCTTCTGCGCCTGCTTGCGTTCAGAATTTCCGGATGAGCTCTTTCCTTGGGCGTCATAGACTGGATTATGGCTTTAATCTTATCCAGTTGTTTTTCGTCCACGTTAAGATCCGCTCCTTTAAGTTTGCCTCCGAGACCGGGTATCAAGCCCACCATATCGGCAATGTTCCCCATCTTTTTCATACTGCCTATCTGTGACAGATAATCGTTGAGGTCGAAGGTGTTGTTCTTCATCTTCTTGGCGAGTTTTACCGCTTCCTCTTCGCTTATTGCCTGTTCGGCTTTTTCTATAAGGGTAAGAACGTCTCCCATGCCGAGAATACGGGACGCCATTCTGTCGGGATAAAAAGGTTCGAGATCGGTAAGCTTTTCACCCACGCCGCAGAACTTGATGGGTTTGTTCATTATGGCTTTTATGCTCAACGCCGCGCCACCTCTGGTATCGCCGTCGAGTTTGGTGAGTATCACGCCTGTAAGTTCCAGCTGACGATTGAATTCCGACGCTACGTTCACGCTTTCCTGTCCGAGCATCGCGTCCACCACGAGGAGAATTTCCGTGGGTTTGATTTTTGCCTTGATATCCGAAAGTTCTTTCATCAGATTTTCGTCTATCTGTAAACGCCCCGCCGTATCGAGTATCACGGTGTCGTATCCGTTCTTGACAGCGTAATCTACAGCTTCGGAAGCTATCTTGACAGGAGAAATCTGTCCCATTTCAAAAACCGGTACTTCGGCTTTCTGTCCCACCACCTGCAACTGTTTTATAGCTGCGGGACGATAAATGTCTCCTGCTGCAAGCAGAGGTTTCTTGCCTTGTTTTTTAAGGTATATGGCAAGTTTCCCGCACATAGTGGTCTTGCCAGCCCCCTGAAGTCCGCACATCATAATCACCGTAGGAGGCTTGTCCGCCACCTCCAGCTTGGAATGAGTGGACCCCATAAGACGAATAAGCTCTTCGTTTACTATTTTAACGACTTGCTGCGAAGCGTCCAACCCTTTCAGAATATTATCGCCGCACGCCTTTTCGCTGACTGCGTTTATAAATGCTTTGACCACCCCGAAATTTACGTCGGCTTCGAGTAACGCTATTCTTATTTCTCTCATAGCGTTTTTTATTTCGAGTTCGGTCAACGCACCCTTGTTTTTAAGTTTGGAAAAAGCGTGGTTTATCTTTTCGCTCAACGTTCCGAATAATGCCATACCTTTCTAAATCTCCTTAATCTCTTCCAGCAACGCTTCGAGGTCCTTTTTCAGTTCTTCCGCGGGCGTTTTGTCTGCCGTTTCGATAATATCGGATAATGCTTCCGCTATCTTCTGTACTTTACCGATAAGACCGAGTTTCGCTTCCCAGGAAGCAAGTTTTGCCGTAGAACGAGCGAGTATGTCTCTGATAGCCTGTCGGGTGACGTTTTTAATTTCGCTGATTTCCGCTAAACTCATATCGCAGTCGTAATAAAGATGCATCAGTTCTTTCTGATGCTCGTTAAGCATACTTCCGTAATAAGCGTTAAGCAATCCCCCGTAAACTTTATCGGTCATCTCTTTCCCTGTAAAGTATTTTTGTTTTACAGCCATATTATTACATCCGTTTTCTTTTCTGTCAAGCGTTTTCCCTGTTTTATAAAAGGATTAAAATTTTCGTTTGTGAAATTATATAAATTTATTGACAAGTTTTGCGGTCGAGTATATAATATAGGAGAAAAGAAAAAATTTAACGGGAGGAAAAAATGCAGAAAAGTTTATATAGCCTGATACTTATGGACGACGTGGTGAGAGAAATAGATTCACTCGCGCGTATGCAGAACACGAATCGGAGCAATCTTATCAATCAGATACTTGCCGATTACGTTTCCCTTACCACTCCCGAAAAACGTATCAACAATATTTTCAACTGTATCAACGGTTTACTCGAGGACAATATTTTCAATTCGTACATCGAACCGCACGAAAGGACGATGAGTCTGAAAAGTTCGTTGAATTACAGATACAGACCCACTATAAAGTACGAAGTGGAACTCTACCGCAGTTCTTCCGAAACTATCGGCGAACTGAAAATCATTTTCCGTACGCAATCGGCGGAACTTCTGATTAAACTTTCCGATTTCTTCGATTTATGGACGAGAATGGAGCATATCTATTTGAAAGACTATTTCGGAGCGGACGGCATACAATATTCTTTCGACAACGGAAAAATCACCAGAAGTTTACATCTGCCGCACGGAAAAGAGTATTCCAACGACGAGATAGCGAAAGCGATAAGCGATTATATCAGAATGTTTGACGATATTATAAAAGGATATCTTACCGGAGAGTACACTTCGGTTACGCAAATGGAAAACCGTTATCTGTCCTATCTCAACAATTCGATAATTCTCTAAAAGGAGGTAAAGATTATGAATATGCAAAAACTTACCCAGAAAAGTCTGGAAGCGTTACAGAACGCGCAAAATATAGCTTTGGAAAATCAGAATTCGGAGATCACTCCGGAACACATAGCCTACAGTCTGGTGGACGACGATACCGGACTTATCCGCTCGATACTGAAAAAATGCGGAGCAAATCCCGATAAAATCGCCTCCGCTTTGGAAAAAGCGATATACCGTATGCCTAAAGTCGGCGGTCCGGGAAGTACGGACAGAATATATGTATCCCCTCTTGCCGAAAGAGCGTTGAACGCTGCGGAAAAAAGCGCAAAAGACAATAAAGACGAATACGTCAGCGTAGAACACATTATGCTTGCAATTTACGACAAGTGTCCCGACGTAGCCAAAGTCTTTGCGGAAAACGGAGCCGATAAAAACAAGTTCGCCGAGGAACTCAAAAAAACCACCCACGGCAACAAAGTTACCAGCGACAATCCCGAAGCTACTTACGACGCTCTGTCGAAATACGGCAGCGACCTTACTCAGAGAGCGAGAGACCAGAAACTCGACCCCGTTATAGGACGTGACGGCGAAATCAGAACGGTTATCCGTATCCTTTCCCGTAAAACCAAAAACAACCCCGTGCTTATCGGCGAACCCGGCGTAGGCAAAACCGCTATTGCGGAAGGATTGGCTATTCGTATAGTACGAGGAGACGTTCCCGAAGGACTGAAAGAAAAAACCATCTTTTCCCTCGATATGGGAGCGTTGATTGCGGGCGCAAAATTCAGAGGAGAATTCGAAGAAAGGCTGAAAGCCGTTCTTAACGAAGTAAAACAAAGCGAAGGAAAAATCATACTGTTCATCGACGAACTTCACACCATAGTCGGCGCGGGAAAAACCGACAGCGCCATGGACGCTGGCAACCTCCTCAAGCCTATGCTTGCAAGGGGCGAACTCCATTGTATCGGTGCAACCACCTTGGACGAATATCGTAAATATATCGAAAAAGACGCCGCTTTGGAAAGACGTTTCCAGCCCGTCATGGTAAACGAACCTACCGTCGAGGACACCATAAGCATATTGAGAGGTCTTAAGGAAAGATACGAACTTTTCCACGGAGTACAAATTCAGGACGCCGCTCTGGTGGCTGCCGCTACCCTCTCCAACCGTTATATAACCGACAGATTTCTTCCCGATAAAGCCATAGACCTCGTGGACGAAGCCTGCGCCCTTATCAGAACGGAAATCGACTCTATGCCCACCGAAATGGACGAGACCAGTCGTAAAATAATGCAGTTGGAAATAGAAGAAATGGCGTTGAAAAAGGAAAAAGACGCTCTTAGCGCCGACCGTCTTGCGACCATACAGAAGGAACTGACCGAACTTAGGGAAAAATTCAATTCGATGAAAGCCCGTTGGGAAATCGAAAAGCAAGGTATCGACACCGTGCAGAGTATCAAACAGGAAATCGACAAGATAAATTCGGAAATCGAAATCGCTCAAAGGAATTTCGATTACGAAAAGGTGGCAAAACTCAGATTCGGTAAACTCCCCGAGCTGGAAAAACGTCTTAAAAAAGCGCAGGAACAACCCGAACAGAAATCCGAAAACAGTCTGCTCAGGGATAAAGTAACGGAGGAAGAAATTTCCAAAATCGTCTCCCGCTGGACAGGTATTCCCGTTAGTAAACTCGTGGAAGGAGAACGGGAAAAGGTACTTAACCTGGAAAACATACTCCATAAGAGAGTCATCGGACAAAACGAAGCGGTAACCTTGATAAGTCAGGCAATACTCCGCAGTCGGGCAGGTATCGCAGACCCCAACCGTCCTATAGGATCTTTTATGTTCCTCGGGCCTACGGGCGTAGGTAAAACCGAACTTGCCAAGGCGCTTGCCGAATGTCTGTTCGACGACGAACACAACATTATCCGTATCGATATGAGCGAATATATGGAAAAATTCAGCGTGTCCAGACTTATAGGCGCACCTCCGGGATACGTAGGTTACGACGAAGGCGGACAACTTACCGAAGCGGTACGCAGACGTCCCTACTCCGTGGTTTTGTTCGACGAAATCGAAAAAGCTCACCCCGACGTATTCAATATTCTGTTACAGGTACTGGACGACGGCAGAATAACCGACTCGCAAGGCAGAACGGTGGATTTCAAGAATACAATAATCATAATGACCAGTAACCTCGGTTCGGCATATCTTCTCGAAGGTATCGACGAAAAAGGGGAAATCAAGGAAGAAGCCAGACAAGAAGTGGAAAACCTGCTTAAACAGAGCTTCCGACCCGAATTTTTGAACCGTCTGGACGAAATCGTATTCTTCAAGCCGCTGACCCAGGACGACATAAAGAAAATAATCGATATTCTGACTGCGGGACTGGAAAAACGCCTCGCCGACAAACAACTGAAACTGGAAATAACCGACGTTGCCAAAAGCGCGATAGCCGTCAACAGTTACGACGCTCAATACGGAGCAAGACCGTTGAAACGCTATCTGCAAGCAAATATCGAAACCGCTATAGCGCAAAAAATCCTCTCCGACGAACTGAATGCCGGCGACACTCTTAAAGTGGATTACAAAGACGGAAAATTCTCCGTAACCAAAGAATAACTCTAAATAAGTTCCAGAATAATACTGTTCTGAACCAATAAAAACTCCGGGCGGATACTGACCCTGTCGGAACTGACGGTCAGAAATCCGCTCAGTTTTTTTATAACGGAACCGAACCTTTCAAAAAAATCTTCGGAAAACCTGCGGTTGTATTCGGCTACGTCTATCCCGTCTCTGGTACGCAATGCAAGCATAATAAATTCAGATTTCTCTTCTTCCAAAGAAAAATATCTTTCGCTTATCTGTCCCGACAGTCCCGAATGAGCCCCGCCGACATAGGCCTTGACGTCGGACGGGTTGTAATATCTTTCCCCGTTGACGTAAGAATGAGCCCCCGGACCGAAACCTAAATAATCTTTCATCTTCCAATAAGCGAAATTATGAACGGACTCGCATCCGAGTTTTGAAAAATTGCTTACTTCGTAGCGATAGAAACCGTTTTTCAGGCAAACGTCGTAAATTGTCTTATATTGTTCCAAAACTTCTATTTCTGTTGCTATGGATACTTTTTTCTGCGAAACCGCTTTACTGAGAGGGGTTCCCTCTTCCAAACTGAGCATATAAGACGACAGATGGGTGCAGCGCGGTAAAATCCTGTCGAGGTCTGACGACACGTCCTGCTCGGAATCCGCTCCTATTATTAAATCCGCCGAAACGTTTCCGAATACTTCCATTCCTTTTTCCAGCACCTTCAACGCCGTCTCCGCTTTATGCAATCTGCCGAGTTTCTTAAGTATTCTGTCGTCGGTGCTTTGCACACCCACGCTAAGGCGATTGACGCCGGCTTTTTTATAGCCGTCCAAATCTTCGGCGGAATTAGGATTGACTTCTATTGTTACTTCCTTGAAATCGGTGCAATAATATTTCGTTACGGCGTCGATAATTCTCCCCACCGTGGATGCACCGAGAAGAGACGGAGTCCCTCCGCCAAAATATAAAGTAAGAATTTTTTTATCGAGATTGTCGCTTGCGTTCAGGCGAATTTCTTTAAGCAATTCCTCCACGTAGGCGTTGAGGAGAGTTTCTTCTTTTTTTACCGAATAAAAGTCGCAATAGCGACATTTCCTCTCACAAAACGGTACGTGTATATATATACCCGCGTCTTTCATTTGTTGTCGAATTTCAGTATGGTCATAAACGCTTCGCTCGGAATTTGTACCGAACCTACCTGACGCATACGTTTTTTACCTTCTTTTTGTTTCTCAAGCAACTTTTTCTTTCGGGTAATATCTCCTCCGTAACACTTTGCAAGCACGTCCTTACGCAAAGCCTTTACCGTTTCCCTTGCGATAACTTTATTACCTATGGCCGCCTGAACGGGAATTTCGAACAGCTGGCGCGGAATTACCTCTTTAAGTTTTTCGGCTATAGTCCTGCCGCGCGCATATGCTTTGTCCCTGTGAACTATAAGACTTAATGCGTCGCACACTTCTCCGTTAAGAAGAATATCGAGTTTTATAAGATCGTCTGCGTTATACCCGTCGAATTCGTAATCGAGACTTGCATACCCTCTCGTCCTGCTTTTGAGATTATCGAAGAAGTCGTAAACTATTTCGCTTAAGGGTATTCTGTATTCTATCCTTACTCTGGAAGAGTCGATATAGCTCAAATCCACAAATACTCCGCGTTTTTCCTGGCACAGTTCCATTATCGGACCGACATAGTCGGGCGGCGTGAATATAAAAGCCTTTACTATGGGTTCTTCTATCTTTTCGATTTCAGAAACGGACGGAAGGTGAGACGGATTATCTACCGTAAGGACTTCGCCGTCGGTTTTGGTGACGAGATACGACACGCTCGGGGCGGTAGTTATCAAATCGAGGTCGAATTCCCTTTCCAGTCTCTCTTCTATGATTTCCATATGGAGAAGTCCCAAGAATCCGCAACGGAACCCGAAACCTAAAGCGGTAGAAGTTTCGGCTTCGAAAATCAAAGACGCGTCGTTAAGGTTGAGTTTTTCCAAAGCGTCTCGTAAATCGTTATATTTACTTCCGTCAGCCGGATAAATACCCGCAAAAACCATCGGATTGACTTTTTTATAGCCTTTAAGGGGTTCCTTGGCGGGGTTTACCGCATTGGTCACGGTATCGCCTACCGACGTATCCTTTACGTTCTTTATGCTTGCGGCAAGATAACCTACGTCTCCTGCTTTCAATACCTTTACGGGTTCCATTTCCGGCGAAAAAACACCGACTTCGGTTACTTCGAACTCCTTACCGTTGCTCATAAACCTTATCCTGTCGCCTGCGGAAAGTGAACCTTCCTTTATTCTGATATTGCAGATAGCTCCTTTGTAATTATCGTACATACTGTCGAAAATCAACGCTTTCAAGGGAGCGTTTTCGTCGCCGTCAGGCGCAGGTAAACGTTCGATTACCGCTTCTATTACCTTATCTATATTCAATCCTTCCTTTGCGCTCACTAAAGGTGCGTCGGAAGCGTCCAGTCCTATTACGTCCTCTATTTCTTTTTTTACTTCGTCGGGACGGGCGGAAGGTAAATCTATTTTGTTTATAACGGGTATTATTTCCAGATCGTTATCGAGAGCAAGATAAACATTGGTCAAAGTCTGCGCTTCGATTCCTTGTGAAGCGTCCACTATAAGTATAGCTCCCTCGCAAGCCGCCAAAGAGCGACTGACCTCATAAGTAAAATCCACGTGCCCGGGAGTATCTATAAGATTGAGAGTATATTCTTCGCCTTTATATTCGTAAAACATTCTCACAGGCGTAAGTTTAATGGTGATACCCCTTTCTCTCTCGATATCCATAGAGTCCAGCATCTGGTCTTTCAATTCTCTTTTGCTTACCTGCCCGGTAAGCTCGATTATTCTGTCGGCTAACGTGCTTTTCCCGTGGTCGATGTGCGCCACTATGCAGAAATTTCTGATATGCTTCTGTCTGTCGTTCATATTACTCCGATTTTATCTATGATTACTTTCAATTATATAAAATAAAGTAAAAATAATCAAATATTTTTTAATAAGGGTATTCCCTTTATATTAAATTTATAATATAATATATATGTTATTTAATTTAGGGAGCTTAAAATGGATATTCAAAAAATTGCCAAAAATTTTGCCTCGAGAGGTTTTTTATTCAATTATTTCGAAACGGTAGAAGAAGCTAACGAATACATCGCGTCCCTTATTCCCGAAAACGCCACCGTGGGTTTCGGCGGAAGCGTTACTGTGAAAGAAATGAACCTTACCGACGCGCTTAATGGCAGAACTTTATTGCACAGAGATCTGGTTAAAGACGTCGAGCCTGCCATCTTAATGGACAAAATGCATTACGCCGACTGGTACGTTTCCAGCGCAAACGCTCTTTGCGTAACGGGAGATATCGTTAATATCGACGGTAGAGGAAACCGTGTGGGCGAAATAGTCAACGGACCGAAAAATATATTGATAGTATGCGGAGTGAACAAAATCACCGAAGATATAGCTTCGGGGATTGAACGCACCCGCAACGTCGCTTCTCCCCCTAACTGCGTGCGTCTTAACAAAAAAACGCCCTGCGCCGTAACCGGTAAATGCAGCTATTGCAACAGCCCTGACACTATTTGCCGTGCGACCGTCATACTGCACCATCCGACTACGGGAAAACAGGTCCATATCGTACTCGTCAATAAAAAATTAGGATATTAAAACACTCAGGAGGTAAGTAAAATGTGGTTATATGACAGACCTATTGCTCACAGAGGTCTTCACGACAATGCAAACACCGAAAACTCTATGGGAGCTTTCCGTAATGCTATCGAGAAAGGATATAATATCGAAACCGACGTACATATCCTTAAAAGCGGCGAAGTGGTAATATTTCACGATTTTACGTTAAAAAGAGTCTGCGGCAAAAACGTTAAAATAACCGATCTTACCCTCGACGATATCAAAGGGAACGATTATCTTCTCCCTAACGGCGAACACATTCCTCTTCTTTCCGAACTTTTGGAAATTGCCGAAGGAAAAACGGGAATTTTGTTGGAAATAAAAATAAACGGTTTTAATTACGACGTGGAAAAAGCCGTTCTGGAACTTATTAAAGGAAAGGAAGATTTCATCGCAGTTCAAGCCTTCAACCCTTGGACTATCGCCTGGTTCCGTCAGCACGCCCCCGAATTTACCTTAGGTATTTTAAGCGACGGCATTATTTTACCCGTAGATAAAATGATGATGAAAAAAATGCGTCCCGATTTCATCGCCTACAACATTAAATCCATAGGTAAATGCACGATAAAATATATTAAGAAGAAAAATCTCAAAACCTTGGTCTGGACCGTTCGTAAAGAAGAATTGTTCGATAAAGCCGTATCCATCAACGTAGATAATATTATTTTCGAACACCTCGACCCCTATAAATACGGATACCACTTGCCTTCAGAAAACTGACATTATTTACCTTTAAGTAAAAGCGTGTATTTACCTATACTACTTGCGGAGGACAATATGAAAAAAAGTTTCTTCGTAGGTATGATGGTCGGAACAATAGGTACGGGGTACCTTCTGCATAAAACCAAAAACAATATTCTTTTGCAGAAAATTATAAAAAAATAAATTAAGTTTCGCCACGGAATTACCGAAAATAAAAGACCATCCTTAGGACGGTCTTTTAATTTTTGCGATTATTTCGGATTAAAGCTTCTTGATGAGTCTTAAGTCGATACCTTTTTCTCCGACTTTAATTACTTCGACTTTCACTTCGTCTCCGATATTTACTACGTCTTCCACTTTATCGACTTTCTTTTTGGAAAGTTTGGAAATGTGTATCATTCCGTTTTTACCGGGACAAATCTCCACGAATGCTCCGAAAGTCATTATTTTAACGACAGGTCCGGTAAATTCGTCGCCCACTTCGGGATCTTTGGCTATAGACAAAATAATCTTTTTGGCTTTCTCCGCCATTTCGGTGTCGGCACTGGCTATGAATACTTTGCCGTAGTCGTCTATATCGATTTTCGCTCCGGTACTTTCGATAATCTTATTGATGACCTTGCCGCCGCTTCCGATAACGTCTCTGATTTTATCGGGGTCGATGTTAAAGCTAATGATACGGGGAGCGTATTTGCTGAGGGTTTCTCTGCTGTGAGGTATAACTTCCAGCATTTTTCCGAGTATAAACATTCTGCCCTCTCTGGCCTGAGCAAGAGCGGTACGCAAAATCTGTTCGTCGATACCCTTTATTTTAATATCCATCTGAATAGCGGTAATACCTTCTGCGGTTCCTGCGACCTTAAAGTCCATATCTCCGTAGAAGTCTTCCAGTCCCTGAATATCGCTCATAACGGAAATTTTGTTGTTGGCTTCGTCTTTGATAAGTCCCATTGCAATACCTGCGACAGGCGCCTTAATCGGTACGCCGGCGTCCATAAGAGCAAGGGTGGAACCGCATACGCTTGCCTGAGAAGTGGAACCGTTACTGCTGATTACTTCGCTGACCGTCCTTATCGCGTAAGGGAAGCATTCGTTGGAAGGAAGCACGGGTTCCAAAGCTCTCTCGGCTAATGCTCCGTGTCCTATCTCACGACGACCGGGACTCTTGAGCTGTCTTGCTTCTCCGGTAGAATAAGGAGGCATATTGTAATGATGCATATATCTCTTGAATGCGTCATCGTCCAAACCTTCCAGCTTCTGAACTTCGGATATGGTACCCAAAGTTAAAGTCGTGAGTACCTGAGTCTGCCCTCTCGTGAAAACGCCCGAACCGTGAACTCTGGGCAGAATCCCCACTTCGCACCAGATAGGTCTGATATCTTTAAGTCCTCTTCCGTCGGGACGAACGCCTTCGCTGCTGATACGCTTACGCACGAATTCCTTCTTCATCGCGTATATAACGTCGGCAACATATCCTTTTTCTTCAGGATAAATTTCCGCAAAGTGCGCCATAAGTTCTTCATTTACCGCGTCTTCTCTCGCTTCTCTTTCCTGTCTGTCGAAAGTTTCGAAAATATACGCTATTTTGTCGGCAGAATATTCTCTTACGTTCTTTTCCAGTTCCTCGGGAGCGTGACGGAGTTCGATATTCTTTTTGGGTTTACCTACTTCCTTAGTGATTTCTTCAATCCAAGCCACGATTTTCTTAATTTCTTCGTGACCGAAAAGTATCGCTCCGAGCATTTCTTCTTCGGTGAGTTCGCTGGCTCCCGCTTCAACCATCATTACGGCGTCTTTAGTCCCGCTGAGAGCTAAGTTAAGACGGCTTTTTTCTCTCTGTTCGTTATCGGGGTTAATGATATACTCTCCGTCCACATATCCTACCATTACCGAACCGGTGGGTCCGTTCCAGGGTATGTCGGATACAGACAAAGCTATGCTGCTGCCGAGCATACCGAAAACTTCGGGGGGTATATTGGTGTCAACGCTGAGGGCGGTAGCAACCACCGCTACGTCGTTGAAAAGTCCTTTCGGGAAAAGCGGACGAATGGGTCTGTCTATAAGACGGCTGGTCAGTATCGCTTTATCGCTGGGACGACCCTCTCTCTTTTTATACCCTCCGGGTATTTTTCCCACGGCATACATCTTTTCTTCGAAATCTACTCCCAAAGGGAAGAAATCTATTCCGTCCCTGGGGGCTTTTGCCATAGTCACGTTGGTCATAACGACGGTGTCGCCGCAACGGATTATACATTCTCCGTTACTGTGGGAACAATATCCGCCGATTTCCACACTTACTTCTTTACCGCCGATAACGGTGGTAAAAATTCTGCTTTCTTTCATTAATCCTCCTGTTTCGCCCGTCACCCGACGGACTTTTGCTATATATTTTTTATTGTTTTTACCTTATTATAAGAAAAAGAGGTTGCGGTAATTGCGGCAACCTCCGTTTTTTGTTACTTTCTCAGATTTAATTCCGCTATCAAAGCTCTGTAACGCCCGATGTCTTTCTTTTTGAGATAACCTAAAAGGTTTCTTCTCTTACCGATCATCTTGAGCAATCCTCTGCGGGAGTGGTGATCCTTCGGATGAGAAGCCAGATGTTCATTAAGGCTGGCTATTCTCTGAGTAAGCAGAGCAACCTGTACTTCGGGCGAACCCGTGTCGCCCTCGGAACGGGCAAATTTTGCCATCAATTCGGCTTTGGTCATTTCATTCATTGTTTTTACCTCCTGTAATGAATAATAATTCGCCCCGAGCAAAGCGTAAATCGTCGTAACTGTAGGAACGGTCGTACCCTTGCTCAAGGTATAATGCCTATATATATTAGCACAATTTAAGGGCGTTGTAAACTCTTTTTGCAAACAACAGCCAAAAATAAACGTTTTATTCTGTCGGCTGATTACCTTTTACCGCAGTCAGTAAAACGTTAATTTCTTCCCCTTCGATATTTTGCCCGCATTTTGCCGAAGTAAACGGGTCGTTATCATTATAATAAACGTAAGTGCAACTTTCCGAAGAAGCGATAAGTCCGCCGTCATAGGTTCCGCAAAGGACGCCGCAATATATTCCGTCGCGGTTCGGCGCTTCCTCGTACGTTACGCCGTCTATCGCAATCGTAAATCCTTCGGTTTTTAACGCTACGTTTTCCACTGATCCTCCTGCGTTATAACCTACGTAACTGCCTATATGTGCCGAGGTAACCTTCCCTCTCGGAACGTTCACGTTAACGGTGGCATATACGTCGTACGCCGATCCGTCTTTTGCGGTAACGCAACCCGTAATCACTCCTTCGTTCTTTCCGGCAACGGCTCCCACGCAAAGTTCGTGCGCGGCAATATCGGCAGGAAGGTCTTCTACGGTTATATTCGCTTTAAGCACAAAGTTTTTAACGGTACCCTTATTATAGGCGAAAAGCCCGACGTATCCGTCATAATCCGTTGCGAGAGTTTCAGCGCTTACCGTATAATCGAACGTTACGGTGTAACCGTTCCCGTTGAATATTCCGCTGTAAGGCGCAATTTTGCTACCTATCGGTTTGGTCACGGTGATATCGTTGACAAGCACGAAAGAACGGCTTAATTCGGATAAATCGAGTTCTTCCAGCTGAGTGCCGTCGGAAATTTCCAACGGAAATTGAGCATAAATATACATTTCTCCGCTGTATGGATCTATATCCCACGGGAATAAGCCTGCTCCGGTTTCGTCGGTAAATCTTCTTCCTCCGCCGGTCTGCGTAACAATATCGAATGCCTCGTACCAACCGCAGAAAAATTCGGCTTTATTCGCCCATTCTTCGCTCATTTCCGAAACGTCGTACGGGAAAAGGAATTCTTCTCCGTAAGTGACGGTTACCGTTTTATAAAGTTCGGATTGATTAAAATACAGATTTACGATTATGCCTTCTTTGGCTTTCCAGCTTGCGTAAACGTTAAATTCGGTAGCGTCGTTATAACTCCAAGGTAAAAGCAACGTTCCGTCGGAATAGGTAAGCAAAACTTCCTTTCCGTTACGATTTATCATCCAACCGAGAAATTCGTAACCCGTCTTCGTCGGTACGTCCAAAGTTGCCGTTTCTCCGTAAAGAAGAGATATGCTTTCGTTCGCTACGGTTACGCTGCCCTCTTCGGTATCGTAAACAAGAACGTAAACCACGTCTTCCCATACCGGATACAGGTCTATCGTGCTGTCCACCAGATATTCCCAAATACCTACGGGAGAAATAACCGTTCCGTTTACGGTTTTCCATTCCTTAAGAATCTTGCTTCCGTTTACGTAAGTCGGAGTTTCGAATTCGTAATGACTGCCGTAGGCTACGGTAACCGTCGTTTCGCCTTCCATGGATGCAAGGTCGCCGAGAACGAAATTCACGGTATATTCCATAGCTTTCCAGTTGCAGGTAAGCTTCGTGTTGTAGGGAATAACGTACGGAACGGACGTGTCTATCTTATTGTTCTGCTCGTCGTACCAACCTTCGAAAGAATATCCCGGTCTGGTCGGCACGGGGAATTCTTCCGGCGCAATAACTTCGTTGAAAGAAGGCAGCTCGATATCTCCTTCCTCGCCGGGTTTATAAACGAGAACCGCTTCGGGGTGTCCTACCTCGATGTCGATAAGATATCTTGCCGAGAGATTCCAGTTACGCATATAAAGGTCTTTCTGATTAGCGCTGACGTAAATTCTGAGTCCGTTGTCTAAAGAAGCTCCGAAACTGTTTTCCTGTACTGTCGGAATACTCATACCGGCAACGGTATAAAGTTCTGCAAGGACGGACGCATAGCTTAAAGCGTTGGCTGAAATGGTGGCGATGTTGCTTCCGAGATAAAGCGTTTTAAGATAATTCCCCATAAAAGCATAGGGTGCAATTACAGTTACGCTGTTGTTGCCGTAAGTTGCGGGAATGGTAAGTTCTGCTTCGTTTCTCGCGCTTCCCACCACCGTAACTTTACCTGTATCCACTCTCAGCACGAGGTTGTCGGAAATAACAAGTTCCGTCGAGGCGTTCTGTCTGTATTTTTCCGAAAGATACGTTCCGAAAAAGTCAGCTTTCAGCGTTTCGAACGAGGGAGAAGTCTCGTCCTCCACCGTAACGTATTCGGGTGCGTATTTACCCAGATTGTTTATATCGGTAACAAAAATACCTTCGTAAGTCATTCCCGGAATCAGAGTTTCGAAAGTAACGTAAATAAGCCCGGGAATATATATTGCGGCGGAGTTTATGTTGCTTACCGAAGAAGGAATACGCAACGCTTTGATGTTACTTGCAAAGAATGCGTATTCGCCTATCCCGGACACCGTAAGACCGGAGGACGCAACGTCGAACACGGTAGCCATTTTCCCTGCCGGATAAGCAAAAAGTATATCGTAAACGGAATTGCTTAGCGAGGACTGATAGAGTACGCCGTCTATTGCCGTAAAGACCGAATTACCGCTTTCCACGACAAATTCCAATAAGGAATAGTCATATAAAAATGCGTCGGTAGCGACGGATGACGTTTTGGCTCCCAGCTCTACGCCTACAAGATAATAACAGTGCATAAATGCGCCTTGTCCTATTTCGGTAAGATTGCTGCCGCCTTGCGAGGATAAATAAAAACCTTTCAGTCCGGAATAAGCGAAAGCATAATTTCCTATCGTGGTAAGATTGCTTTTTACCGTAAGTCCTGCCCCCGAAACGTCTCCGACAAAAGAAGTGCAACCGTAAAAAGCAAACGGTCCGATATACCTCAGCTCCGAATTGTCGCTTAAATCCAGATATTTAAGCGCGGTATTGCCTTGGAACGCGCTTTCTGCGATACGGGTAATCGTCCTGCCGAGAACATAGGTGTCGGCTGTTCCGTAGTACTTATAAAGCACGTTGTTAGCGATTATTTCGTTGTTTTCCAGAGTTTCGAGATACGGAGTGCCGTCAAAAGCCCCTTCCAATATCCTTTCCAGGGCTGTGGTGTTCGGTATCGTGAATTTATTGAGATAAACGCAACCGTTAAAAGCTTTCACTCCTATCGAACTGACGCTGTAGCCGTTTATGGAATAAGGAAGCAAAATTTCCGTAAGCGAGCGATCCGCGCCTATAATTTCCAAAGTGGTGGCTGCATTTTCGGAATTTTCGTTAAAAATCGTTTTATATAAAAGGGTTCCCGCAGGATTGACTTCGATTACGGGAATATCCCCTTCGTCGGTGGATATACGGTCCTCTTTGTCTGCAAAAGCTTTTATGGATTTGAAAACGTTGAGGTTTGCGGCGGAAACGAAAATATATTCTATTTCGTCGTTAAAAATATTACTGCCCACCGAAAAACCGCTGTCGTTGGGATTTACCAAAGTAAAGCTGACGTAATCGATATGTACGCTGTCGAAAGCGTAAGAACCTATGGTTTTCAGTCCCGAAGGCAACTCCACGCCCCCGACTACCGCATCGTAAAAAGCGTAACTCGCTATCTTTTTAATACCGTCGGGAAGCACGACAGCCTGAAGTTTTCCCGCAGGATAAGCAATCAGTTCTTCTCCGAGATCGTCGTAAAGCACCCCGTCTTCGGTTATAAAATAATCGGAATCGAGACTGACTTCTATGGTTTTAAGTCTGCCGCAATTACGCAAAAATCCTTCGCCCAAAGTCTCTACCGAAGCGGGTATGTAAATTTTTTCAAGCAAAGTGGCGTTTTCGAAAGCGTTGGCGGAAATAGCAAGCACGGGCTTATTCTTATATACTTCGGGAATTAAAAGCTCCTTATCGTTTTTTACGTAAGACACTATTTCCCAACCGCTGTCGCCGAAAGCATTTACGTACTCGTTATATTCCAGTCCCAAAACTCTCCAGGTGGCGTACAGGGTAGTCTCCAGCTTGACTTCGTACGGGAAAGAAATTTTTGCCGCCGTACAATCTATTGCGTCGTCTCCCGTAACTCTCGTAGTGGTCCAACCGTCGAAAACGTAACCTTCTCTTTCGGGCTCGACTATATCGGTTTCGTAAAGGATATTGGTTTTGCGAGGAGAAATGGGGTCTCCGCCGTTGGTTTCGAAACTTACGGTATTGACGACGGGATCGCTGTAAGCGCGATACTCGTGCGTGCCGTTCATAGTAACCTTCGTCACCGACTGAGTGTCAATAACGCTGCCGTTATCCGTCCATCTCGTAAAGAAATACCCCGCAATCGGTATCCATTCCAGCGTTACGACGGTGCCTTCTTCATAGACCTGTTCGAATTTATCCCCGTCCATAACTATATCGCCTTCTTCCAACTCCACTCCGTTTATCGCTATCGGACGTCCGTTGTAAACGGTAAGTTTATAGGTGGCTTTTTCTTTCTGTTTCAGCGTTATCTGAAAACTCGTGGTGGCGCCGGGGTAATTGACTTTGATGATATGAGTTCCGACGGTATTGAGTTTGGTGCGGTCGTTGACGGCGATCATACTCTCGGTAAGACCTATTATTTCTCCCGTGCCGTCGCTGTAAGTGATTTCCAACCTGATGGAAGACAAATCGACTTCGCCTGCGTAAGCGGACTGCGGAACCGACGTTGCGTCGATTTTGATGGAAGCGACGGTGACTTCGGGTTCTTCCTCCACGTTCGAAGAACCTCCGGAACAAGCCGCAAGTATCAGAGTGAAGGTCAAAAGCAATATGATTACAGAAAATACAGTTCTCTTACGCATCGTAACTCCGTAAATAAAAATACATATATATTTAATATATCATAAACACACGCACAAATCAATAGCAAAATATAACAAAAAATCCCTTAAAAAAGGGACTTGAAAACTTTACTGCTTTCCTGTAACTAACGACTAAAATCCGAAGAAATTTTTTTTGCCGCCGATTACGGACTCCCGTCTTTCGATATACTCCCTGAAACCTTTGGGATTGGCGAGACGTTCTATACGACGGTTTTTTTCGGAAACGAGTTTACTCACGGCGCCTGCTCCCGCTCCGAATACCGTTATGCTTTCCTCCATCATATCGATATTGTAACGACACTGCTTGTCGGGCAAGCAATATCCTACGTTTTCGGCGTTATCGGCGGTGTTCTTCTGTCGATACATATAATACGGCGAATATCCCCGACTCTGCAATTCGTCTATGGCGTAATCGCACATAGCGAAGGTCGCGCCGTCCGCCTTTTTCGTCCGCCCTTCCTCGTTAAAACGCGATCCCCGTTTCAGACTGAGTGCGTGAACGGTAATATTGTCGGGTCTGAGTTCCGAAGTTCTGTTCAACGAAAACTCGAAATCGGCGATATCCTCTCCGGGAAGCCCCGCTATTAAATCCGCATTGACGGAAAATCTGCCTTCGAACAGCGCATAAGCGTCGTAAATTTGTTTTACCGTATGCTTTCTGCCGATAACTTCCAATGTTTTTTCGTGAAAAGTCTGCGGATTGAGACTAACTCTCGTTACCTTCATTTCTTTCATCAAATCGACTTTCTCGGCGGTAACGGTATCGGGCCTGCCTGCTTCGACGGTGAATTCCGTCCCGAAATCTTTCAGCGGAGCAAGCAATTTTTCCAAAAGCGGAACGTCTAAACACGTGGGGGTCCCTCCTCCGACGTAAATCGACTTAACCTTTCTTCCGCTCGAAACGATTATTTCCTTTATTTCTTCCAGTTCCCGTACCACGCTTTCGACGTAAAGCGGAAGTTCTTTCGCTACCCGAAACGCTTCGGTACTGATAAAAGAACAATACGCGCAACGGGTCGGACAAAACGGCACGTTGACGAAAATCGCCGCCGCAAACGGGTCTTCGTTACGGTAACCTTGCTGATTGAGTACGCATTTTTCTATCAACGAAGCTCTTTTTTCGGATACCTTAAATTCTTTTTTAAGATACCCTTTCGGGTCTTTTTCGTTAATAAGCTCATAGTACAGTCCGGTGGGACGGACTCCCGTGAGACTGCCGTAAGGAAGTTCTTTTCCCGTATGACGGGACAAGTAATCGTAAAGAAAATTCTTCACAAATCTCTTGGTGTATTTTTTGTAAATCAGACCTTCCTTTTCCTGCGGCTCGAAAGAGTTTTCCTCCCGTCCGAAAAGGTCGGAATCTATAACGCAAGAAAAAGTCCGTCCGTCGAAGGAAGTAGTCCATCCAAGATAGTTTTCCCCGTCGTCGGAAATCTCCAAAAAAGGAGCGAAAGCTCTCGGCACTTCGCTCACGTCGTTGAGGTATTCGGTTCTGTCGGGGATAAGTCGGAATTTCATAAGTATAGAATTTCGTTATGTTTTCTCTCTTCCGAAAGAGTAGTCGTTTCGTTATGTCCGGGAAAAACTTCCCTGTCGCCTTCGAGAGCGAAAAGCACGTTCACTAAGGAATTTCTGATCTCGGATACAGACCCTCCGTAAAAATCCGTCCTGCCGTAAGTACGGTAAAAGAGCGTATCTCCGCTAAACAGGTACTTCGAGTCGAGGTCGTAACTTACTCCCCCCTGCGTGTGTCCGGGGGTATGAATAACCTTAAAGGTCATATCCCCGAAACGCAAAGTTTCTCCGCCATGCAAAAGATAATCCGCTTTAACCGCAGTAAGCGGCGGCAGTCCTATTTCGGCGGCTAAATTCCACTCGTTACGCAACATTTTTTCGTCGAGTTCGTGGACGTAAACCTTCGCTCCGTCTTCGACGAATTTCGATAAGGCGAGAATATGGTCGAAATGCCCGTGCGTCAATAAAACGTCGGTTACCTTAAGCCCCTTATCGGCAAGGTAGGCTTTGATTTTAGGATAACCTCCGCCCGGGTCTATCGCCACAGCCCCTTCGTAGGACGGATCGGTTATCACATAGCAATTGGTTTGCAGATAACCTACCGAAAAAACCTTTATTTCGGGCATTACAATCTCTCCGCTATGGCTTTGAGGAAGTCTTCGCTGTTGACGGCGGTAGCTTTTCCGTCGAAAATACCCACGAGGTCTTTGGTCATAACGCCGCTTTCGATAGTGTCTATCGACGCTTTTTCCAGTCTGTCGGCAAAGTCTTCGAGGTCTTTCAGTCCGTCCAGCTGAGCTCTTTTTCTCAACGCGCCCGTCCAGGCAAAAATAGTAGCCATGGAATTGGTGGAAGTTTCTTCTCCGTTCAAATACTTATAGTAATGACGGGTAACGGTGCCGTGCGCCGCTTCGTATTCGTATTTTCCGTCGGGAGAAACCAGTACCGAAGTCATCATCGCAAGCGAACCGAAAGCCGTTGCAACCATATCGCTCATTACGTCGCCGTCATAATTTTTGCAAGCCCAGATCATACCGCCCGAAGACTTGACTACTCTCGCCACTGCGTCGTCTATCAGAGTATAGAAATATTCTATCCCCGCTTTTTCGAATTTTTCCTTATATTCGGTTTCGTAAATTTCGCGGAAAATATCCTTGAAACGGTGGTCGTAAATTTTGCTTATGGTATCCTTGGTCGAGAACCATAAATCCTTTTTCACGTCGAGAGCGTAATTCATGCAGCTGCGGGCAAAACTTCTTATGCTTGCGTCGGTGTTGTGCATAGTCTGAATAATTCCCGCCGACTTGAAATCGAATATGGTTTTTCTCGTGCCATCGGGCAAAACGAATTCCGCTTTCCCCGGTCCTTCGACGTAGGCCTCCACTCCGCTGTAAACGTCGCCGTAAGCGTGACGAGCTATGGTGATGGGCTTGGTCCAGCTCGGAATCAGCACTTTAATCCCTTTTGCAAGTATCGGCGCGCGGAAAACAGTCCCGTCCAACATGGAACGAATGGTTCCGTTGGGGCTTTTCCACATAGTGGAAAGATTATATTCGGTAACGCGTTGAGCATTGGGCGTGATAGTAGCGCATTTAACGCCCACTCCGTATTTTTTTATCGCCTCGGCGCCCTCCACCGTTACTTTGTCTTTGGTAGCTTCACGGTTTTTAAGTCCGAGGTCGTAATATTCGGTTTTCAGTTCCACATGAGGCAGAATAAGTATGTCTTTTATCTTCTGCCAAAGTATTCTGGTCATTTCGTCCCCGTCCATTTCCACAAGCGGAGTCGTCATTCTTATTTTGCTCATTTCTATTTACCTCCGAAAAAATCAAGTACGTTGTCGTTTTCGTATTCGCAGAAAATTATTTCGTAACCGTTGTCGTTCGTCTTTTCCGATTGCCCGACAAGCCGCCACCCGGGAAGTTCGTCCAGATTTTCGTAAAAAACGGTAGCTCCGCCGTCTGCGTCCACTTTGGTCACGTAAACCTTGTCGCAATAGGGAAGCATGGTCCGATAAAACATAGCGCCCCCCACTACGAAAATATCTTCTTCCCTATATGCCGATAAAACGGTTTTCAGTTCCTCGAGACTTTCGCATATCACGCAGTCGTCCCTCTTTTCTCCGCCGGGATACAATACCACGTTGGTGCGGTTGGGTAAAGGCTTCCCTTGCGGAAAACTTTTCAGCGTGTTGCTGCCCATAACGATAACTTTTCCCGTAGTCGTCCTGCGAAAGAATTTCATATCTTCGGACAGGCGGAACAATAAATCGTTGTTCTTGCCTATTCCCCATTTTTTATCCACCGCTACAATAGCTTTCATACGATTTTCCTTTATGTTAAAATTCCCCGTTAAATCGCCACGGGCAGTTTCTGTCCGAGAAGAGTGTAATTGTAATCAACCAGTTCGAAGTCGTCCACCGTGAATTTATAAAAATCCTTTACGTCGGGATTCATAATGAGTTTCGGGGCTTCGTAAACGGGGTTCTGCAACACTTTTTCCACCACGGGGATATGCCTGTCGTATATGTGCGCGTCGCTGATGACGTGGATAAGTTCCCCCGCCTCCAGTCCGCTTACCTGAGCAAACATCTTCAGAAGCACCGCATACTGCACCACGTTCCAGTTGTTGGCTACCAGCATATCGTTGCTGCGCTGATTGAGAATACCGTTCAAAATCTTTCCGCTTACGTTGAAGGTCATGGAATACGCGCAAGGATAAAGGTTCATTTCGTGAAGGTCGGCAAAGTTATAGATATTAGTCAGTATCCTTCTGCTCTGAGGATTGTTTTTCAGATCGAAAAGCACCCTGTCTACCTGATCGAACTCCCCTTCCTTATAAACGTGTTTCTGCGCAAGCTGATAGCCGTACGCCTTGCCTATAGAACCGCTTTCGTCTGCCCACGAGTCCCATATATGGCTGTTCAAATCGTGTATATTGTTGCTCTTTTTTTGCCATATCCATAGAATTTCGTCCACAGCCGCGCGGAAATTGGTTTTTCTCAAAGTGAGTATGGGAAACTCCTTCCTTAAATCGTAACGGTTGACTACACCGAATTTCTTAATCGTATGAGCGGGAGTCCCGTCTTCCCATTTCGGGCGGACTTCGAGTTCGTCGTCACGATAACCGTTGCTCAATATATCCGTCATATTTTCGATAAAAATCTTATCCGCTAAACTCATATTGTCCTCCGAAAAAAACTTTTATAGTTAATACATTACTCCAAAATGCCTTTTAATGTCAAGGATTTCCTTCCCGAAGGCGACAAAGCGGGGACTTTTTTTGACAATATTCTTACCCCGCAGGAATTTACTTTAGAGAGGTATTATGATATAATATATGGGAATTGTATTTATAGTCGGATAAGACCCGTCGGGAGGAGAAAAACCTTTGCAACAAATCTACAAGAAATATAAAGAACGTTTTATAGAAATAAGCGGCAGAAACCGCAGTCTTTTTACAAAAAATATAGTAAAAAAATACACCTATGACCTCGGCGCAGTCCTCGAACATCTGGACGTGGACGAATTCCTCGCTTTCTTGTGGCAACGTAAATCTTCTTTTACGATAATGAGCGACAAAATAAGCAAGAAGATGGCCAAGCAGGAGAGCAAATTAGCGGAAGCGGCAAAAGAAGAGGGCGAAACCGTCAGAGCAAAAAGCGACAACACCATCCTTACGAGGAACATCGCCGACCTCAAATACCTCAAACGCGAAGTGGAAGATATTCAGAAGGAAACCGGTAAATACGACTTGTTTATCGGTTATCCTTACATTTTCGGAAAAATAGGACAGGATATACAGCTGAAAGCCCCGCTTTTACTCTTTCCCGTCACTATGGAAACGGAAAAGGATACCGTGGTTTTGCGTCACGTTCCAAATCAGCCCGTTACCGTAAACAAAAGTTTCGTTCTTGCCTACTGCAAGGAACACGGTATAAAAAACGACAATATCCTGCAGGAATTCGATCCTCTGAACGACGACACCTTCGCTACCGTTTACGACGTTGTAGACTATCTCAACAACGCCGGATTCAAAATAAAATACGTAAAACGCAAAGGGATAGTTTCCTTCGACCCCGTCAAGGAAATCAAAACCGAAGATCTGGAAATTAAAAATATGGCGGTTTTAGGCCGTTTCCCTCTCGCCAATCCTATCTACAACGACTACCTACTGTTGGAAAAGAACAATCTTTCCACTCCGAGTATAGATTTGCTGTTGCAGGGAAAAAGTCAGAAAGAACGCAGAAAAAACCGCACTCCCATAACTTATACCATAAACGACCTCGATTACGCGCAGGAAAACGCTATCGAGAAAATCAACAACTGCTCCAACCTCGTTATCTACGGACCTCCGGGAACCGGTAAATCCCAGACCATAGTCAACATAATAAGCGACGCCCTCTGCAAAAACCGCAGAGTACTCGTCGTCAGCCAGAAACAGGCTGCGTTGGACGTCGTATTTTCCAGGTTAGGAAAACTGAATGCCAAAGCTATGCTTATTCCCGACCCCGAAAAGGATAAAATCGCCTTTTTCGACCGTATCAAGCAGATGCATAAACAGATTCTGCACGACGATTACGACGCCAATCAGAAACGTTATCAGACGTACGAATTCAATATAAATAAAGAAATAGCCACCCTCGAAAGTATTTCCGACACGCTTTTCACCAAAACCGACTTCGGACTTACTTTGCAGGAAATGTATGCTCAAAGCTACAATATCGGAAAGGATACAAAGGACTATAAACTTTATACCGAACTTCTGAAAACCGATATAATCGAGCGTACTTATCAGCCGCTTTACGACGATTTGAAGTATATTTCCGATAAAAATATACCTAAACTGTACGTTAATCGCGAGGAAATGATTAAGCAAAACCCGATGATAACGCATATCCGCGACGACCTCGATATGCATCGGTTGAAGGAAGCGCACGCCTTTTTGGGTAAACTTATAAATTCCGAAAAACCGCCTTTCGATTTTTCCAGATACCCCAACAGCCGTTATCTGACCACTTTTTACCTGGAAAAAGCCGCCACAAACCGTCCCGATCTTGCCCGCATAGCGGATATGATTACCAAAATTCAGCACCCCGCCCTCGCCAACTGGACGGCGATAAGTCTTTTTCCCGTATTCTGGCCCGTTTATCCTTTCCTGCGATACAAATACACCCGCTTGCGCAAGGATATAGAAATCGACCTCAACGTGGCTTTAAAGGGATTGACCGATTACGAAAAACAGTTCACCATTCTGCAAACCGTCCTCGACGACCAAGGTTATGCTCTGGCTATGGGCGGTATCCTTAACGGTAACTACGCTCTTTTACGCAATCTTTCCGACGCTTTGGAAAATTACGTTACCATCAGAGATATGAACAAATCCATCGCCGACCTCAGCGACGAAATAAAAGAAATACTGGATTTCGCTTACGAAAATTCCACTAAAACTCTTCGCGACTTCAACGCCGTACTCGGTAAAGTCCTGCCTATGCGCATTTACCACGAAATTATCCGTAACGACGCCTATATCGAAAGCAAACTTTCCAAAACAGTCGGTTTCGACAGTATGCGTGAACGCATTCTTAAACTTAAAGCCGATCAGAGAGAACTCACCAAGTCGCTGGCTATGGATAAATTCGCTATAGATTATCTCAATTACTACGACAACAGTCCCGACGCAAAGGATTATCTGTATCAGATACAAAAACAACGCGCGCTTTGGCCTATCCGCAGAATGATGGAATATTTCGACGAATTCTTATTCCGTCTTTTCCCCTGCTGGCTCCTTTCTCCGCAGACCGTCAGCACCATTTTCCCCTTGAAAAGAGGTATGTTCGACCTGGTGGTTTTCGACGAAGCCAGTCAGATGTTTATAGAAAACGCTCTGCCCACCATTTACAGAGGCAAAAATATAGTAGTCGCCGGCGACAGCAAACAACTTCGTCCTTCCTCGGGCTTTGTAAAACGTTATCAGGCAGACGACAGCTTCGACGCGAATATGGACCTCTCCACGCAGGCGGCGCTGGAAGTGGAATCCTTGCTGGATCTTGCTACGGCAAAATACACTCCCGTTAATCTCGTTTACCACTACAGGAGCAGTTTTTCCGAACTTATCGACTTCAGCAATATGGCGTTTTACGAAAACAAACTTCAGATTGCACCCAATATTACCATAGACAAAGCCCATCCGCCCATTGAACGTATAAAAGTAAGAGGAATATGGCAAAATCGTCACAACCACGAAGAAGCCGTTGCCGTCGTTAAACTCGTGCGTTCCATTTTCCGTGAAAGAGAATACAACGAAAGCATAGGTATCGTCACTTTCAACAACGAACAAAAAGAGTATATCGAAGATATGCTCGACGCCGAAGCCGATAAAGTATCGGTATTCCGCAGACAGCTTTACAACGAACAGAACCGCATCGAAGACGGCGAAAACCGTTCCATTTTCGTCAAGAACCTCGAAAACGTTCAGGGCGACGAACGCGATATCATAATTTTCAGCATAGGCTACGCCAAAAACGACCTCGACAGAGTGGTGGCGCAATTCGGTTCGCTTTCGATGGAAGGCGGCGAAAACCGTCTTAACGTGGCGATAACCCGCGCCAAGAAAAAAATATACGTCGTCACCAGCATCGAACCCGAAGAACTGGACAAAGTGGAAACCACCAAAAACAACGGACCCAAACTTCTCAAAAAATATCTCCAGTACGTCCGTGCGGTAAGTTCCGGCAAACAGGAGGAGGTCAGAAAAATACTTTCTACCTTCGACTCTCATCCCCTGCCCGATATGCCTGCGGGAGCTTATGAAGACCAGATTAAAGAAGGCCTGGAAGAAATGGGTTATAAAGTTTACACCAACCTCGGTAATACCTATTACAAACTTTCTCTCGGCGTTTACGACGAGGAATTCGGACGTTTCGTCCTCGGGATTGAATGCGATTATCAGGCTTACCGCTCCAGTGACAGCGTACTGGAACGCGACGTTTACAGAATTAAATTCCTGGAAAGCCGCGGGTGGCGTATCGTAAGAGTATGGTCGAGAGACTGGTGGACCTCCCGTAAAAAGGTTTTGGAAAACCTCTCGGCAATCATTGAAAAAGAAAAAGAACGGCTCCGCAAGAATGCGTCCTGACCGTTCCCTTCCCGATTTCCGTAGCGGAAAATCTTTTTATAAGGTTTTCCGCTTTTATTTTTTAAGCGGAAGCAGTTTTTTAGCTCCCTTTTCGGCGTAGTTCTTTAACACGTCGGAGGCGAAATCACACAACAAGCCGCGTTTCCTTTCAAATTCCGCTATTGCGCTTTCAACGGCGTTTTCCGCTACGTCGGCTATCTCCAGTCCCTCGCTCTTGAAAAGATAACAGGCCAGCGACCCGGGTACGGAATTTATTTCGTTTACGTAGAGTTTACCGTTTTCGTAAAGATAATCTATTCTTACCGGACCTTTCAATTCCAGCAAAAGATAAATTTCTTTACTGGTACGACGGATTCTTTCCCGAAGTTTTGCGTCGATTTTTGCGGGAATTTCCCTCTGTGAACCGTCGCTTCCTTCATATTTGTCGTAAAAATCCATAAATTCGCTCTTGAACACGGGATGTTCCACTTCGCTTATCACCACGCCGTCTTTCGTGGAACAAACGGCGCAGTTATATTCTTCGAAATTTTCCAAAGCCCTCTCACACAGCACCTTCTCGTCGAATTGCGTGGAAAAAGCCAACCCTTTTTCCAGTTCCTCACGGTTTCGGACGTAAGATATGCCTACGCTGGAACCGAGTCTTGCGGGCTTCAGAATAACGGGATAACCCAATTCTTCCACTTTCGAAACTTTTCCCCCTTTACGGTAAACCCTGTAGTTTACTACGGGAAAACGGAATTTTTCCAGAAAATATTTTGTAAGCACTTTGTCCATACAAATGCCGCTCCCCACAGGGTCGGAAGAGGTATAAGGTATACCTACGGTCTCGAAATATCCGCTTAAGCTTCCGTTTTCGCCCACGCCGCCGTGATTGCAGACCAAGACGCAGTCGATTTTATAATGAGCGTACCCGAAACGTTTTTTTACTGCCATCAGTCCGGGTCTGAAAGTGGTTTCCTTTAATTTCTTTATATCGAATTTTGCATAGAAGGAAACGTCTTTCAACGCCTCTCCCGTCCAGAAAAGTCCCTCTTTAAGATATACGGGATAGACCTGAAAACGGTTTTTTATCGCGTTATATACCGACAAAGCCGTTATGACGGAAATATCGTGTTCGCAACTCTCTCCACCGAAAACCAGCGCAAGCGTCTTCAATCTTTACCTCCTAATACACGTCGGGTAAATCGTTCTGCAGGAACAGGACGTCGTCTTTTCGAAGAATTTTTCCGAATGCCGACTGAGCTTTCCGCAAATCGGAATATCGGTATATTTCTCCCGAAAATCCTCCCGCTCTCAATCCCGCTCCGACGGTTTTGGCGTTTCTGCCGCACAGAATGACTGCGTCGGCGTGCGCGGAAAGATTCCGTCCGAGTTCGGTATTCAGCTTTCCGTTGTACCTGCCGCCTTCCACTATTCCCTGCGACAAAACCACTTTCCTGCCGGGAAACAAGTCGAGAACCTCCAACGCGCTCCTTACTCCGACTAAGTTCGAATTGTAGCTGTCGTCTAATATGTGTATGCCGTTGGCGTAAATATATTCCAGTCTGTGAGGAACGGGGGTAAGAGACTCTACTGCCGTCTTTATATCTTCGGCGCTCACCCCCATCTGTAACGCAAGAGCCGCGCATAATGTTATATTTATAATGTTGTGTTTTCCTAAAAGCTTTGTTCGGATATCTATACTTCCGTTTTCATACACTATACGGAAACTACTCCCGTCTTTGGTAAGCTGTACGTTGTCGGCATATACGTCGCCTTCCTTGTTACAACAGACCATTATTTTGCCGCCGCGATGTTCCCGATACATTTTAAGAGCGTACTTGTCGTTACAGTTGAACACGGAGATTTTTTTCGTGCCTTTCGACAATTCGCTTTTTTCCAAAAACACGTTGTGAAGAGACTTGAACGTCGCCAGATGTTGCGGACAAACTCCCGTCGTAATACTGTAATCGGGATGTATTTCCTTTGTAAGAAGCCTGATATCCCCTCTCCTTCTCGCGCCGGCTTCGGCTATAAAAACTTCTTCCCTGCCGCTCATCTTCTCTACCGTAAAAGCTATCCCCATAGGCGTGTTGAAATTGCCTTCGGTTGCTATAACCGAATATTTCCTTTCCAACATAGACGCAAGGATATTTTTACAGGCGGTTTTGCCGTAGCTTCCGGTTATCATAATTTTTATCGCGTGGCTTTCACGCAGTTTTTCCATTGCTTTGCGGAAAAAAATTCGATTTTTCTTTTCAAAATGCGGATTAGTAACGCTTAAAGCTAAAAACGTATATAAAGGACTGACTGCGACCGTTACGAAAACGCCGTAAAGATATCCGTTTCCCTTTATTACCGCAACGCAAGACGCCAAAGACGCTAACGGCAATGCGAGCGTAACGTAAAAGGATGCTTTCGCCCTATCTGTAAATTTCAGTTTGGTACGGTAATTTTTTATAATCAGAATAAGAACGGCGGTCACGATACATTCGTAAAGCAGAACTATCGCTTCGTCGAGCACGGAATCCGATAACAACGCCCCGAAACAGACATAGGGAGTTGCCAAAAGCAAATTAAGAAAAGAAAAAGCAACCCACCTTTTATTTATTTCGGTTTTGTAGTTTGCGTTTTGCGCCAGGCAAAGAAATCTTAATTGCGTCACGGCGACCTGCGCCACGGCAATCAGTCCGATTATCCACTTCATATCCACCGCCCGAAAGAAATTGATTTAGAACGGACAGGAATATCCCGTGAGCTTCTATGTATGCGTAATGTCCCGCGCCTTTTATCACCACGAGACCGCTGCCTTCGATACGCCTGTGCATTCTCTTAGCCATATATATGGGCGTATCCTTGTCTTTGTCACCCCAAAAAAGCAAAACCGGCAAAGTTATTTTTTCCAGTTCCGCCGTCTGATCCTCGTTGACTACGTTGATAAACGTCTGCTTCATCGCTCCGCTTAGCACACGATAATCAGAACTTCCCGCTTTATGCGGAATATTCAGTTTTTTTAATAGTTTATGTCTGAAAACCTTACAGTAATACCGTATCCCTCTCCTCGGGCGAAGCCCTGCACCGTCGCAGATAACCACTCCGTCGAGAAGATAACCGTATTTTGCCGCAAGACGTAACGCCACACGTCCCCCGAAAGAGTGACCCACCACCGTTACCTTCGTCATACGATAGGCGTTTATTATATCCACGACGCCTTTGGCATAGTCTTCCACCGTAAGAGGATAATCAGGATGCGGCGTCTCCCCGAATCCGTAAAAATCCACCGTCGTTACCCGGCAATACTTGCCTACGAATTGCGCCGCACCCGAAAAAGAGAGGCTGCTCCCTCCCCAACCGTGCAAAAATATTACGTCTTTGCCTTGTCCGAATTGCCTGTGATAAATTAAAATAAGACCTCCTGCGAACTCCAATAAATGCAACAGTTTTCCTTGTCGGAGTAATACCCTTTCCGAATTCCGACAAATTCAAAACCTGCCGCTTCGTAAAGTTTTCTCGCAGGTAAATTACTTTCTCTGACTTCCAGAGTAAATCTTTTTACGCCGTATTTTTTCGCTTTTTCGGAAAAATCTTTTAATACGGCTTTAGCGTAACCTTGTCTGCGGTATTCTTTTCTTACCGCTATGTTCATAATATGACCTTCGTCGAGTACTTGTGCAAAACCGCCGTAAGCGACTACTTTTCCGTCCTCGCAAATTACGGTATAATGTTTGTTTTCCTGTCCGATTTCCGCACGGATAAGATTCTCGCTCCAGGCGTCGCCTCCGAAATACTCTTTTTCCAGTTCGGCTATCTGACCGATATATTCTTCTTTCAGAATATCCGCTATATAGCTCATAACCCCTTTTCCCTTTCCGCAGAGGACTTTTTGAGATAAAAAGGTTTAGCTTGAGTACAGAACTCTCCTTTTTTAACTTTTTCCACGCAACAACGCAGCAAGTCCGAAGGGGTCGCTTCCTCGGCTCTGATCTTAAGGCAATCGTAAGACGCGACTTCTTCTTCCGTTAAAGCAAGATATTCGCTTTTCCCTTCCTCGAATATTCCGCAATAAAAATTAGCGTGTTTGCAGTCCAGAGTAACCATAGTCTTCCCTTCTTTTCCGCAATAAGGAATTTCCAAAGAAGTCGCTTCAACTATTTTTTTACCCGTTGCAAACGCAAAGGCGTTGACGGTGGCTACTCCCACCCTTATACCCGTGAATGACCCCGGTCCTACGACTACTCCGAAATAATCGAGGTCTCTTATGGTCAAGCCGTTTTTTGCCAAAAGTGCGTCAATATGTCTTAAAAGTACGGAGTTGTGCTTTTTCGCACCTTTTTCACTTACGAAAAAATCTTCCTTATCGTCTTTTTTCAGGGCAAGAATAATAGACTCCGCCGTAGTATCGATAGCTAAAAGTATCATAGTTCCACCCCCTTGACGGTAAATTTCCTTTCGTTCTCCCCGACGTATTCTATATCCACGGTTATGGTGTTTTTGAGCGAAGGAAACTTATTCCATTCGATGACGCAAACTCCTTCGGGATCGTATAAAAGTTCATCAAGCCCCAATTCCTCGGTTTCAGACGGGTCAACTATCCTATACATATCGAAATGATATAATCTGAGCCTGCCCTTATACTCTTTCATAATAGTAAAAGTGGGACTGGTAACTGTTTCGGCAATTCCCAGTCCCTTTGCAAGTCCTTTGGTAAACGTCGTTTTACCCGCACCCAATTGTCCGTTCAACAATATTACTTCGCCTCCGCAAAGTTTTTCCGCAATACGTGAACTGAGTGCGGCGGTTTCCGCTTCGCTATGCGTCGTTATCGTCATTTTTTATTACCGTTTCGTCGGAAACTTCCTCCACGGGCGTCTGCCCTTCTTTCTCCTCGGAGGAGATTTCCTTCCCGTAAAAAGAAACTTCGGTCGTAGATTCGGTTACCGTTACGTCCTTATTCTCGTCGTTTACTACGTTTTTATCCTTGCTCTTTTTTCCGGAGGAATATTTTCCCGTATGGAAAATGTAATCGAAAAGTTTACTGAGCCTTTTGTAAAAAAGAAAAGTAGCCACGGAATTTGCACCGACTTTGATGAGGTTAAACGCTACTATGTATCCGAGTAAATCGATAACGACGGCTCTCGGAGCCCCCATAAAAATCGGAGTCAAAATGATATTCCAGAGTATCATTCCCACGATCCAGGCGATTATTCCGCTGCCCATAGCAACCAGGGCACCTTTGAAAGTCCTGTGCTTTTCGTAAATCAGTCCGGCTACTATAACGTAAATTCCCGTAGCGAAAATGTGCATCAGTATTCCGATAAAACCGCTTCCCGCACTGACCGTTACGCCCTGAATTACGCTGACTACCACAGTCATTATAATTCCTGCAAAAGTTCCGTACATAAACGTGCCGAGAAAAATCGGTATATCCGCCATATCGTATTCCAGAAAAGCTACCTGCGGAAATATCGACACGTGTAAAACCAACGCAAGCACCACGGCGAGGGCGGAAAGTACCGCCATCCCCGCTATCTGCTTGGTCGTAAGTCTGAAAAAGTTTTTTACCGTTTCTTTAACTTTCATTTTAGTTTACCTTAGTACAGATATAATTACAAATTATACTATTTATTTTGAGGAATGTCGAGTATACTTGCAAAACCTCTCTGTAAATCTTCGTCGGTAGGGATATAATCCGTCATCGTACCGTCGTTGTAAGCTTTATAGGCGGTCATATCGAAATAGCCTGTTCCGGTAAGTCCGAAAAGAATGGTCTTCTTCTCGTTACGCTCTTTACATTTCAGCGCTTCGTCGATAGCCACGCTGATTGCGTGAGCGGATTCGGGCGCAGGTAAAATTCCTTCGCAACGGGCGAATTTTTCCGCCGCTTCGAAAACTTTAGTCTGTTCCACGGATACGGCTTCCATATATCCGTCATGATACAGCTTTGAAACAATCGGGCTCATTCCGTGATAGCGCAGTCCGCCTGCGTGGTTAGCCGAAGGCATAAAGCCGCAACCGAGAGTGTACATTCTCATAAGAGGAGTAGTCTTTCCGGTATCGCCGAAATCGTAAACGTACTTTCCTCTGGTCATCGAAGGACAGCTGGCAGGTTCCACGGCTATAAAACGAATATCGTTCTTACCTTTGAGTTTGTCACCCATAAACGGGCTGATCAGACCCCCTAAGTTGCTTCCTCCGCCGGCGCAACCGATTATTATATCGGGCGTTACGCCGTATTTTTCCAAAGCCGCCTTGCTCTCCAATCCGATAATGGACTGGTGCAAAACCACGTGATCGAGAACACTTCCCAGAACGTATTTACAGTTTTCGGTCTTTACCGCTTTCTCTATGGCTTCGCTTATGGCGCAACCTAAACTGCCGCCTGTGGTGGGAAATTCCGCTAAAATTTTTCTGCCTACCTCGGTGGTGTCGGACGGGCTTGCCACTACGTTGGCGCCGTAAGTACGCATAACTTCTTTACGATGCGGTTTCTGCTCGCTGCTGACCTTAACCATATAAACGGTAAGATCCAATCCGTAAAAAGCGCACGCCATACTTAATGCCGTCCCCCATTGTCCCGCTCCCGTTTCGGTAGTAAGATGGGTAAGTCCCTGCTGTTTGGCATAATATACTTGCGCCACTGCGGAATTGAGTTTATGACTTCCCGAAGTGTTGTTTCCTTCGAATTTGTAATATATATGCGCAGGCGTATCCAGTAACTTTTCCAACCAGTAGGCTCTTACCATGGGCGACGGACGGAACATCTTGTAAAATTCCACTATTCCTTCGGGAATATCGATGTATTCGTCGGTCTGATTGAGTTCCTGTTCTATAAGCTCGTCGCAGAAAACTCCGCGAAGATCGTCGGCGGTGCAGGGTTTCAACGTAGCGGGATTGAGGAAAGGGTCGTGTTTTTCCTTCATTGCCGCACGCACGTTGTACCACTGTCTGGGAATCTCGTTTTCGGTAAGATAGATCTTGGTGGGTACGGTTTTGTCTGACATAATTGCTTTTCTCCTTTCTTTTATTTCATAATTTTCCCTTTTTTCCAAATAAAAAATCGCCCCAAGTTTGGGACGAATTGTTTACAATCGTGGTGCCACCCAAATTCGTTGCGTTTCCGCAACCTTATTTAACGAGTACTATCATACTCTCTCCTTCTTACGCGGGAGTCACGTCAAAAACTACTCTTTCCATTTCGCCTTTGCCCTCGGCAGTCCATTCGTTACGGTTCGCTTGTTCGGTCGCACCAACCCCGAACTCTCTGAAAAACAATTCCGCAATTACTACTCTGCGTCAACGGTTTATTAAATTATTTTCATAATAACACTCCTAAAAATCGCTGTCAATCGTTTTCAAAAAAATTTTTCATAATTTTTCAGAGGAATTATTTTACAATCCCGACTCGGGAAAACAATGCGCTTGCACCTGATTGAGATAACGGAAACCTTCGGCACGAAAACGGAAACTTTTCCAACCGAAACGTGTAGCACGTAAATTCAGATAAAAAGTCAATGCCTTAAAATAGGCTTTTTCTTCCTCCGTTTTGCAAGGGAATTGACTTTTATGCAAAAGGATGCTCTGAAGTCTTGCAGCTCCGCAACCGGTGGTTTTGACGTAAGTGTCGGGACGGGAGGTAAAATAAAAAGCTATTCCCTTTACCGGAGAAAACTCCAGTCCGCTTTCACGCATCTGCGCAGGCACGCCGCTCCTTAAAAAAGCCCTCGCCGCAGCAAGTCCCGCCTTGACGTGATCGGTATGCAATTCGCTCGAAACGTAAGGGTCGGGTGCAAATACGTAATCGGGTTTGTATGCCGATATGACTTTCTGAATTTCTTTTGACAGGTTTTCGACATCGTAGTCTCCTCCGTCGCAAAACGGAAGGAACTCGATTTCTTTAACGCCGAGTAAAGTGGCGGAAGCCATACTTTCTTTTTTACGGACGGTGATTTTTTCCTCGTCGCTTAAAAGTTCGTCGTCAATACCGTACCTTCCGTCGGTACATATCAAAAACTTGACTTCTTTTCCCTTTTTCGTTAGTTTATAAACCGTCTCCCCTGCGCCTATTTCTATATCGTCGGGATGCGGACCTATAAAAAGATATTTCCTTCCGTCGGTCAGTTTTCCCGAACGACTTACTTTAATCAACAATTTATCGATTATAGACATCGGCTTCTCCTTTGGAAAAAAGCACCTTTCGGTGCTTGTCTCTTATTTTTTCGACGAATCGGGATCGTCGTCCACTTTTTTAATTGCGGCGTTGATATCTTTCAGTTCACGATAGGCTTTCAGATATTGGTCGATATAAGTATTGCGGTACGCCCTGTAATATTCGGCAAAATAATTCCTTTCCCCGTTTTCCAGAATAACGGGTTCGGGCGGAGCGAGTTCGAATTTATATTCTTTTTCTTCGTTCCCTTTCTTTTTCCTTTTTCTCATACCTGTCCTCCAAAATATCTGAGATAACCTAAGGATTTACCGCATTATGATACCATACCTTCGTAAAAAAGGCAACCGACATAACGGGAATTCCACGCAACAAAACGACGTATAGGAATTAACGCATTATTCCGCCGCAGGAATAATTGCGGCGGAATAAAAATAATTTTTTTATCAATAAAGCGCTTTACCGGTCATTTCGGCAGGCTGACTGAGTCCCATAACTTTGAGCAAGGTGGGAGCTATGTCGGCAAGGGTTCCTTCGTGAAGTTTCACGTCTCCGGCATTGACCAGAACAAGAGGAACGGGATTGGTGGTATGTGCGGTAAAGGGCGAACCGTCCGCTTCATACATCTTATCGGCATTCCCGTGGTCTGCGGTAACTATAGCCGCGCCGCCCGTAGCGACTATTGCGTCGATAACTTTTTTAAGACATTCGTCCACGGCTTTGACTGCCTTGACCGCAGCGTCGAATACTCCGGTATGACCTACCATATCGCAGTTAGCGAAATTAAGTATCATAACGTCGTAAACGCCTTTCTTAATCTCTTCGACGGCTCTGTCCGCCACTTCGTAGGCGCTCATCTCGGGTTTTAAGTCGTATGTTGCCACCTTCGGGGAAGGAATAAGCACTCTCGTTTCGTTTTCGTTGGGTTTTTCCACCCCTCCGTTAAAGAAGAAAGTGACGTGCGCATACTTCTCCGTCTCCGCTATACGTAACTGACTTAATCCGCATTTGGCAAGATATTCGCCCAACGTATTGGTCAAAGTCTGAGGTTTGAAAGCGGTGTCGAGGTGTCCGGCGAAGGACGCGTCGTACTGGGTCATACCTACATAAACCGGAGATAAAAATCCCGCTTTTCTGGGGAAAGCGTCGAAGTCTTCCATTATAAACGCACGGGAAATTTCTCTCGCTCTGTCGGGACGGAAATTAAAGAAAATTATGCTGTCGCCTTTTTCTATCAAAGCAACGGGACTACCGTCTTTTACCACAACTTTGGGTACGACGAATTCGTCGGTAACGCCCTCATCGTAACTTTTTCTGACGGCTTCTTCGGCGTCGGTAACGATTTCACCTTCTCCCAGCGTAAGTGCGTTATAGGCTTTTTCCACCCTTTCCCAACGATTATCCCTGTCCATTGCGTAAAATCTGCCCGAAATCGAAGCGATTTTTCCGAATTGCTCCTTGTCCATAAATTCCTGCAGGGTATGGATAAAATCCGCTCCGCTCTTGGGCGGCACGTCTCTTCCGTCCAGGAAACAATGTACGTATATATCGTCCAGACCTTCTTTCTTCGCCATTTTGATTATGGCAAAAAGATGTTCGAGATGGGAATGTACCCCTCCGTCGCTCAAAAGTCCGAAAGTATGGAGTTTTTTACCGTTTTTCAAAGCGCTGTGCATTGCGTTGAGCAAAACTTCGTTGGTAAAGAAATCTCCGTCTTTAATGGATTTGGTAATTCTGGTAAGCTCCTGATAAACCACGCGACCCGCTCCCATATTGAGATGTCCGACTTCGCTGTTTCCCATCTGACCGTCGGGAAGTCCTACGTCCATACCCGAAGCGCCCAGCTGGGTGTGCGGATATTTTTTGATAAGGGCGTTGAAATTCTCTACGCCTGCCGCTTCTATTGCGTTGCCGTAAGAGGAATGATTGATACCGAATCCGTCCAGTATAATTAAACCGTATGTCTTTTTCATATAATCTCTCCATTTCGAATAACGCAAATTCCCGTCCCGGCGGAAATTTGCGTTACCGTAAATTTTTATTCCGATATTTCAGTCAATTTTCTTAATAATTAACAACTTTTGCGAAATCTTCGGCTTTAAGGCTGGCTCCGCCGATAAGTCCGCCGTCGATCTGAGGCATAGCCATAAGTTCGGAAGCGTTCTTCGGGTTCATGCTGCCGCCGTACTGAATACGAATGGAGGAAGCGCTCGCTCTTCCGTAAAGTTTACGGATAACTTTACGAATGATTTTAATGGTATCGTTGGCGTCCTGAGCGGTAGCGGTCTTGCCGGTTCCGATAGCCCATACAGGTTCGTAAGCGATAACGATTCTTTTGAGTTCCTGTTTGGAAATATCCTGTAAAGCTCCGATGGTCTGTCTGGTTACGACTTCGGCAGTTTTGCCGGCTTCCCTTTCGCTCAGCAATTCTCCTACGCAGACGATAACTTTCAATCCTGCGTTAAGAGCGGCTTTGGTTCTCTTATTGACGGTTTCGTCGGTTTCTCCGAAATACTGACGTCTTTCGCTGTGTCCGGTGATAACGTAGGAAACTTTCAATTCCTTGAGCATTTCCGCACTGATTTCTCCGGTGAAAGCTCCTTTTTCCGCCCAGTGTACGTTCTGAGCTCCGATTTTAATATTGCTTCCGCGGGCGGCTTTGCGAGCGGTTACTATATCGGTAAAAGGTACGCAACAAACAACTTCGCACTTAGCGTCTTTAACCAACGGAATAAGTTCTTTGATGAGTTCTTTGGTTTCGGCATTGGTTTTGTTCATTTTCCAATTTCCCGCAATAATAGGTTTTTTCATTACAGTATTCTCCTTATATTGTGTTTTCTATATTATTTTCTTAAAATAATTATTTATTATCCAAACAAGCTACGCCGGGCAGTTCGATGCCTTCCAAAAATTCCAGGCTTGCTCCGCCGCCGGTGGATATATGGGTCATTTTATCGGCAAAACCAAGCTTCTTGACGGCTGCGGCGCTGTCTCCTCCTCCGATAATGGTGGTGGCTCCTTCGGTTTCGCTCAACGCTTTGGCTACCGCTACGGTACCTTCGCAGAGAACGGGGTTTTCGAACACGCCCATAGGTCCGTTCCAGATAACGGTCTTGGCTGTCTTAACCGTTTCGGCGTAAAGTTTCTGAGTTTCGGGTCCGATGTCGAGTCCCATCATATCGTCGGGAATGGCGTTGCTCGCAACCACGCTTACTTCGATAGGTGCGTCAATGGGATCGGGGAAAGCAGCCGCTACCTTGGTATCTACGGGAAGCAGAAGCTTAACTTTTTTATCTTCGGCTTTTTTCAGTAATTCTTTAGCGAGGTCCACTTTGTCGAGTTCGCAAAGGCTGGTGCCTACTCCGTATCCTTTAGCTTTGAAGAAAGTATAAGCCATGGCTCCGCCTATTACAAGCGTATCGACTTTTTCCAAAAGGTTGTTGATAACGCCTATCTTGTCGCTGACTTTCGCTCCTCCGAGAATAGCCACGAAAGGACGAACGGGATTTTCCAAAGCGCCGCCCATAACGTCGAGTTCTTTGCCGATAAGGAATCCGGCAACTGCGGCTTCGCAAAGTCCGTACTGAGCTATTCCTGCGGTGGAAGCGTGAGCTCTGTGCGCCGTTCCGAAAGCGTCGTTTACGTATATGTCGCAGAATTCAGCCAACGCTTTGCAGAAATTTTCGTCGTTTTTGGTTTCTTCGGAGTGGAAACGGAGATTTTCCAGCAAAACCACTTCTCCGTCCTTGCAAGCGGCAACTTTGGCTTTCGCGTCTTCTCCGATAACGTCGGTAGCAAAAGTTACCTTTCCGCCGAGAATTTCGTTCAGACGGTCTGCTACGGGTTTAAGAGAACATTTTTTCACGGTGAGAGCGGTCAGTTCTTCACGGCTCTTTCCTTCGTCTTCGGGTTTGATCTTCTTTATTTCTTTGCTGAAAATCGAGTAAGGTCTGCCGAGGTGTGAACAAAGTATAACTTTGGCTCCGTGCTCCATAAGATACTTAATGGTCGGCAAAGCCCCGTTAATACGGTTTTCGTCGGTGATTTTTCCGTCTTTCATGGGAACGTTAAAATCAACTCTTACAAGACATTTTTTACCTTTAACGTCAACGTCGCAAATTGTTTTCTTATTCATAAAAAACTCCTTTATTAAGGTTATTGTTTGATTTTTTATTTATTATACCACCATTTTACCTTTAGGGCAATAATTTTTATCAATTTTATTTGAAAAGACGAAAAATATGGTATTTTTAATCAAAAAAGAAGCCCTGAGGCTTCCTTTACATATTCAAAACTCCTGCGAAATTTTCAGAAAACTTTTTAACGGACCGATCTCCCCGACGGCAATTTCCGCTTCCCCGTCTGCAGGTAGAATTCTGAGTCGCTTGTCCGCCTCGACGACGCAATCGCCGAACAGTCCCACGTACTTGCCTTTAGAAAGTCGCATATGACTTTTATATGAGGCGAAATAGCTTTTATCGAAGCGGGAAAGCGTATTGTGAAAAACAGCTCCGCAACCTGCGTAAAAAAAGTTGTCCGTACCCGATTCGAAAACGTCGCAATCCACCGCTAAGCCGATTTTCTTACCGCAAAGTTCGTACATTCTCAATGCGTTCCCTGCGGTAAAGCCTTCGTTCGTTATACAGTCTCCCACCCCTATGATTTCACCTTTTTTCATAACCATAGTGGACAGAAAAGCGTCTCCCTCTATATCCAGTCTCCCGTGAAGCAATACCGGACTCCTTGTATAAAGAGAAACTTCCCTCGCCGCCTTGACTGCAGACGGTATCCCGGAAATAAGATTAAAACATAGCGTTTTATGATAGTTTATTACAAAAATATCGGAACTTTCCCGCCGTAAAGCGAGGATATCGGAAGCGTTGTCCGTATTGCGAAAAAATGCTTTCATACGGAAACAGAATATGTCCGGAAAAAATAAAATGTGCTTTCGCCGGTTAAATCTTTCTGCGACGGCGACGATAGACTATAACGATAACCACCGCTATTATTATTGCCCCTGCAAAACTGCAGGAAATAATCAACGCGAGAAGCTGATTGTAACTGAGTCCCGTGGTTACGTTGTCTTTTAATACAAAATAATAATTACCGTCATATTCGGTCATATAAAACTCACCGTAATCTATTCCGTCGTCGATAATTCGGAGCTGCTCTCCGTCGAAAAGATAACCCGCAGGTTCGGTATTTATGTTATGAGTATAATAAAACGGTATTTTATCTCCCATTTTCGTGGATGAGGCTTTTGCAATAATTACGTCATAAACGTCGTTTTTTATGGATTTGAATATTGCGCCCGACGGCATATAACCGGTATAGACCGTGTACCTGACCTGTTGCCACTCCACGTCTCCCACAAAAAACGGTTCGCCTATAACTTCTACTTCCGCATTATGCGGAACTGAAATGAGCGTTTCCGAAGAAAAATCAGTATTCTCATACAAAGGCGTGTCGGGCAAGACCGTCTTGTAAACATACTCGTCCAAAGGAGAAGAAGCGCCCAGCAAAACACTTGCCAGCACAATTGCTACAAGTAAGATAAACGCCGTTTTCTTCATTTTCTCCTCCGTTGACTTACAGTCTTTTCCCGTGCTAATATAATTAGCGAAACTACGTTATTATTATAAAAAAGCTTTCGGAAATTATTATACTATGAAAATACGTAAATATCAAGCCGACGACAAGGATAGCTGTCAAAGAATTTGTCTGGAAACCTTTCGAGGAAAACGTTCTCCGAAAACCGACAAAATTTTGCTTTTGTTATATAACGACTATTATCTCGAAAAAGAACCGCTTAACGCCTTCGTCCTTACCGACGACGAAACGGTTTGCGGATATATACTTACTTCGGAATCTTTCCCTGAATACCGTGAAATTTTTATTAACGAATACCTTTCTTCGCTGAAAAAACTTTCCCTCAGACAATACCTTTTGAAAAAAATTTCTCTTTTTATCGAAGGAAAAATCGCTAAACGCTTCCCTTCTCACCTGCATATAGATATTCTTTCTCCATATACGGGAAAAGGCAGCGGTTCGGAAATGCTCGGATTAGCGCTTAATGCTTTACGGGAAAAAGGCGTTAAAGGGATTTTTCTCGGAGTGGGAAGCAACAACCGTAAAGCCGTCAAATTCTATCTTAAACAAGGATTTCGCAAAAAATTGCGACTACCGTCCGTAATTTATATGGTAAAAGAATTGTAACTGTTTTTTTATTAAAAAAACCGCCCTCAATCGGGCGGTTGTTCAGATTTATATCGGATACTATTTAGTAAAATCGACCACTTCGCATTCTTTCGGGTCATAACTGAAAACTTCGTATTTTTTGTTGAGAGCCGTTCCCGACAATTTGGAAATAAGTATATCGTAAACAAGAGTCCATTCCTGCACGGTGTCCCAGGTAATCATATATCCGTTGGAATAAAGAGTCATCTCTATGCCCATCTGACTGTATGTCAAGGATTTCATATTTTCGCCGAGAACGTCGCCTATCGCTTTTGCTTCGTAATAAGTTGCGCTCCCTTCGTCGTTATTCGAACAGTCGAGAGACATTTTGACGGTATAAAGATACATTCCGTATTGTTCGTCGAATACTCTTTCCACCGACACGCTGTCTTCCAGTATGGTTTCGGGAGTAATGACGAAATTACATTTTTCCTTGAACTCCCCGTCGTTATAAGTTCTCGCGGCAGTAGGTTCCTCGGGTGCGTATTCCGTCGCCCATTCGATAACTTCCCCTTCCTCCGTCATAGCACTCAGTTTCCCTTTTTGCTTGTAACTGTTTACTCCGTCGGAATATCCTCTGTCGGCAAACTGTATCATTCCTTTAAGAACCGAAGCAAGAAAATCGTCGTTGGCGTCGGTAACGTAAATGGTGTTGGTATAAGAAGAATAAACTTTCTGATTTGCGTTATACTCCGGCACCCCGGCAACGAGATACTGCTCGGTACGGTTGCTTGCAACGGAAATGGTGATATTCGCCGCACGTACGTCTATGGTGGACGTAGCTCTTACGCCGTAGGCTTTGGTAAGCATCAGTTTTTCGCAGGCGCGTTTATAAATAGCGTAAACCGTAGCGAATTCTCCGACTTCGTCCATTTTATCGTAAATCAAATCTATATCGTTACTGTCGCCGTCTTCCAGCCATAACGGATTTTTACCGTAATTGTTTTGCTGTAAAACAAATTTATTGTCTATATTTTTATTAAAAATAGCGATACCCGTATAAACCGATTCGAATATCAGAAACAATACTATCGCCAATTTGAAAAAGTTTATCGTAAATCTTATAAAACCGTTTTTACTCATCTTATGTCGTGCGTCCGTTAATTATTTTTTCTTTTTGTTTTCAGTGGGGCAAAGTACTGGAACCAGCCTTACGTCTTCGAGAATAAAAGCCCTGTCAAGAGAAGATTTTACCTTTCGGATCACGTCGTTCATTTCGCAATGAAGCACATAATCCTCCGTCTTATCAAATCCCGCTTTTTCGGCATTTTCTTTTAACTTCTTTAATCTTTCGGACATTATACTCCCTCTTTATTATCTTTATATTTTAACATATTTCTTTTTTGCCTGTCAATAATCCCCCTCTCCTAACCTGTTTCCCCAAAAGAAAACGGCGGAACCGAAGCTCCGCCGTTTTGATTACGATTTTATTAAAATTACTGCTTAAGCAACTCGTTTATTCTTTCCGAACTGCTAAGAAGATCAGCCACCGACTTATTCTGATTGCAATAAGCGATGATGTAGGAAACATATTTGGATAAATCGGCTTCGATGAACCATTCCGTGGCCTGGACTTCGGGATTTACGTAAGTTAAATTGGTGCTGAGTACCGCCGTGAAAAGTCCTTCTTCGTAAGCCGTCTGGAATTTTTCCTTTCCCTCTGTAAATAAAGCGAAAGTAGCGTTCAGGAATATGTTTTTGGCTCCGTCGCTCTTCAGATGACGACAAAGTCTGAGCATAGAGTCTCCCGTAGCGATAATATCGTCTGCCACGAAAACGTTCTTTCCTTTCACGCTGGAACCGATATACTCGTGATTGACTATGGGGTTACGTCCGTTGATAATGGTGGTATAATCACGGCGTTTATAGAACATACCGAGGTCAACGCCGAGTACCGACGCATAATAGATGTTACGGTTCATTGCCCCTTCGTCGGGCGATACGATCATAAAGGAATCTTTATCGAGTTTCAGATCGGGAAATCTATGTCTTAAAGCTTTAAGTATTTGATATGTGGCAAAGAAATTATCGAAGCCCATCAACGGTACGGCGTTTTGCACTCTCGGGTCGTGAGCGTCGAAAGTTATGACTTCCTTAACGCCCATATCGTAGAGTTCCTGCAGCATCTGTGCGCAGTCCAACGACTCGCGGGAATTTCTCCTGTGCTGTCTGCCGCCGTAAAGCATCGGCATAACCACGGTTATTCTTTCGGCTTTACCTCCGCAGGCGGAAATAAGACGCTTGAGGTCTGCATAATGGTCGTCGGGCGACATACAGTTCATATTGCCGAACATATTGTATTTGCAACTGTAGTTTCCTACGTCGGTAATTATGTAAAGATCTCTTCCTCTGACGCTGTCGTTAATCATACCTTTGCCGTCGCCGGTGGTAAATCTCGGACAATGCGAATCGAGAATAAAGGTGTCTTTCTTCACGAAATTACGGTTGTGCTTGGATAAATCCCTGTTGTACCAGTTTACGAGAAAATTGTCTACCTTTTTTCCGAGCTCTCTGGCTCCTTCCATAACGATAAGTCCTAAAGGCGCGACAGGAGTCGGTTCGTCGAATACTTCGGTAAAAAACGTGGGCATATTGTTCTTTCCTCACAAGAAATTGATGCTTAAATTATATCACAATAAAACGCTTCAGGCAAACGAATACGGAGCCTTTTTCGACATTTTACGGTAGGAAAAATGAGGAAAATAAGAACTTAAAAAAAGGGACCGATACTTGCATATATCGGTCCCCATAGTGATATTCAAGCAAAAAATCAGGTCTGAATAAATCCGTCACCGGCTCCTTCTTCCTCGGGTTCTCCGTCCATTCTGCCCTGGAACTGGGACTGATAAAGATTGGCATAGAACCCGCCTTTTGCCATAAGTGTTTCGTGATTGCCCTGCTCTACGACGTCGCCGTGGTTCATTACGAGAATAACGGCTGCGGATTTTATGGTGGAAAGTCTGTGCGCGATAACGAAACTGGTCTTTCCTTCCATCATTGCGAGCATTGCGCTCTGTACATATTGTTCGGTCCTGGTATCCACCGAACTCGTCGCTTCGTCGAGAATGATTATCTTAGGATCTTTAAGTATGGCTCTCGCTATGGTCAGAAGCTGTTTCTGTCCTTGCGAAATGTTACTTGCGTCGTCGTTCAATACCGTATCGTAGCCGTTTTCCATACTCTCGATAAATTCGTGAGCGTGAGCTTTCTTCGCGGCGGCGATGACCTCTTCTCTGGTAGCGTTGGCGTTACCGTAAGCTATATTGTCGGCAACCGTTCCCTTAAAGAGCCAGGTGTCCTGCAGAACCATTCCGTACAAGCTTCTCAGATCGTCCCTGTGCATAGTCTGAATATCCACTCCGTCTATGGTTATCTGACCTTTGTTGAGTTCGTAGAAACGCATCAAAAGGTTAACGAGAGTAGTTTTACCGGCGCCGGTAGGTCCGACTATGGCTATGCTTTCGCCTGCGTTTACGTGGAGACTCAAGTCGGTTATGAGCGGCTTATCTTCGGAATAACTGAACGCAACGTGTTTGAAGTCCACTTCTCCGGTAAAGTTGCTCACGTCCATACGTTCGCCGTCGGGAGTCATTTCTTCCAAGTCCAGCATTTTGAACACACGCTCCGCACTGGCTATGGAAGACTGAATGGTACTTGCTATGTTACTGATGTTTTCGATAGGCTGAGCAAACTGCCTCGTATACTGAATACAAGCCTGAATATCGCCTATGCTTATAATACCGACACCTGCACGGAGTCCGCCGATAACGCAGATAGCCACGTAACAAACGTTGTTGATAAACTTAATGACCGGCAAAATTATACCTGCCAAAAATTGCGCTTTACGGGTGGCTTTCAGTAAAAGTTTATTTGTTTTTTCGAAGTCTTCTATACTTTCTTCGGCGTGATTGTAAAGAAGTATAACCCTGTGACCTGCGTACATTTCTTCGATATGTCCGTTCAGTATGCCGATGAGTTCCTGTTGATTGGCAAATTCTTTTTGGCTCTTTTTGATTATCAAAGAACTGGTTACCATCAGAATAGGCACGCTGCAAAGAGTAATTACGCTCAGAAGCCAGTCCAGACGGAACATCATAAACAAAACGCCGCATACGGTCATTACCACGATAATAATCTGGTTGACGGTATCCTGCAAAGTAACCGCTACGAGTTCGACGTCGTTAGTCAGACGGGAAAGAATTTCTCCCGTAGTGGTTCCGTCGTAATACTTGAGCGGCACTCTGTCCAGTTTGCATTTAAGGTCGAAACGCATACGCCTGACGACGGACTGCGCCATACTCGCCGCAATAAGTCCGCTGGCAAAAGTAAAGAATGCGTTAAGACAGTACAAAGCTCCTGCGGTAAGACAGATTTCTCCGACGTAACCTAAATCCACGTCCTTGAAGTACTGTATGCTTTCCACGAGGTGGTTAGTGACTTTCTTCAGAATATCAGGCACCCACACCGCAAACCATGCGCCCACCGCCGCAATAAGTATCATTGCGATAAGAGCTATAAGCTCGGGTTTCATATATTTTATAAGGCGAATTACCGTCTTCCCGAAGTTTTCCGCACCTTCGACCTTTTCCACGTTAATGGAACTTGCTCCGAAAGCTCCGGACATATCCATTTTGCCTACGGAAGAAACTTGTTCTTTCTCAACCTTTACGATTTCTTCGTTGTTGTTCATAATCCGAGTTCCTCCTCGCTCATCTGGCTCAATGCGATATCGCGATAAAGCTGACAATTTCTGATAAGATCGGCGTGTTTGCCTTTACCTACCATTCTGCCGTCATCCATTACGATAATTTCGTCTGCGTCCATTATCGTACCTATTCTCTGCGCCACGATAATGACTATGCTTTCCTGCGTAACTTCGGCAAGCGCTTTTCTTAACCTCGAATCGGTCTTGAAGTCAAGCGCGCTGAAGCTGTCGTCGAATATGTAAATTTCGGGTTTTCTGATGACCGCCCTTGCGATGCTCAGACGCTGTTTCTGACCGCCGCTGAAGTTCTGACCGCCCTGTTCGACGGTATATTCCAAAGCGCCTTCCTTTTCCCTTACGAAAGTATCGCTCTGCGCAATTTTCAACGCTTCCCACATATCTTCTTCCGTTGCGTCTTCCTTACCGTAACGGAGGTTGTCGGCTATGGTTCCGCTGAACAAAATACTTCTCTGCGGCACAAACCCTATCTTCTTTCTGAGTTCGGCTTGCGGATAAGTGCTGACGTCTTGTCCGTCTACGATAACCTGTCCGCCCGTAACGTCGTAAAATCTCGGAATAAGATTGATAATAGTACTCTTTCCGCTGCCCGTTCCGCCGACTATTGCCGTAACCTTACCCTTCTCGCAACGGAAGGAAATGTTTTCGAGAATGTTCTTTTCGGCTTCGGGACTGTATTTGAAATTGACGTTACGGAATTCGATGGTTCCGGAATTGTCGCTGTGATCTTCCGCTCCATCTTTATCTACTACCGCAACTTCGGTATCCACTACCTGAATTATACGTTCTGCAGACGCGCTCGCTCTCGGGAAAATAACCACCGCACTCGCAACAAATACCATCGACATAGCTATCTGCGTTATGTACTGGCTGACTTCCAGCATACTTCCTACGTCGGAAATGGAATTGGTTGCGACCTGTTTTGCCGCACGCCAGAAAATACCGACCGAAGCGCAGTTAAGACAGATATTGATGAGCGGTACCAGTACCGCGCAATATCTTTGCAGAACCACCGCCGTTCTGGAGGTACTGATATTGACTTTGTCGAAACGACTCTTTTCCTGTTGTTGTTTATTGAACGCTCTTACTACCCTTATACCCGTTATGCCTTCACGCATTATGAGTGTAAGCTGGTCAACTTTACGCTGAATTACCTTAAACAGAGGCTGAACGAGAATTGCCGCAACGGCGGAAGCGATGAACAGAATGGGCAATATGTAAACAAGCACCATAGTCATCGAAACGTTAGCTCGGAAGCTGAATATGAAACCGCCGATTATCGTTACCGGAGCGCTGAGCGTAGTCCTTAATATAATAAGGAATACGTTTTGTATCTGGTTGATGTCGTTTGTGGAACGCGTAACGAGGCTCGCCGTGGAAAATTTATCGAATTCCACCAGCGAATAACCTTCTACTTTATGGAATACCATCGAACGCAGTATCTTACTGAAATAAGCGGCAATCTTACTGCTCAAGAACATTGCGATAATGGTGCAGCTCGACGCAAACAGCGTAAGCAAAAGCATCGTCGCGCCCTTCTCTGCAATAAATCCTATATCCGAAGTCTGAATGGTCACGCCGTCGGGAGTGAGCCATTCTTCTCTGGATTTTTCCACTTTCTTACTCAAAGCGTCGGTCGTACTGCCCTTCTGACTCAATGAAAGTATCTGGAAAAGTTTCTTGATACCGGTTACTTCTTCGGAATTCCCGGCAATGGCGTCCTCTATTTCCGACTCGCTCATACCGAGTTTGTTTTTGATCCATTTAGTATTGTTTTCGTATTTGTAAGCGTAACCGAGAACCTGGTTGCAAAGAATAATTTCGTAATCGGGGAAAGGAGTCGCCCTGCCGGTTTCGTCGTCGATGACGTAAGTAAGTTTGGACTGATCGAGAGCTACGCCGAAACTGTCCACTTCCAAACGGGTAGTCACTCCGTTTTCGTCGGTATATACGGGAATGGGAAGCAAATTACCGTTGGGTGAATGTTTCATACAAAGAACGCAGCTTGCCAAAAGACGTTTCATATCTTCGTTTTCGCTCCAAACGTCGCTGTC
>CALVNL010000003.1 GCA_944349655.1 uncultured Clostridia bacterium
GTTGTAACAAAAAAGCCGACATAAGTCGGCTTTTAACTGTTTTGTCGATAAAGGTGAATAAAAACTTATTTTTTGTATCTTGCGAGAATACTTTCGCCGCTGAGCACCTTCTTGACGTCGGAAACATATCTGTTCTCCGCCTTGACGGGTTCCGGTGCGGGAGCGGGTGCGGGAGCCACTTTCTTGGGAGCCTTTTTGGCTTTTTTGATGGTAGGAGCGGCATAGCCTTCACGCAGATAGGACATATCCACTTTGATAAATCCGCTGAATTCGGGGGTATAAATCGACTCGTCGATATTGATATCGAGGACGTCTTTTCCCTTCATTTTAAGGAAACTGACTATGGGAAGGATATCGCCTTCGCCTACCGCCATACCGACGGCGTCCACAGTGGAATTGGTTGCAATAAGCGTTCCGTCGATAACCTGACGGGTATCGAGTTTGTTTCTTCTTCTCGAAGCGATGGGAGTTACGGCGTCGTAACCTTTGGCTGCGATGTATTCGTTGAAATCGCGGTTACGTTTAGCCACGTAGCTATAGAACTTGACGCTCACTATATCGTATTCACGTTCGATTTCCGCAGCGAGTTTCTTGAATCCTTCGCAGGAAATTCTGAGACTGGCAAGGTCTATCAGTAACGCTATTTTAGGTTTTTTCATCATATCCCTCCATTAGTAATTATATGACTGTATTTATTTTATTTTCCCTGAAGTAATAGAACAGGTATTGTTGGGCATATCCGGCAAGTCCGCCGAACATTTCCTCCAGTCTGACCGCCATTTTACGGGCGGATCTTTCCTCTTCGAGCGACAATGCGGCATATATCTTCCTGCTCCAGGTATCCACCGGAAACACGTCCGTCCTCCCAAACCCGAACAGCAATATGCAATCCGCTACCTTAGGACCTACGCCTTTTATCGCCAACAGTTTCTTTCTCGCCAGGACGGTATCGGCTTTACGGACCGCTTCGTAATCGAAATCGGCAAGAGTTTTCGCCGCTTCGACCAGGTATTCCGCCCTGTATCCGGCTCCGCATTCGCGGAAAAAATTTACGTCTGCTTTCGCCAGTTGCGAAACCGTCGGAAAAGCGTAATATCCGTCTTTTTCTTCACCCAGTCCGCAACAGATTTTTTCGATGATTTTCTTTATTCTCGGGATATTGTTGTTCGCGCTGATTATAAAGGAAATTATCATCTCGAACGGATCCTGCTTGAGTATCCTTATCCCGTTTCCGAAAGAAACCGCCTTTTTCAGAAGCTCGGGGAAACTTTCGCTCAACGCTTTCTTTATAGCGGCGTAATCGGTCTTTAAGTCGAAATACTCTTCGAAGAAATCCCTCTGCTCGGTATTGATTATAACACGATTATCGTCTTTACGCAATAGGCATTTGCAATTTTTTGCAAAAAGAGTATAACAATCCCCCTCTTTTCGGTATCTAAAAACCTGCCCACAGTCAAGTATATGCGCTATATTGAACTCGGACAGGTCTTCGATAATGAGGTTGTTTCCGTCGATACGGTAATCCACGGAAAAGTATTAGTCAGCCGCGTAAACGCTGACTTGTTTATAACGTTTGTTGCGGGTGCCGGCTTCTTCGAACCTTACCACTCCGTCGATTTTGGCAAACAAGGTGTCGTCCTTGCCTATGCCGACGTTGTGACCGGCGTGGAACTTGGTACCTCTCTGTCTGACCAGAATGTTTCCTGCCAGACAAGCCTGTCCGTCGCTTTTCTTGGGTCCGAGACGTTTGGCTTCGCTGTCACGTCCGTTCCTGGTGCTGCCCATACCTTTCTTATGGGCGAACAATTGAAGATTCATAAACATATCAGATTTCCTCCACTTTTACAAAAGCCTTATAGCCTTTCTCGATATCTCTTAACCCTTCGGTCATCGTTTCCACGATGGCTTCCGTCCTGTAATTTTCCGCTACGTCGTCGGAAACAGGCACGGTAAAGGCGAGATATCCATCCTTTGTCTTGTAAGCGACTCTGTCTTCTCCGCAGAACTTTATAAGTCCCAGCAACGCCGTCTGCACCACCGCGCTTACCGCCGAACAAACTATGTCTTCGCCCGGTTCACGGTAAAAAGCGTGGCCTTTGACGCATACCTCGGAAATTCTGCCTTCCCTGCGTTTTAGGGTCGCCTTAATCATTGTCAGCCAACTATGGAAACGATTTTTACTTCGGTGTAGGGCTGACGGTGTCCTTGACGTTTACGCTCGTTTTTCTTGGCTTTGTACTTAAAAATGTCGATTTTCGCGCCTTTGGCGTGTTTTACGACCTGAGCTTCGGCGTAAGCGTTTTCGATAACGGGGGTTCCTACCGTGACGGCTCCGTCTTTGGAAATCATCATCACTTCGAACTTAACGGTTTCGCCTACTTCGGCGGCGAGACTTTCCACTCTCAAAACCTGTCCGTCCTCTACTTTGTACTGCTTTCCGCCGGTGCAAATTACAGCGTACATAAAAACATAACCTCCTTTTAGAAGACTCGCTAACTTCGGGTGGCCGGAAAAGCACTTAAAACCCTTCTTATGCGGTTACAAAATAATTTACCATAAACGCAAACATTATGCAAGCAAAATTTCGTTTAATTTTGAATTTTTCAAAAAAAATATTTACCCTTATTTTTCCGTTTCACGAAAAAACGCTTACAAAACGGCTTACCTTTTTTCCTACGAAAAATCGATACGGCGATCCTTGAATTTTATTCTTTTATAAGACGGGAACTGATCACGTAATCGGCGGTAGCTTTGTTGGTTGCTATGGGAATATCGTACACGACGGCGATTCTCAGAAGAGCTTTCACGTCGGGGTCGTGCGGCTGCGCCTGCAACGGATCCCAGAAGAAAATAACTCCGTCTATCTCCCCTTCTGCGATTTTCGCACCTATCTGCTGGTCTCCCCCCAACGGACCCGAAAGGTATCCGTGTACCTCCAGTCCCGTGGCTTCTGCCACCAGTTTGGAAGTGGTGCCCGTACCGCACAGCGAGAATTTCGATAGAGCGGATTTGTTCCGCATCGCCCAGGAAACCATTTCGGCTTTCTTGTTGTCGTGGGCAATTATCGCAAGTCTTTTCAGTTCTTTCATATATCTCCTTTCATTGCGGGAACTCCCGCCATTTTATCCTTAATATATTATAAAGGAAAATTCCTTTTCTGAAAAGTCCTCCGTTCGATTTTATATAGGAATATCCTTTGAAAAAATTTTTTCGCCGATTCCCGAAAACTGCTTTCAAAAACTTGACAAGCCTTTTTTTGCGGCATATAATCAGTCACATAAACGGCAAAGACGTCGCAGCAATCTGCGGCGTTTTTTCTTTAATATAACGGATTCTTTTTTTCATAGTCGTCCGAGTATCCGGATTTTGCGGCAAAGGCGTCGCGGATTGTTCCGCTCCGTCTTTGCCGTTTTTATTATCGAAAAAAAAGGAGGCCCGCTATGCGTAAAGAAAATCTTTCCCCTTATCCCTTTACCGTGAATTACGCAAATTCGTCGGAAGTCTTCCGACAGCGTAATCCCGTTTCCTGAAAGTGAACGACAAACTCAAAACGCTTTTTTATTAAGGAGTATATTATGGAAATCAACAACGTTTTAGAACTTTTTTCGGATATTAACACTATGTGGGTATTGATAGGAGCAGCCCTCGTATTCTTTATGCAAGCAGGTTTCGCTATGGTGGAAACGGGCTTCACCCGTGCCAAAAACGCAGGCAACATCATTATGAAAAACCTGATGGACTTCTCTATCGGGACTCCCCTTTACTGGCTGGTAGGTTTCGGTATTATGTTCGGCACCCAAAGCGCCGTGTTCGGCGGAATAGACTTCTTCACCACCGGAGATTATTCGGCTATCCTGCCCGAAGGAGTGGACTTTTTCGCTTACTTTATCTTCCAGACCGTCTTCTGCGCCACTTCGGCGACCATAGTTTCCGGCGCCATGGCAGAAAGAACCAAGTTCAGCAGTTACTGTATTTACAGCGCGATAATAAGCCTTCTTATTTATCCCATCTCCGGACATTGGATATGGGGCGGAGGATGGCTTGCCGACCTCGGTTTCCACGACTTTGCCGGTTCCACGGCGGTTCACCTCGTAGGCGGCGTAGCGGCTTGCGTAGGCGCGATTTTCGTCGGACCCAGAATAGGTAAATACGTCAACGGCAAATCCCGTGCCATTCCCGGACACAGTATCCCTCTCGGCGCCCTCGGCGTATTCATACTTTGGTTCTGCTGGTTCGGCTTCAACGGCGGTTCCACCGTCTCCATGACCAACGGAAACGCCGCAGTCGCAGGCAAGGTATTCTTCAACACCAACCTCTCCGCCGCAGTCGCCACCGTCACCGTAATGATTCTTTCTTGGATAAAATATAAAAAGCCCGACGTCTCCATGACGTTGAACGGTTCTCTTGCAGGTCTCGTAGCCGTCACGGCTTCCTGCGACATCATCGATCCCTGGGCTGCCGCCGTCATAGGCTTTGTCGCAGGCATAGCAATGCTCTTCGGCATAGAATTCATAGATAAGGTACTCAAAATCGACGATCCGGTAGGCGCAATCGGCGTTCACGGCATAAGCGGCTCTCTCGGGACCATACTGGGAGGTCTGCTCGTCAACAACGAATCCCTTGCCGCAATGGAAATCTCCAGAGGTAAATTTTTCGGCGTGCAGCTTCTCGGCGTAGTCGTTACCGTCGCCTGGGTAGCCGTCACCATGACCATACTTTTCTTCGTCCTGAAAAAGACCGTGGGACTAAGGGTCAGCGCCGCAGAAGAACTCTCCGGACTGGATATTCCCGAACACGGACTTGCCGGCGGAGCGTATGCGGACTTTATGCCCGTCAAGTCTCTCCCTGCCGAAACGACCGCAGTCAGCGAAGACGAAGCCGTTCCCGTTACTCTCAAGACCGCTCCCGTCGCTACCGACGGCGTCAAAATGAGCAAGGTGGAGATACTTTTCAAACAAGAACGTTTCGAATCGCTCAAAAACGCAATGAAGGAAATCGGCATAACGGGTATGACTGTTTCCAACGTCCTCGGCTGCGGAATGCAAAGAGGAAAACCCGAATATTATCGTGGCGTAAAGAGAGAAATAGATTTGCTTCCGAAAATGCAAATGGACATAGTGGTGAGCAAAATCCCCGTATCGGAAGTTATCGCCGCCGCCAAGAAAGCTCTCTATACAGGACACATAGGAGACGGAAAAATCTTCGTTTACAACGTGGAGAACGTCGTCAAAATCCGTACCGGAGAGGAAGGTTACGACGCTTTGCAGGACGTGGAATAAATTGTTCCGAAACCGTAATTCACAAGAGGAGGACAGCCGTCCTCCTTTTTTTCCCCTTTTTACAATCTTCTTTATTCGCTTTATTATCTTTCTTCGTTGGGATATAATTAAAATCGGAAGGAGAGTTTTCTCCTTTCGGAAAAATTCGTTACAAATCGGCGCGGAAGCCGAAAAGGATAATTAGGATATGACGGCAACGGAAATTATTTACACCCTGCTCGCCGCTCTGAGCGGTCTCGGGGTATTCATATTCGGAATGAAACTTATGGGAGACAGTCTGGAGTCTGTTTCGGGGAACAGCATCAAAAATATGTTTTCCAAAATCGACAACAATCCTTTCCTCGGTATCGGTATCGGGCTCGGAACCACTGCGGTGATTCAAAGCTCGTCGGCGGTTACCGTAATGCTCGTCGGTTTCGTTAACGCGAACTTAATGACCCTCTACCAAGCTACGGCGGTTATATTCGGTACCAATATCGGAACTACCGTGACCGCACAGCTGGTGGCGTGGGGTTACGGCGGAATAGCCTCTTTCGACCTGACCGCAATTTTCGCTTCCTGTGCAGGTATCGGGGCGTTTATGATACTTTTCATCAAGAAAAACGACCTCGCCAAGAAAATCGGCACCATAATCTGCGGACTGGGTATGATTTTCGTAGGGTTGTCGGTGATGGGAGACGGAATGAGCGCTTTCGGCGAAAATCCCTCGGTAGTCGGAGTTTTCGGAAAGGTAACCAATCCTCTTCTTTTACTTATTTTGGGTACTGCCGTTACGGCTATCATTCAAAGTTCTTCGGCTATGAGCGGACTGGTGATAACTATGAGTGCGGCGGGGGTTCTTACCTTCCCGCAAGCTATGTATATAGTTGTAGGCAGCAATATAGGCACCTGTATAACCGCTCTTTTGAGCGCAATCGGCACCGGCACCAACGCCCGTCGTACCGCAGTGGTTCACCTGCTTTTCAATGTGTTCGGCGTGATAATTTTTATGTTGACCGATCTTTTTGCCCATTACGACCGCCTGCTTATGCGTTGGTTCGACACGCCGCAGGTACAGATAGCGATGCTTCACACTCTTTTCAACGTTGCTACGGTAATAATACTTTTACCTTTTATGAAACTTCTGGTAAAACTGACGGTACTCATCGTTCCCGAAAAGAAATCCTCCGGCAAAACTTCGGTATTGAAATACCTCAACGAACAGATACTTTCCGCGCCTCCTCTTGCGGTAGCCAACCTTAAAAAAGAAATTCTCGCAATGCTTAGTCTTGCCAAGGAAAATTTCGAAGCGGCTCTGGACGAAGCGACTTCCCAGTATTTTGCCGAAAGCAAGAAAATAACCGAACGCGAAAAGGAAATCAACGACCTTAACCGAGAAATAACGTCGTTTTTGATAAAACTGTCCGACGTGGAACTCGCGTCTTCGGACAAACGTTTCGTCGCCGAAGCTTTCCACACCGTAAGCGACATCGAAAGGATCGGAGACTACGCCGAAAACATTTCCGAATACGCCGAACGGCTGAAGGAATACAAACTGACTTTCTCGGCGGAAAGTCTTGCGGAAATAGAAACTCTGAGAACAACTTTAGAAACGATGTTCGACCTGACAGTCAGAATTTACGAAGAAAGCGACGCATCGCTCATTCCCGAGCTTTACACGCACGAACAAAACGCCGACGAAATGAAAATTCTTATGGGCAACAATCACATTTCCCGCCTGCACAAAGGCGTCTGCACGCCCGAAGCCGGCGCGCTTTACTTAAGCCTTGCCAGCGACTGCGAAAGGATAGCCGACCACCTCACCAACGTCGCCAACACCGTCAAGCTACCTTCTTAAGCGACTGCTTCAAAACTCTTTCGGAGAACTTTCAAAACTTTTCCCCATCTTTTTTGCAAAAATTATGCCCGGGGCAAACTTACCGAATCGATATTTTTATCCCAATATAACAATTTGTCATAAAAATAAAAACATTGCTCTTTTACAAATTTTTCCGCGTCGGAGGGCTTTTGTCTTACACCGACTCGGAAAGCTTTTTCAAATCAATTCCGATTATCATCCTTTATTCCTTAAGTTAAATAAAGCTATTTATAGTAATTGTTTAGAAATCTTTCTTGTGCCAAAGTGTCGGTAATATAAACTCCGTCGTCAGTAAGTTCTTCGGAGTAATCGGCAAGTTGAAATCCGAGAGTTTCTATATCCCTTTTACCTTTTATAAGAAAAAACCGAGATCCGATATTTGCGAAAGAATATAATTCGTTATCGGCATTTAATTCTTTAATCGCATTAAGCGTTTCTCCGTCAAAATAAGAAAAATCTTCGGCATCGTAATCGCTGTAACCTTTTTCCGAATATTTTACCGCACATAAATCGATTCCGTTTTTCTCCATTGAAACAGGAACTTTTTCGTAAATTTTGAACTCGTATACGGCTTGTGAAAACACTCCGAAAACTATAGCCGCGGCGCACAAAATAACGGCTATAGTTAAAATCAACGGTTGCCGTTTTATTTTATGGACACTCTATTAGAGGGCCATATAAAAGCGTATGAGTTGATGTAAACCCATACGCTTGTTTTTATTTATTGAACTTGTAACGTAAAACTGATGATATATCTACCTTGTAGACAATATGTATTTCACGTTCTTTGCCTGTTATTTTTGGAAGTCCGCCGACTACGACTTTTTCTATAAGCTCATAACACATTTCTCGGGTAAGTACCGGCGCATCGAAATATTTCTTTATACTTCGGATGAAATCATCTGCGTTCTGACGTGCGGTTTCTGTTTCCTGCAACTTCTTCTCTGCCGCTTTTATTTCCGATTCAAGCAATTTTTGCTCATCGGAATATTTTTGTATGAGGCTTAAACAAATATCTTCAGGCATTTTGCTTTTCACCCTGTCTTCATAGGCAACCTGAATCAAGCGGGATAACTCTTCCGTACGTTTTCGCTTTGTCTGTAATTCTTTTTTGATAGCCTTTATACTTTGGTCTTTCAATTCAGCATTATGTCGAACAAACTCTTCTCTTACAGAATCTTCGTCAAGAACTATCCTTTTCGCCATTTCTCTGATATCATCCAGTACAATTTTTTCCAAAGTGTTTGAGGTGATATGGTGGGAGAAGCAGTATGCCTTTCCGTAACGGACGTGCCTTCCGCAATTAAAGTTGTATCTGTAATCATTTATGCTTTTATCCCACACATATCCCATTTTAAGTTTTGCTCCGCAATCCGCACAGTATAAAAAGCCTGAGAGAGGATGTGTGATCCCGGTGTGCATTTTTCTGCCATGCGATTGTGATGACATTCTGTCCTGGACTCTATCCCACAATTCCTGAGAGATTATAGGCTCGTGCGTATTATGCACGATTACCCAGTCGCTTCTGTCTTTTCTTATCAGCCTATGGTTTTTATACGAAATAGCAGAAGTTTTTTGTTGCGCCAAATGCCCGATATAGGCAATATTTCTCAATATCGGTCTAATCGTTGCCTGCTCCCAATAGGGATGCTCATTATTGTTATACTTTCTTCCTGTTCTTAGGAAAGCAAGTCTTCCGGCACTTGTCTATGCCAAGCATACGTCACGGTGCCAAATGGTACTTTTTAGCATAAAATGCCGCATGTCGTATCTTTCTAAAATTATGGGATGTATCTATCAGCCACACGTTTTATAGTTTAGCTTTTGAACCATTTCCCATTTAATATCGGACAGTCTAATGCAACACCCAATGCAAAGTGATGTGTTTGAACAAGCGTCTGTGTTTTGTTATCCTGAAAAACCATTTTTTTAGTCGACGGATTTTCATTGCCGATCTGATCTGGCACAGAGAGTAACAATTCGCTTGCTGTGGCAGGAAACACGTCGCCTACCAAACAACAGGTGAACGCATTTGGGTAGCGATGATAAAAAGGTTCGTTTTCAAAGCGCGTCGTGGCTATCATACATGCAATGCGTAAAGATTTCCCTTCTTGCAACAGCATTGAATAGAACTCGGAAAACCGTTCGTCCGCCTCTAAAATACGTCGCGTAAAATTACCGAACACGATCACTAAAAAAGGTAAACGCGCAAGTTCTTCTTCCGAAAGTGTTTTGCGATATTTCAGTTCATCAAAAATCTGCGCAAACAACTCGACGTACCGGATATAGTTTTTATCATATATCACACTTACGCTGCCGTTACAATGTTCGTTTTCACGCAGATACGACGGCGGCGCGTCGTATGTGAACAGATAATACTGCACCTGTTTTTTAGAAAATCTTAAAATAAGGCTGACCAAAATCATAGTGCAGCCTAAAGAATCTATTGCTTTCCCCACTTTGTTGACTGCAAGCAAATTTCCTTTCGTCATATCCCAAAATATCGATTTGTCGTGTGGATCGAAGCCGACGACGCTATGGAAAGCAGTATTGTCGACAACCTCTTTGCATGCAAGTTTCGTTAATACTTGCAACGCTTCGTTTCTCGACTCGTCGGATACGTGCGGATTCGTTTGAATATATGCCTTGATTTCATCAAACGTCGTTTGTATGATAGCCATATGGTTCCCTCCCGTTTTATCAAGTTATGAGATTCGGCAACACTTATCGCAACTGTAATGTTCGTCGCGGGAAAGTATATACCGATCTTTTTCAAGGTCATAGAATTTTATCAGCTTTCTTGTCTCTTCGTCCGTAATACAGCGATCAAGGTATAAAAGATATTGTCCGTTCTTCACGTCGAATAACAGCCTGCCGCGCGGGTATGACGCAAAATCCGCATATGGAAACCGATTATTGCTCAATTTATCCCACATATCAAAATGTGAATGCGGATAGCCGATAAAATCGCTTTGTTTTTTCTCTTCCAATGTATACTCATACCTGTCCGCGATCATTTCGCCGCGGACAAACCAAAAGATTCCTGTTTTGATTATCATCCTATCCCTCTCCGTGCACGTATTTTATCTCTTTCGGCTTAACCGTGTCGATGAGTTTTTGAATTGCGTCGCTGTCCGCATGTCCGGACGTATGCAAGGTGTAAACCGGACAATTCCGCCGTTCGAATATTTCGAGCAATTGTTTTATATCCTCTTTTTCGCGGTAGCCGCTCCACATGGAATATATCAACGTCGCATCGGGGCGTGTTTCCAGCAATTTGTCAAGCGCATTGGCCATGGAACTCCGAACCAGCATCGTATATGGTTGCATACCTGAAAATTTCTGCGTAGCGGAGGGACGCACGACTTTTATTTCTTTATGTGAACGCGGGTGCGGTATGCTGCCGCCGATTTTATTGAGACTCAGTGCTTGAGTGCTGTCTACCAGTATAAGTCGCCGTGTTTTACGGCTTGCCTTATAAATCGTTACAATGCGGTCTACATTCATCGTGCCGGTCAATACATAAATATCACGGTTTCCTCGCATCAATTCTTCGAACTTTTCCTGCAACTTCGTTTCGCGCCAAGCTTTTACGCCGCCAGGATTGGTTCGCTCGCAAATGAGAATGTCAACTTGCGGAAGACGAGACAGAAGCGCGGAGTAATTCTTTCTGCCGTGCCCGCGGAAGTCCCCTGTGTATAAAATACTTTTTCCTTCTGCAGAAAAATGAAGCATATAACTGTCCATTGCAGAATGGTCGCACAAATACGGCGTAACGGTTATCCCGCCGATGTTCATTTTTCCGTTGACCGTCAGCACATTATCGTATTTCGGTTTTTCGGTAATTTGCAGGATACGCTTTGCGGTAGGTCCTATATAAACCTTCGTCTTCTTTTCGATTTTATCGATCAGTCCCGCATGGTCGGCATGGCAATGCGAAACCAGACAAGCGTCATACCGAGAGTTCAGAACTTTTTCGCGTATTGCCTTGCCTGATTCCGTGGGTTCGAGTTCTAAACCGCATTCAACGAGCAATTTTGTTTTACGATAGCAGATTTCAATCAGATTTGCCCCGATCCTTCCTTCGCCGTCTAAAATTTTATAGGACAATTCAAGCGGGTAAATCGCTCGTATCTGTTCGGGGAGGGAATTTTCAAACCGTTGCATCATTTGAGCGCTGTCGGATCTCTTAACTCTTGTTTCGATATTTGCAACGATCCTGCGCCAATCATCTTCGGCACGTGGCCGCATTTTCGTTTTCTCAAACAAACACGATAGCGTATCGGTAAATTGCCTGTTGCTTGCCGTGAGAATACGGAACAAATCAAAAGCGATCCGTTCGCAGGAGCGCAGTAAATCTTCGTCCTTTGCCGAAAGGTTTGTCAGCCGACTCACAAGTTGTTCGCATTCCTCTTCCGTGATTGGTCTTTTCGCTTCCCGTACAAGAGCGGTATGCAAAAGAGGAAGCGAATTTAACTCGGTTTCTTGAATCGAACAATAGCGGTTCACCACGGTCTGCCGAAAACTTTTCAGCGGCAGATGATTGCAATATGTTTTTGCATATTCATACAGGTCGCCGCGCTCTTCGTTGTTGAAAACGATGCGAATCCCGAATCGCAGGAAAATTTTTTGAAGTTCCCGAGAGACGCCGTAGCCGATACAGGAAATCTTGTGATACTCCTTTCCGTTCACAACAATCTTTTGCGCCGCAACGGCTTGATTGCGTTGCAGAAAATTCCAAAACGCAAATACCGCTTCCCGTTCATCCGTGCCGGTAAGAGATTGCTCGTGCGTGATACCCGTAATGCGTCTCACGGCATCGGGCATATCGGCGTTGGTAACTGCGAAAAATTTGTCTTTCGGTTTGCCGTTTTCCCAAGTAATTGCCTCAATTTTATAGAGCGTACCAAGATGACTTTCCAAGTCAAAATATATCATACATACCTCCTACAATAAAGCATATTCATATCGTAAGTCGATAAAAAACGACATTCAGTCGTTTTTGATGCGTGCAACAATATCGTCGGAATGATCGTAGACGAATTGCATATTGTCTTCCGACGTTTTGCGGTTGCGTTCGATGCAGGTTTGACTGGATCGGAACGGCGGATATTTTTCATCCCATGCATAACAGAGGATATCGTACTTGGCAATCAGGTCGAAAGCATAGCGATGCGCCGTCCGGTACATGTCCCTAGGCACCACAACGACAAGCCGTACCTTGGTACAATTCAAGCCGAACGTCTTGTTGAAGTGTTCCAAATAGGTCTTTGCGCCGTTCTTTCCGTCGATTTGCCGGTAATATGTGACGATCTCGGTGACGGCACGCAAAAGCGGTTCGTGGCTCTTGGGTTTTTTGTATTCGAGAATGACCATTTCCTCGCCGTCATCACTTACGCCGACCAAGTCGATCTTGCCGCACCCGGTATCTTTGCTTGTGCTTTTTATGGGGACTTGATAGTCGCACAGCGTGATCGAGGGGAAGACCGTTTTTTGTTGCGAGCATAAATATCTGCACAGTCTCTCTTCACGCGTTGATTTGCCGTCCTCTTCGTCAAAGTCGCTGCGATGTTGTCTGAAAATGTCTTTGCTCCTGTTTATGACGGGAATATCTTCAAAATAATCGACGTCATATTTGAACAGCGTCCTTGCGAGATATTCTTGCCAAATGCCGTTTTTGACACAATAGGCAGCAGTTTGACTTATGTCGATGCGGAATGCTTCGTCGGCATTGGCGCAGTCACTGCCTGCACAGGAATAGCGGCCGACGTGTTTGTATACTTGCTCTTTGGGCAGGTTGGACAAAGAGTTTGCGCCCGAGTAGTTGGTTTTGACCGCCTCGGCAATAGTGTTGAGGCGATCTTGGTAAACGTGTTCAAGCGCATCTTTCATGATCTCAATCCCTCCTTGTGAAATAGCTTGCATTTTTTATCCCCGTCACTTTATCTCCCACCCAAACGCTGTGAGCGCTGTTTGGACCGTAAAGCGCGGCATATTCGCCGTATTGAAACAAAAATCCGAAACACGCGCCGAGAGCAAGTTTTTCTTTCTTTTCAAGTACGCCCGTGTACAGATCGCGGCGAAATCGCACATAGGCGAAAATCGGCGGTATTTGAAGAAAATCGTTGCAGAATCTCAAATGGGACATGAGTTCCGCATTTTGAATATCTTTCAAAAATTCCGTAAAATATTTGCTCTCGTCCGAGAACCATCTTGTCCCTCGGTACGTCCTGTTGAAAAGTTCCAAATCAAAATTCATTCTATTCCTCTCATATATGTTACATAAATACCAATATCATATTTCTATTAAAATGTCAAGCGTTTTTATCAACGGTAAGGAATATTCATGTTGATAGCGTATAATAGTGTCCATAAAGATATGTGACAGTTTTCTTTTCAAGTTCTTCAACGCAAACAATAACCTGTGTTTTATTTTAAGTCCGCATTTTTTGTTTTGTTTTGAACGAAGAATTATCCTCAATAGACTTTTCTAATTGTCTTTCCGTCATCAAATAACCGTCCGCTAATCTCAAAATGCAATCGGCAAATTTTTCAGCATTGGCATAATCGTGTGAAACGACGATTACCAGCCTGTCTTCCGAAAGCTTTTTCAATATCGTAAAAATCTCTTCCGCAGTAACCGAATCGAGGTTCCCCGCAGGTTCGTCGGCGAGTATAATGTTCGATTTTCGCAATAAAGCTCTGGCTATGGCGACTCTCTGTTGCTGACCGCCGCTGAGTTCGTATGGATAATGAAATACATAATCGGACACACCCATTTCAGACAATGCCGAAACGATTTCTTCTTCGCCTATGTCCTTACCCTGCATCTCAGCTGCAGTTTTCAAATTATCCTTTACCGTCATATTCCCTATAAGATTATAATCCTGGAACACGAAACCTACTGTGTTTGTGCGATACTCGTTCTTTTCCTTTTCGGAAAAAGCGGAATATTTTTTTCCGTTTACGACAATGTCTCCGTCCGAGGGTTTATCAAGTCCTCCGAGGATATTGAGGAGAGTTGTTTTACCGCAACCGCTTTTTCCCGTTATAAAAAACATTCCTTTCGACGGAAAATTGAAATTCACTCCGCCGAAAACTTTTAATTTAATATTTTTACTATTTCTATAAGTTTTTGAAACATTGTATAATTCAATCATATTAAAATTATATCATAATTTATATTCACCGTAAATAATAACTATCCATAGAATTGGGGTCTTTTCTCGCACTAATAAAAAACGGATTATATAAGGCTCCGAATGAACTTTTTGGTATAAAAGCCGAGAAAATATTTCCTCGGCTTTCAGTCTTAATTATAACTTGGCTTATCGGCATACTATTAAGTTTTAAAATAGGTCATCTTGCGGGATTATGGTATCGTGTTGCAAAAGTAAACACCGGCGGTATTTTATGTAAATTTATATTCAAGTGACATTCATCTTATTGCAATACGCTACAGTTAGGCTACCGCAAACGTATAACCTTTGGTTATATATGCTTATTGTAGTTTATAAAGCTTTACATTATTCTTTAATTTCCGGAAGCTCCATTCGTTCCCGCCGCTCCTGAATTACCCGTATTCCCTGTGGACGCGAGATTTCCCGTAGGCCATTTTGTTCCGCCTTCTCCGCCGTTACCGCCGGCACCGCCGTTACCGCCTGTGCCGCCGCGAGCCGAACTACCGTCATTTTGCGTTACGCTTCCGGTTGCAAAATCCAAAGTTCCGAATACATTAACTACGGCTAAACCTCCGATTCCGCCGTTACCCCCGTTACCGCCGTCTCCGCCGTTACCGCCGGTACCGCCTTTTGCTGCGGCCTTACCGAATTTCCCCGGTCCGCCTTTCCCTCCTGTACCGCCTTTGCCGCCGTCTCCGCCGTTACCTCCTATTCCACCATTTCCGCCGGTTAAAGTTACTGTCGCCGTAGAATCCACCTTAAAGGTTCCGCCATACAATAATACTGCGCCTTTCCCGTTGCCGCCGTTACCTCCGTTACCGCCGTCTCCGCCTTTTTTACCGGTTGTTCCCACAACTCCGTAGGTTGGAACAGTCGTAATCTTTCCTGCTTGTTGACCCTTTCCACCGGCCCCGCCGAAACCGCCTGTGCCGCCGGTTATTGTTACATTTATATTGCTGATATGAAGGTTTACACAAACAATTCCATACCCGCCGTCATATCCGTTAGCACCGTCACCTCCGTTCGCACCGATGTTGTTATCTGCGGCTGTATTAGAATAGCCGATACCGCCTGTTCCTGTATTTCCTATCCCGCCCCATACGGTTAGACTTGCTCCGCTTTCACCTGTAATATTGAGTGTATTAGTGTAAATTCCGGCAGAAGAATAATCTAATATCGGACCATTCGTAGACAATACCCCTCCGGTAATTACGTTTGTTCCTTTACAATACAGGTTGATTGTTGCATAATTCCCAATAATTCCGTTAGTTGTATTTGTAGCTATACTGTAATAATTTATTAAAATAATTGTTATAGGAGTGTTTCTGCTTAACACCTCTATCCGCTGAAAATTATTCGCAAACAACGCTAAACCCGTAGTATTTGAATGATCTTCGAACGTTATAACATTTACGCTGGAGGCGATTTTGTATAGGGCACCTTTTATCGGATTACTGCAATCTACATAAACGGCATAATCCGAAAAAGTCATTGTACCTGAATAATTATTTGAAATTATATAAGATGAACGACTGAATTGTGCCGTGCAAACCAAATTTTCCGAATTTACGTTAGAATAACTACAATCCCAACCATCGAATTTATAACCCAATCTGGATACCGCAGGGGGAGTGGCGTTACCGCCGTAAAGCACATATTCGGTTTTCAAAACGCTTCCGTCAAAGTTTTTGAATTTAACTTCGCACCGTCTTCTTAGCAACGCATATAAGATAAGAGCGTTTGACGAGAACAATTCGAGATCTTGTCCCGGCGTAAAATCGTAAATAGTCGAAGAATCGTACGGACCGTCGGGAGTAGCTGCAGACGGCGCCAAAGAATCTAACGATTGGGTGCTCCATTTCACGAAATCACAGTGAAGATCGGCGATGTATCCGAGTTCGGGGAGCAAATCTCCATAGGTATAGGTGCCTGAAATAGCGTTTTGTAGCTGATTATTCAAATATAATTTGATATAATATGTCTCCGGCTCATACAAGGCATAAAGATAATAAGAATCCGCATCCGAAGAAAGCGGGGCATTCGACGGACCGGGTAAATTATCTGCATTATCGAATTCCCCCGTAACCGTGACGGTATTCCCGTCTTCACCCATATACGGAACGGTAAAACTCGTATGTTCGCCTGTCGTCGCTCCGTTTGACGGTCCATCTATACCGCCGCTACCTGCAGAGGGATCCGTAAAAGAAAAACCTACCAAGGTGTAACCGGTGCGAAATCCTAATCCGTGCGATTTGAACTCCTGGATCAACAAAGACTTGTTTATTTGATCTCCGTATCTGATCCACTGAACACTGCCGGATAATGCGGGAAGCGAATCGTTATCCAAATAAATCCACCAACCGCCGTTTTCTTCCACTTTTAATTCATATCTGTTGGGTGCCCATTCCGCTTTAATCGTCCAACCGCTTGTAGCCGTGAGATCGTTGTTTAATTGCCATGATGTGGTTGACGCAAGGTATGATCCTTCATTGGTGAGATTATTCCAACCGCTCAGATAATATCCTTCTTTTACAGGGGTCGGAAAAGAAAAATAATCGTGGTAAATGACGCTTTGAGTAACATCGGCTTCACCGTTATCAAGCACGAATGTAACCGGATACTTATAAAATGCGTATAAATTTATATCCTGTTCGGCGCTAAGAATAGTTGTTTTTCCGCTAAAAGAGTTTGAATTATCGCTCCAACCTGCAAAAGTGAGATCGGATCTCGGAGACGCGACGTTTATTGTGAGAGGCAGATCTTCGTCTATAAACTCTTGTGTGACGTAATAATCGGGATCGGTAATGTCGTAATAGCGCACATTACAGATATTATAAAAAGGTCCGTTATATGCTTTCAGATAAGACAAATTTTCTTCATAAAGATTACGATATGAATAAGGAACATATATTTTTAACGCCATATTGCCTGTTCCGTCGGTCAACAATCCTTCGACCGTAGGAGTAATCTGTCCTCGGAACTCCACCCTTTCGATACTTACGCAATCTTCTAAAATTCTTCCTTCTATATATTGCAATCCTGCGGGAAAACGGATACTGTGCACTGTGCTCCCCTTAAAAGCTTTCGAAAAGATACGTGTTACGTTCGAAGGTACGGTTATGTCCGTAACCCCCTCCACGTCTTTGTATCTTACCAAACGGTTGTTCAATATAAAGAAACCGTTCACACAATTTGCGTTAAGCCACGATGTCCCTTCAAAAGCGCACTCTCCTACGCTTTCTACGGCAGAAGAATAGTTGACCGTGCTCAGTCCGCTTTGATAAAAAGCATACTTGCCTATTTTCTTTACGCCCGGCAAACTTATAGTCGTAAACAAATTGTTGCCGTAAAACGCAAAATCGGCAATTTCCTCGACAGACGAAGGTAAAGTTAAACTGCTTCCCGTTCCGCCGTACTTTATCAATACTTTTTGAAGCTTATCATATAAACTCCCCTCTGAAGACATAAAATAAGCGTTTCCGCTATCGACCGTAAAGGCAACCGAATTTTTTCCGAAAGCCAGTTCTCCTATTTCAGAAACATTTTCTCCGATCCCTACGGTACTGAGAGCGCATTCGAGAAACGCTCTTTCCCCTATTTTGATCAAAGTAGAGGGTAAAGAAACGGCTGTTAAACTTCCGCAACCTAAGAAAGCTTCGGCGCCTATTTCTTCCAATCCGCTCGGCAGAACGACGCTACTTATCGACTTTTCCTTAAAAGCACCTTCCCCTATCTTGACTACCGTGTAATTCAAGATTTCGTCCGGCAATACCAAAGCGCCGTTATCGGACAAATTCAAATTCCTGACCCCGGTTATGGTAGCGGTTTTATTCAGATCGTCTAAAATAAAGTTATAATCGAGCATGTTCGGATTATTGATCTCTATTGTTTCCATGATCTTATTTATAAAATCTACGTCCATCGTTTGCAGATAATGCGCAACGGGGAAAGGTATGTTGCCGAGAGAACTTTTGTTCAATTTAATTTCTTTATCGGAAAAAATCTTCCCCGTATGTTCAAATTTTTCATATCCTTGTGCGATTTGTGAATCGTAACCTACCAAAAAGTCGCTCATAAAAAGGATTTCGTCAGTAAAAAACAGATTAGCTCCGTCATTATTGAATTCCGTATAATCCCTCAATTTTACGTCGTCCAAGAATTGAGAAATAGCCTGATTATTGACCTGGTCGAAAATAGCCGCCGTTGCCATACCTGCGCCGATCAACCCGGGGACGAAAACCGACGGATAGGTAGCGATTACCAACCCCGTTACTTCTACAGCCGTAACGGCGAGAGCCGTCGGTAAACAAGCCATCACCTTCGCAACGGTATCGGCGAATTTCCCCACCTTGACGATATCGTTTTTAGCATTGGTTAAATCTTCTAAAAATTTATCGACTTTGCCGGTTTTGCTTAAGAAATATCCTACCGTCCTGTTTGCCGTATTTTCAAACAGTTCGTCGTCGGAAAAAAATTTCGAGAGGACAGAATATACTGTTTTCGCCGCTTGTTTATTAATGGTTAAGATAATATTTGAATTCAGAATGGAATCCAAACTTTCTCCGAAGGTCTGACCTGTGGGATACATATCTTTATATGTATCGTAACAAGATTTAAGCGTGTTTAATCCAAATATAATAAATGAACTTACACCAAATTTTGTAACCTCGTTCCCGTCAGACTCATTCTCGATCCACTCCTTTACTATATTTGAATCTAAGTGCTTTAAAATAAGATAAAAATAGTTATTGACTAATTTGCCTAAAAATTCAACGTCTTCCAATAACTCGACGACAGGCTTGTGATAATCGACTCCGTCGCTGTCTTTCGATATTGTGTAGAGCCTTGATAAGAGTTTATACTCATTTTCTCCGAGATATTTTTCTGTCAATTCTCTTTTTGATTTAAACAAAAGTACCAAATAATCGTCCATATCCATTTCCGTTTCTATCCCTTCGGCAATACTCGCAAACCTGCTTATTTCGGCAAAATGACTCCTGTCAATTGCACCCGCGAAAGAATAGGCTTTGATATCGGGATTTTGAACGACGGTCACGTTATTCCAAGCGGACTTTAATTGCGAAAGTAACGACGAGTTCCCGTCCGCAAACTCATAGATATTGCTTCCGCCCAATATCTCTTCCGGTTTTTGCAAATTAGCTCCGTATTGTTTCAGCATTTGAAAGAGCTTTAGAGTGTCCGCTCCGTTATGGGGCGTTCCTATATTATAGAGTGCGTTAACAGCGGTAGGGTGGTCGTTGGCATATTTAATCCCCAGCAATCCCCCTCTGCCGTGTCCGATAATGTTAACGGAGGCATTAAGCGCTGTGGATTTTTTCAAGTCATACAGAACCAGTGTGATAAGTTTGTTTAATTCGGCATAAGCCAAAGCGAAATTACCCTTTTTTTTCGAAAAATTTATTAGTATAACTATATGCTCCACACCGTTGTCGGAAAAGTTCGAAAATACTCCTTCGGAACTTTTAATTTCGTCTTTTTCTAAAACGAAATCTTCATTTTGAAGAAGTTTTATGTACAAATCGGAATTTTCGAAAAAAGCCGAATACAGCTGAACGTTGCTATGTGTCGAAGCCATTTGTTCGGGCAGATACTCGGCGTTGTAAGAAAAACCGCCCTTAAAATAATTGTTACTCCACACCGATGCGTTTTCGTTGATATCCGGGACTAATACCGTCAACATCGGGACTTTTGCGGATATCGACGGATAAGCGATTACCGATGATTTTTGCGACAGCGTCAAATTCGGATCTGTTCCCGTAAAGGCGGATATGTCGATATCCGCTTTTGCCGCATTCGGCTGAGTCGGTATGCCGATAATCGTCATTACCGCAAATAAAATCAGAAAAACCGCGATCATAACTGCTAAACTTTTGTTTCTTTTCGTTTTCATATTTATACTCCTTATTTGTTTTCTCTCCACCCTGCATAGAGATACACGATCTCTTCGTCGTCTTTGACGTATCCGTCAAGACTGATACCGTTGACGCATTCCGCTTCCGCATACCACCCGACGAAAGTATATCCCTCTCTTTTGGGCGTTTCGGGTATGACCTCCAACGTCTCCCCGACGTCCAGATCGTCTATGAAAAACACTCCTTTATTCGGCGCCTCGTCGTAGTTATACATATATTGCATATTGGCAAAGGTATAAACCGTAGGATTGGGAATGTTCTCTTGATAACTTTCCAGCGCCTCGGTCGCTATATAGAAATCGGGTTCCATGATCATTCCGCGACGATATTCGCAGGAAACATACAAAACTTTTAAATCATCAGGCCAATCGTTGACAAACATGGAACCGGGTGCTATTCCACCGAATGAATTTATTCTTGTCATATTATATGAAACGATTATTTTCCTCACGTTGGGCGCTGTTGCAATTCCTGTATATTTTGTAACCGGTATCCCGTCTATTTCTAAAGGAATTACAATATTTTTCAATTTCGTACCCTTTTCTGTCAAACCGTCTATGAAAACTACTTCATAATCTTTGCCGTAATAGATATGATATCTGAAATACTCGCTTTCAAAATTATTGTCTTTATCGCCACAACCGTACAAAACCGCCGTCGATAACACTATCAGCACGAACACAAGCAGAATACTCGTTATTTTCTTTGATTGACTTTTCATTTCTTTTCTCCTTGCTCTCATATTGTGTTTTCTCTCCACCCTGCATAGAGATACACGATTTCTTCGTCGTCTTTGACGTATCCGTCAAGACTGATGCCGTTGACGCATTCCGCTTCCGCATACCACCCTACGAAAGTATATCCCTCCCTTTTGGGTGTTTCGGGTATGACCTCCAACGTCTCCCCGACGTCCAGATCGTCTATGAAAAACACTCCTTTATTCGGCGCTTCGGCGTAGTTGTACATATATTGCATATTGGCAAAGGTATAAACCGTAGGATTGGGTATGTTCTCTTGATAACTTTCCAACGCCTCGGTCGCTATATAGAAATCGGGTTCCATTATCATTCCGCGACGATATTCGCAGGAAACGTATAATACTTTTAAGTTCGGGAGAAATCCGTTAACGAATAAAGAGCCGGGTACTAACCCACCAAAAAATGCATTAATGGTTGTAACATTATATGAAACGATTATTTTCCTCAAGTTAGGTGCTGTTGCACTTCCGTTACATGTTTTAACGGGTTTTCCGTCTATTTCTAAAGGAATTACAATATTTTTTAATTTTGCTCCCTTTTCTGTCAAACCTTGAATAAGAACAACTTCTCCACCGTTAAAAGGAACGGTTCGACACCTGAAATACTCGGTTTCAAAATCATTGTCTTCATCGACGCAACCGTACAAAACCGCCGTCGATAACACTATCAGCACGAACACAAGCACAATACTCGTTATTTCCTTTGATTTACTTTTCATTTCTTTTCTCCTTGCTCTCATATTGTGTTTTCTCTCCACCCTGCATAGAGATACACTATCTCTTCATCGTTTTTGACGTATCCGTCAAGACTGATACCGTTGACGCATTCCGCTTCCGCATACCACCCGACGAAAGTATATCCCTCTCTTTTGGGTGTTTCGGGTATGACCTCCAACGCCTCACCGATGTCCAGATCGTCTATGAAAAAAACTCCTTTATTCGGTGCCTCGTCGTAGTTGTACATATATTGCATATTGGCAAAGGTATAAACCGTAGGATTGGGTATGTTCTCTTGATAACTTTCTAAAGCCTCGGTCGCTATATAGAAATCGGGTTCCATCATCATTCCGCGACGATATTCGCAGGAAACGTATAGAACTTTTAAGTTCGGGGGAAATCCGTTAACGAACAAAGAACCGGGTACTATTCCTCCGAATGAATTAATGGTTGCACAGTTATATGTCACGATTATTTTCCTTACGTTGGGCGCTATTGCACTCCCGTTATACGCTTTGACAGGTTTTCCGTCTATTTCTAAAGGAATTACAATATTTTTCAGTTTCGTACCCTTTTCTGTCAAACCGTCTATAAAAATCGCATCATAATCTTTAGCCTGGACAATATGATATCTGAAATACTCGGTTTCAAAATTATTGTCTTCATCGACGCACCCGTACAAAACCGCCGTCGATAATAATATCAGCACGAACACAAGCACAATACTCGTTATTTTCTTTGCTATACTTTTCATTTTTCTCCTGATTTTTAGACCTTTATACTTTTATCCGCGACTTATAAATATCGATTATTATTTTTGAATATCCTTTTATATATTAGTTACAATTTACACGGTAAAAAGTGACAACGTCTTTTAAATTTATAAAAAAATTTTCGTTTTTCCATAAGCGACAAAAAAGAAGTGTCCGTAAAACACTTCTTTCAATTCATTCTTTTTATAATTTATATATTTTTATTTTTTTTCTATTATTCTGTTCAACTGTTCGATGAAATGACTATCTTCATCGAAACTAATAATTTCAGCCGTTATATAAACTGTTTCTTCTTCAATATTTATTTCCCCTTTTACAGTAAAAAAATAGAGTCCTTCGTCTTCTGAATATGTTTCAACGTATTCGATTGCGTATCCGATAACGGTATCTCTTTTTATATACTCTTTATGCTCAAATTCAATATTATAATTCGGATTAACTGCAACCACAAAATCCATCTGATTCAGCCCGTCTTCGTCGACAAAATTTACCGAATAAAAAAGAGTTTCTCCGTAATCCTCGTCTTCGAATCTGTTTATACTATAATTACCATTGACAAAAGTAAAATATTGTAACTCTTCGTTCAATGCTTCGACTGTTATATTTTGCGAGGATAAGTTTTCCTCTAAATACACTCTTGGAGCCGTATCGTTTGTTTCGTCTTCGGACCCTATAAAAAATACGCAAAGTAAAACAACCGCTATCGTGATAACGGAAAATACCGTGCCGACAATCAAAGGAATAAATTTCCTTTTATTCCATGTAACCGATCTCATTTCTTTTTGTTTTTCTTTTAACGTTATCAAAGATTCGGTCTTAGCCAAATTCTTCGTCTGCCTTGCTGCGTATTTTTTTAATTTCTTATTCATTATACCACCTTTTATGATATCGATAATGCGTACGCGTCATCGATCTGCGTATTATAATTTATATTAAAATAGCCTCTTTTCCTAAGAAAGAAACCTGAAGCCACCGCTATGTATTTGTCTTGTCTCGTTCCTCCGCTTGTTAAAGCATAAGTTACCTCTTTATATCCGAAACCTGCCATTACATGCGCTCCGCTTCCGATTTTATAAGTTAAGTAATCACTGTTTTCTTCGGTGTAAAAGTCGCTTACGGTATAAGTATATAGAAATAATGCCAAAGGTTCCCCCGCATTTAACTTTTGTTTAGCCGCCGTATAATTAAAAGTGCTGCCGCTCATGCAGGAACTAAACGTTGCCGTGTAACCTTTTCTCGTGCAAAAAGTGCTTATTCCGTTCTTAAACTGCGCAACTGTAGTTCCCGATTGCGAGCTTCCCATATCGGAATATAACTGCGTAATCATATTATCCGTAGCCGAACTGCTTTCTTTATACAGATATAAACTGCCGACTGTTGTTCCCGGTGAATAATCGCCGATAAGATTTGTCTTATATCTGTCCCAATACTGAATTAAATTCCCCCCTGCAATCGCCGCACACGCATTTGATAATCCGCCCACTTCATATAACCCGGGATGACGCTTTGCCAATTCATGTTTTACTTCCGTTCTTTCAGAATAATAAACATATTCGGATAAACTTCCGTAAATCGTATCATCGGCGCAATAAGCGACTATACTTAATGCTGTTAATGTTTCGTCATCGATTAAAATCCCGTTATCCGCAAAATAATAATTGTTATCGTAAAAATAAATATATATTAAAGTTGAAACGTAGATTCTTTGAGCCGCTTCGGGTATAACTTTATACGGGTTTTCCGTGTAAAAAAAGAATTCTGTCGCAACGAACTGTCCGTCTATGCTTATAATTATCGCATATCCTTGTTCTCCGTTACAGTTGAAATCGTATATAAATCCAAGCAAATTAAGGTTAATATCAAAAATAGGCTCTTTTGTAACCGTAACCGTCAGAAATTCCTCGTTTCCTTCATATAACTCGCTTATATTTTCCCAAAATACTAAATCGCATTCGTCGTTATCAAGTTCCTCCGCATAAGCAATACCGCCTATTGTAAATGCGGCTCCCATACAGATTATGATCGTCAAAATTGCCGCTAAAAAAAATATTTTTTTCATAAACAAACTCCTCAAATATCGTTTTTCATAATATAGTTGCATAAAGAGTCCGTAAAAGTGACAGATGAAAAAAATTTTTTTAACTTTTTTATAATTCTTTTATGTCTTTGCCTGACCGCATCATAACGTAAATTCAAAATCGCCGCAATTTCTTTTAACTTGTATCCTTCCCAATAATACAAGTCAACAATTTCCTGTTCGGTTTTATCTAATTGCTTAATTGCATAGTATAAATCACCATAGAGTTCTTCCTTTGTCAGCACATCAACTTCCGCTATGATTTGATTTAAATCTGAATAAGCGTATCTTGAATCGTATTTAACTTTTCTTTTTGCTAAACTGTCACAGTTCAAATAAACCCAAGTTGTGGGATTAGCAACATACCCGAATTTTTCTTTTTCCAATAAGCTGTTGAAAAAATCCTGCGCTATATCTTCGGCAAATGTTCTACCGTATTTTTTTCCGATATGATAAATTATTTTTCCATAGTAAAAATTATAGAGTTTCTCTAAAGCACGTTCACTTGTCCGTAATGTTTTTAATAATAAGTTAAATTCTATTTCGTTCAAGTGAATTTCTCCTTCATTTGTTTTCGAAAATTATATCAAAAAATATAAATAATGTAAATACTTCAAAAATGCTTTCGCAGTTAAGACCGGTACTGAAAAAACACTGCAAAAACGAAACTTTAACTATCTTATAAAGAATACAAAATCTACAAACAATAATTATATATTTTTAAAATCTATATAAAAAAACTCAACCTAACCTTTTTTCTGGTTCCGTTGAGTCCGTCTTGGCGGCGAAACCGAATGTCAGTTTGAACTATTCTGCGCTTCTCGATTATTAGTGGTTTCAAAAACCATTGCGTAGTTATACCTTGATGCCAGGTGTTTCTAGGATGGTCGCTTTTTCCGCAGATAGTTTTTTAATCGTGTTAATTCCAGTTTTGATAGCTGTAATTATACTCTTGTATTTGCTTGATTTATCTATTATTCTGTGCGTTTCAAATAGCAACAAAATCTCTTTTAAGATAAAAACCAAGCAATGATCTGTTGCCATAATAATATTCACTATGTCACCCCAGGAGCCACTATTTGCATACCATAAGTAACCATTTGCATGAGATATCATTTGACTCTCAACATAATCTAAAAGCATTACTCGATCCCAAGAGGTAGAAGATTTTGGATTCTTGACAGAAAACTTTGATACAAAATCTTTTACTATTCGGGTAAGGCTTTCCGTGGAACCTTTATCGTCAATGGAATACCCTGTTGTTGTACGGAAGTTTTTCTCAAATATGCTTTGTTCGATTCCATTAGGGTATAATGATTTATAATAGTTGTACGCTTTATCTAACGGGTATTCTTCACCTATGTTTCGTTTGATCTGCATGCGTTCATGTTCTTCAAGTAGCTTAAAACGCTCCTCTCGGGGGAAGGCACTCAAATAGCATTTTTGGAACGATGCTAGCATATCTAATATGATTTTCCATTTAGATTTTACTTGTTCGGGCAATCCAAGGAGTTTATCGGAGCAGATCTCTGAGAGTATAAGAGAGAGACTTGTTAATGTATCTGACGTATAATTCTTTCCAAAAGTCTTTTGAAATTCATTACTTATTTGATTTAGCGAATTACACTCTTGGACAACTAAATCATTGTATTTTCGTGATAAAACCGCGGTATATATTGCGGTATAATACACCTCGAAAGTCAACCGTGTTAGAGGAAGAGTTGAGTACTCTTGTGTGATGAGGAGCAGGATGTCAGGAATAGTGGACCAAATTCCTTCGTTTGAATAGAAATCATTTACAGACGGATGAATTGCTTGGCTATACAGTCCGTAAAGTTTTGCATAATCCTCACCCAAGGTTTCTGCCACCGTTTTACGATGGACAACATGGTCTTGGCATAGGAAGGGTAAGTTGCTTTTTACTATGTCATTTATTTCTTTAGCGGTATGACTACTGGATAGTTTTTCGCGGAAAAAAGTAACTGCGTCATCTTTGTCTTTCAAAAGTTTTTCGGGAATAAGAATTATGTCGGCAATATCTTGAAAATTTTTATAATAATTGTATTCAATCAGGTGAACTTGCTTTCTTAATAGTTCTATTTGTAGGTCTGAAATCTGCCCTTTTTGATATAGACGTTTTAACGCTAATCCTTCGAGAAAACAGCGTGCAGTAAGCAACATACCCGGACTACCAATATGTTGCAACAAAACGTCTTTTACGAAGGTTAATGCTTGGGAGGTCAAATAAAAATCTATAATATCGGTAAAAGATTCTGTCCCAAACAGTTCTTCATCTTCGGAACGCTTCATAAGGGCGTGATTATAAGTGAATAGTCTCCCCCAAAAAGTGTTTAATTCCTCAACAATTATTTGTGTGACATATTTCATCTGCATTGTTTGTAAGCTAAATTGCTAAATAATCAAGGAATTGTTTTAGATCAATTACAGTCGGGAACCAAATACACTCTACTCCAATTCTCATAAAATGTCTATGAACAATGAATTGATCTTTTGTCGAGAGACCATCTGTCAACATTAGCGCAATATGAGTTTTTCCTTTAATTTGAGTTGTTTCCAGTATTCTTCGCAAATTAGGATCTGTTAAACTACAGCCAACGAATAGATACGTATTATCCCTATAAAGATAGTTTTGGAGAACTACCGACCAATGATAAGGATTATTATAAAGCTTATGATACTCAGATTCACTAAAAACAATATAATCTTTATACTGGCAATAATCTTTTGGTAAAATATTAAATGGTAAGTAACCATGTGTGTGATAGATACTTAATTCATTGTTGGAAAGCATACTTTCATTGAACATAATATTATGTTTCACGCCACAGGCGTCTAATTCTTGCTCTAAAAAATTATCATAATTATATGTAATAATATTAAACTTTTTCTCGTTGTGCAATTTAACAACCAGTTTGGCAACATATTTCAAAGTGGAGTCAGGATAATTACTTATTGGCGGAGTATACTTATCATATAATCCTTTGTATAAACTTTTAATAAAGTCTTTTAAATTTTCTTGAGTAAATTGTCCATTTATAATACTCGTTCCACCTATTTTCTTTTGTACTGATATTGAATTGTCAATTACTCCAGCCGATTCTATTTCTTTAAAAAAATCAGAGATAAGGACATCCCATCCTTTAGAACCATAATCAAGTGATACTCCAGCACCTAGAGATAAAGAAATCATTTTTTTTTGAACTAATTCTTGTAAAAGCAATTTATTATTTTTAATTTTAATATCAAAGTTTAAAACTTCATTTAATGAGGCATTCTTTTCTATTTTATCGATTTTTTCGTTATAAAAGCTGTAGTAATCAATAGAATATTCCTTTGCCCATGTTGCTATTGTATTTTGATCCCAAACGACTATGTTTTCTTCGGCAAATCTATTATTGCTTGAACGACTGCCTTCTTTTAAATATCCATTTACTATGAACAAGCTGATATATTTTTTCGAATCCAACAGTGGATAGAATTTCATATTCCTGGCATTGTATTTTACTTCAATAATTACAGGCATTTTAAAATCGTCAAATCCTTCCGGTGCGAATCCATCAAATATACGTATGCCATGTGCAATAGCATTACGAATTTCATTTTTTTGATTAACATACTTAAATATATTTGTGTCTTTGAATTCACTAAAAAACGGCTTCCCTTGAACGGCACATTTTTGCCTAATTACGGATAAAACAAATTTTTCGAAATCTAATTCTTTATTAATCATATTTTTTCATAAATCCTTGTCAGCAGTTTTAAAACTATTATAACACTAATTCTGTTTTATTTCAAGATTGTACGTCATTTTTCAAAAAATAATCTCCAAATTTTAGAGAATACCTTGAAAATCAATAGGAGATATGGTACAATGAATTAAAATCTTATACCCTTGATGATTGGAGATAATTATGGCAGTTAGTTATAAGAAACTTTGGAAGTTGCTTATCGACAAAGATATGAAAAAAGAGGATCTGCGCAAGGCAACCGGTATTACTACAACGGCAATGGCTAAACTCGGCAGGAACGAGAACGTTAATACCGAAATACTCGTAAAGATTTGTGCGGCACTTCAATGTGAACTAAATGACATTGTTGAAATTGTTGGCACAGAACAATGAATATTGTAAAGAATGAGATTGGTTTAATAATATTGAAAACCAAAGCGAATAAAGTATTAGGAGAAAAAAGATGAATAGACACGATATTATAGATAGCATTGGAGCTAAATATCATGTTGGGAACACCGAGAATGGTGAATTTAGTTATGTTCAGGCATTAAAGTCTGTAGGTAAAGACATAAAAGATTATCAAAAAGCGGCGACTGGAACGAAGCACCAGTTTTTGGATATCCGATTTACCAATGATCGCTTGGTAATCTTGGTTGAATGCAAGAGCAAATTCAGCCGTTGGGATAAGGCAAAGATACAAGGACAACTCCAAGACTATGTAAGATTTGAAAAAGCTTACTCCGATAAAAAAATTGTTGCTATTTTGGCAGAAACCGAAGGCAACGATGTTTGGGTTTGGTATGGTCAATCGGTTATTATTGACGACGAGCATAAAGTGTCAACAGAAACCGTTATTCGCACGTTTGGAGAGTATGAAAACTTGTGTTTTGGCAAGGTAAACGATAAGATAAAAATCGTCGATTCTATCAAGCAATTAAACGAAAAATTACATTCGGATGGTATTAATGAGAAATTGCGTAGTCAATTTGTCGGGACGTGTCTTCTTGCCTTAAAAAACGGCTTGGTTTACAAAGATGTAAAAGCGACATTGGATCCTAAAACAGGAAAAGAACTTTCTCCTGAAAAAGTTGTCTTAAGAAACATTAAAGATATTCTCGAAGGTCTGCTAACAAAGAGTGGGACGGTCAATATAAACAAAGCGAGTAAATTGACGATACTTAATAATAAAGTTCTCGGCGACCAAGACGTTGAAAGTCTTACTTATGAAGAATTAAAAGAGATTTTAGAATATATCGATACAAATGTCGTTCCATATATTAACGATAAAAGTACTGCAGGGCAAGATTTATTAAACCTCTTCTTTACAACGTTCAACAAATATGTTGGTAAATCTGATAAAAATCAGGCTTTTACTCCTGACCATATTTGCGACTTTATGAGCAAAGCCGTTGGCGTAAACAAGAATTCTCGTGTTTTAGATCCTTGTTGCGGGAGTGGAGCTTTCTTGGTTAGAGCAATGACCGATGCAATGGATGATTGTGATACAGAAGACGAAAGAGAAGATGTAAAGAAAGGGCAGATTTTTGGCATTGAATATGAAGACGGCGCCTTTGGACTGTCCTCTACAAATATGTTGATTCACGGTGATGGAAACTCAAACGTCATACAAGCATCTATGTTCGATAAGGCAAAGTGGATTTCGGATAATAACATTAATGTTGTTTTGATGAATCCGCCTTACAATGCGACTAAAAAATGTTGTAATCCCGAATATACAAAGAATTGGAGTGCAAACCAAAAAGAAGATCCGTCAAAGGGTTTGCATTTTGTTGAATTTGTTGCAAAACATGTTTCGAAACCTTGTAAGATTGCAGTCCTTCTCCCTATGCAAGCTGCTATCGGGAATAGTGGAGAAACAGCAGATTTTAAAAAGAAAATGTTAGACAATTATACGCTAGAAGCTGTTTTCTCGTTGCCTAATGATATGTTCTATCCTGGTGCTTCGGCAATTGCATGCTGCATGATATTCGATTTATCACAGAAGCATGAAAAAGCGAACAGAGAAACGTTTTTTGGATATTATAAAGATGATAAATTTATAAAGCGCAAGGGGCTTGGGCGTGTTGAAAAAACAGATGCAGATGGGAACAGCCTGTGGGTAAAAACGGAAGACCTGTGGTTGAATTTGTATCGAAATAAAAAGGAAGTGCCGGGACTGTCCGTTATGCACAAGGTGTCTTGGAAAGACGAATGGCTCGCTGAAGCTTATATGGAAACGGATTATTCCACCCTAAGCCAGCAAGATTTCCAAAATACCATCAATGAGTATTTGTCGTATTTAGTTAAAGAAGGTGGAATCTATGAATCTAAAATTAAGTAGTTGGCAATATTTTGATTACATAAGAATTTTTGATATCAAGAAAGGGTTTTATAACAAAAAGCCTGATCCATCTGGTTCTGGAAAAATTAATTTTATAGGCGCGACTGATCATAATAATGGCGTTACAGAAAGGTATACCCTAGATGAGATAGAAAACGCTTCTAGAACAGGTGATTTGCCAAACGAATCATTAAGCAGAAAAGTTTTTCCGGCTCATGCGGTATGCGTAACAAACAATGGCTCCGTAGGTTACGCCTATTATCAAGAAGAATCTTTTACATGTAGTCACGATGTAAATCCATTATACTTGAAAGACGGGGAGTTTAATAAGTATACAGGCCTTTTTGTCGCAACTGTAATCATGCATGATAAATATCGTTGGGGATATGGTAGAAAATGGAGGCCTGAAAGAATGGTCAAATCTAAGATAAAACTCCCGATAGTGCAAGATGAAGATGGAAACCCTTTAATAGACGGGAGTAAAAAGTATTCAGATGATGGCTATTTGCCGGATTGGGCATTTATGGAAAAATACATGATGAACTTGTCTGTTAATCCTGTTTCTACTAATAATAAATCACCTGTATGCTCTTTTAATACAAAAGATTGGAAAGAGTTTCAGTTCGGCAAACTTATAGAAAATAATAATATCTATAAAGCAAAAGCTTATAGCAAAATAGAACTAGAAACGAAAAATATTGCTGAAAAAGGGTATATTCATTTTGTTTCTCGCACGGAAGAGAATAATAGTATCGACTGTTATGTGATGAAAAGCGATTTTTCTGATATTGAAGAAGGGAATGCGATTACTATTGGAGATACCACATCCACTATAGCATATCAAAGCGAACTCTTTGTAAACGGAGATCACATCATTGTCATTCGTGCAGACTGGCTAAACAAGTATACTGGTATGTTTATTGTAAGTTTATTAAGAAAAGAGCGTTATCGTTATTCATATGGTAGAGCATTTTTAATGGATTCTATCAAGAATACAAAATTACATCTTCCTGTAAAAAAGCAGGATGGCAAACCTATTATTGATGATAGCCATACTTTTTCCGATGAAGGCTACTTGCCGGATTGGGAATGGATGGAGACTTATATAAAGTCTTTGCCATACAGTGATAGAATTTAACGTTCGTTCAATGATTCTTAAAATACACAAGCAAAGGAGTTGCTGATGGAATATACTAGAGGATCAGAGTGGAGAAGATGGGATTTCCATCTACATACCCCTGACACAAAAAAGAATGATCAGTTCCAAGCGAATGGCAAAGGAAAATGGGAACTGTTTTATGAAAATATAGCTAATTACATTGGAGATAAAACCAATCCTCAAAAAACAATTGCAGCAGTCGGAATTACCGATTATTTTTCAGTTGAAAATTATAGAAAAGTAAAATCAGATGGAATATTGGCACGACATATTGACTTTATTTTTCCCAATATAGAACTTAGGTGTCTCCCCCTAAAAGACGGAGTAAAAATGAATGTTCATTTACTGATTAATCCATCTTTTATCGATAAAGTAGACACTATAATTCTTAGCAATTTAAAGTATTGCTCAATGGATACGGAGTATTGTGCTCGTAAAGATGATTTAATAAGATTTGGAAAAGATCTGGATGCATCTTTGGATGATGAAATGGCCTATAAAAAAGGTGTTGAAAATTTTAATATCAATTTTGACGATTTAATAAAAATATTAAAAAATCATCCAGAATGTAAAGATAATGTACTTATCTTAATGCCCAATAGGAGTACTGATGGTGCATCTGCAGTTGGAAATCCTACAAGCCCGTCAGTGGATCTATGTGATTTATGCGAATATAGAAGAGAATTATATAGAACATCGGATATTATTTTATCTGCGAATCCTTCGGACATAAATTTCTTTTTAGGTAAACGAGATAAGAAACCTGAAAAGATAATGCCTTGCGTTTGGGGGTGTGATGCTCATACAAACGAAGCTATCTTTGAACCGCTTAATAGCGAAAAACAACCGACTAAAAGGTATTGCTGGATTAAAGCAGACCCGACATGGGAAGGATTAAAGCAGGTACTATTTGAACCAGAAGAGCGGGTTCGCATTCAAGAACTATGCCCAGCGGATAGAATTGACAATTATCGAATTATTGATCAAATTGTTATCGAGGATGATACGGTGCCCCATAGATTTTCGAATGATGCTATTCCCATCAATGAAAATCTTACTTGCATTATAGGTTTAAAGTCAACAGGTAAATCTATATTGCTGCAGAACATTGCACAGGCAATTGATCCTACGGAAGTAACGACAAGATTTAATACAGTTTATGCAGGCAAGAGAATTCCTTTTGAGTTTCCCATAAAAGTATATTGGAAAGATGGTACCGTCTCATCAAAAGATTCTAAAGATGATAAGAAAATAGTTTATATAGCACAGTCATATCTTAACAAGTTGATGGATGATTGTGCAGAGAAAACAGAAATTGATTCAATAATTGAAGGTATAATCACTCAGAACGAAGATTTCTGCATTTTAAAAAAGAGTTTTGATGCAGAATTGATAGATATTCAAAAACAAATAGAATCTAAGATTTTAGATTTAATATACAAACAAAGAGAGTTAATTGGACAAGTAGCTGTTATTAAAGATATTGGTAATCGAGAATCGATTGAAAAGAACATCGAACTGTTGCGCGAAAAAAAAGAATCAATAGCAAAATCTTTAAATCTATCAGCAGAAGATATTGCTAAATACGATAATGCAATTAATAAAAAGCAAGAACTGGAAGAAAATTTGATTGTTTTACAGACAGACAGGAATACTATCGAAAACTCACAGTTTAGTGTTTATGTATGTGGTGAAACAAAAATAGTTGATGCTGAAATAACCAATATGTACAATAATGCTCTTTCGTTAATAGAAAGTGAAGCATCGAAAAGATGGAATGAGAAAAAGCAAAGTATTGTTAAGAAAATAGACGAAAAATTATCCACAATTAATAATGAATTAAAATCTACGATTGATGTCATTGAAGCCTTAAAACCAATGATGGATAGTAATGAAGAGATTAAGAGAATTGAAAATAATTTGAGGGCAGAAGAAACAAATTTACGAAAGATAAATGCGGAATTTGAAACACTAACTAATATTCAAAAGTCCATAAACTCTATTATAGAGAATATTCTATCTCTTTCGACATCACGTGAAAACAAATATGATTTATTCGCAGAGCAATTCAAAACGATTCATTTCAAAGATACGAATGAAAACTTTAAAATCATTGCAATAAAAAGAAGGCGTAGAGTTTACTTCAGAGACACAATAACAAAGATCTTTACACAAAATGCTTTAAAAACAATTCATAATGGTGTTTTTAGAAATTTTGACGATCCCTCTTTTATTTTAGAAAATGAGTATGACGAGGCTTGTAAAAAAGATTATATAAATGCGATTCTTGAAAACGACACACAAAAAGTTTTGCTAAGTAAATATGAAAAAGATCGTGCATTGCAAGAACTATTTGGCGATTTTGATAATATTATTTATACGGTTGAAATGGATGGTGATCTTATCGAGAGTATGTCTCCCGGTAAAAAGGCATTAGTTCTGTTGAAACTACTTATAAGTCACGATGAGTCAAAATGTCCAATTCTGTTAGATCAGCCCGAAGACGATTTAGATAACCTCTCCATAGTATCCGATTTAGTTGCCTTTATAAAAGAACGAAAAAGGGATCGACAAATAGTTTTGGTGACACATAACGCAAATTTGGTCCTAGGCTGTGATGCTGAAGAAGTAATTGTGGCAAATCAGCAAATAGACAATAATTCACTTACACATAATAAATCATTTAGATTCGAGTATCGCTCTGGATCTATAGAAAATATAACCACAACGGATTCAGATACTTTCCTAGGATCAAGAGGCATTCAACAACATATTTGTAATATTCTAGAAGGCGGAAAAGAAGCATTTATTGCAAGGAAAAATAAATATACCAATTTGTAACATGACAACCACGCAAGTACTAAAATCGGGTTTCCAGATTGTTCGGCGCAACGGCGTGGAGGCTTCAAAGTAGCGACTTCTTACTATTTCCATAACTCGCTTAGACCGTCGGAAATAGCCAATAAAACGGAGCAAAATAACAAATCGAAAAATTCATTATAAATATGGCTGAAATTGCTGGGTACATTAAGGTATAATGAAGATTTTAAAGGTTAGCGCATCACTAAAACAAAAAGAAAATGACCGCCGAAACATCGAGCAAATACCTGTATTATTGTCCTTTAATAAAACAAGAAGTGCAGCTACACTCTCAAAAAGTTTTAATCATAAAGCGAGTTTTTACACTATATTTATAATAAATCAAGTAATAAATCAAGCCGAGAATTTTTCTCGGCTTTTTCCATTGTTATTTGCAAGAAAGTTTAATTATCTTTATTTTTTTCTTAATAACCTTGTAAAATCCATTGTCAAATGTCCTATATAAGTGAGGGGCATTTTTCTTTTGCGAAAAATACGAAGTTTTTGCCCTCTACTGTCCATATGTAGTGAGAAAATCTTTTTCAAAATAAAAAAAGTTTCGTGCAAACCATTTACTTTCGTGCCGGAAGTTTCCAATTATAGTAGAGGGATATTTTTCAGGAAAGTACGAAGTTTTTACTCTCTGTTGTCCATATATAGTGAGGAGATTTTCTTCTGTAAGAAAAAAGTTTCCCGTAAACCATTAACTTTTGTACCGGAAGTGTCCAATTATAGTAGAGAAATAATAAATTACCGCGAATTTCTAAAAACACCCCGCCAAAAGGTATGGTAAGTGTCCAATTATAGTAGGAGAATTTTTTGAAAAAGTTCAGTTAAATACCCTAACAAAGAGATGAAAACTTTCCAATATAAGTAGAGATGTTTTCAAGAACTTACGAAAAACACCCCCGCAAACAGGCAAGCTAATGTCCATATATAGTGAACGGTAAAGGAGATAACGGATCATGAGTTACAAACAAGTGTACCCGCCTTAGCAGGCAGAAAACGGAAAGCAAAAGCCCGAAAAATAAATTGGAAAACGGGTACTTTTTACAAGCAGGATAAGGTTTTTGCAATCTATTTCAAAAACGGAACTCGAAACAAGTCGGAAACCGACTTTTCGAAAAGGACAACATTTGCTCGTATCCACAAGAAGAAATCGCCCTGCTTTTACTAAAAATATCGGCGGACTAACGCAAAAGCACTTGACTTACGCACACAAAGCGTGTAAAATATAATCGTCGTATAGATACGATTATATATTCACGGAGGAATGAAAAAATGGCAAAGTCAAGAAAGGAAAAAGACAAAAGATACGAAGAACGGCACAAGGAAGAACGCAAAGCCAAAAACGTTATATGGGGAACGAGCGTTCCGAGAAAGACGGCGGAAGAAATAAACGAGTTTCTGAAAAAGCACGGCTATACGAAGGTGGAACTTATACAAGCTGGCTACGAAGAACTGTTAGCCCGACACGATACCGCCTTTGCAAAATTAAAGGACGGCTACGACGATTTTTTCGAGAGCGAACTTACGAAATTCGCAGAAGAAAGAAACAAAAACAAATCATAATCCGTAAGACGAGATACTCTCGCCTTGCGGAAATCTGAGATAAGGAGGATTTTGCGGTAATGGTGAGAGAACATTACAGCCATCAGGAAAGAGAACATAGTATCCGCGCAATAAGTATGAACGTTGAAGCGGATACAAGAAAACACCGTTGAGGTCAATCTGTCAACGGGACACAAAGAAAAAGGCAGATTAAATCTGCCGAAAGAAAGAATACAAACAAGCGCAAAAATTTTAGCCGATATTTTACTCGACTATGCGAGAAACGGCGGTAATATGGACGTTTTAACGCCCGAGAGCGTATTCGGCAGGAGAAAGCAATGAAAAAGCGAGTAGTTATATATGCAAGGTTCAGTTCGCACAGTCAGACGGAACAGTCTATCGAAGGACAACTTCGGGAATGCTACGAGTATGCAAAAAGACAGGACCTTCTCGTTGTAGCCGAATACATTGACCGTGCGCTTACGGGTACTACGGACAAACGCCCCGAATTTTTAAGAATGATCGACGACAGTAAGAAAAAGACTTTCGACTATGTTCTTGTTTACCAACTTGATCGCTTTGCCCGTAACCGTTACGACAGCGCGAATTACAAAGCAAAGTTAAAGAAAAACGGCGTGCGTGTTCTATCTGCAAAGGAAAACATAACGGAAGACGCAAGCGGAATTTTAATCGAGGGCGTGCTGGAAAGTATGGCGGAGTATTACTCCGCCGAACTTTCGCAAAAGGTAAAACGCGGAATACGGGAAAGTTACGAAAAAGGTTACTTTATCGGCGGATACGGATTATTCGGCTATGACATCGTGGACAAAAAATGGACGATAAACAGTTACGAAGCGGATATTGTAAGAGATATTTTTACAAGATACAAAAACGGCGAAAAGGCGAAAGAAATTATTGCAAGGCTGAACGGACAAGGCATTAAGACGAAAGCCGGTTCGTCGTTCAATATGAACAGTCTTGCAAGGATAATCCGCAACGAAAAATACATCGGGAAAGTAACTTCACACGGCACGGTTTACACTAATGTCATACCGCCTATCGTGGACGAAGAACTTTTTTATGAATGCAACGTCATTATGGACAAGCATAAACATAAACCGCGCGATAGCAAGAGCGAACAGCCATATATTTTAAGCGGAAAATTGTTTTGCGGATTTTGCGGTAGTCTGATGACCGCCGAAACGGGAACAAGCCATACAGGTAAACTTCATCACTATTACAAGTGTTTCGGAAGAAAACGCAACAAACACAGTTGTAAAAAGGCAAATTACAGACAGCAAGACCTTGAAGATCTGGTCTTCGGCACGACGGTTAAATACGTTCTGCAACCCGACGTAATTCAAACCGTTGCCGAACAGGTCGTTTCAAAATTCAATTCGGAGATAACAAAGACCGCAACGCTTGAAAATCTCGAAAACGAGTTGAAAGCCAAAGAAAAAGCGATATACGCACTGCTTGCCGCCATAGAACAAGGCATAGTGACTAAATCCACCAAAGAACGACTGATTTCTCTCGAAACGCAAAAAGAGGAATTAGAGAGCAAAATTTTACTTGAAAAGGCTCGGCAGATAAAACCGCTCGAAGTGGACAAAGTAAAAGCGTTTTTAACCTATTTTGCCCGTAAAAAGTATGAAAACGGGCAAGAAAAAAACGAGTTTTTCAACTCGTTCATAAACCGTGTTATTTTGTATGACGACAAAATTTTAATCTTTTACAACACAGACGATAATCACCCGACGGTAATCAAGAGAAAAAATACGGAAGAATTGGTTTCGCAACTTAACGACATAGAGAGCAACGGCAAAACCGCAATAAATGACTGCCTGAACGCAACGGGAAACAACAGCCCAAGCGTACAAAATGAAAACTCGCTTGAACCTCAAGGGTTCAAACGAGTTTCACTTGGCGGAGAGAGTGGGATTTGAACCCACGGTACGCTTTTGGCGTACACACGATTTCCAATCGTGCTCCTTCGACCCCTCGGACATCTCTCCTTGTGCGGGACGGTTATGGTCCTTTGCCCGTCCCCTTGTTGTTGATATCGTTGACTATTATATAATACTTTTTTCGGTTTGGCAATTAAAAATCGCCTATTGCGCGGATTTCTTTCTTGTCAACCAGTCTTAATCCGTAGCAATCGAAACTTCCGTCCGTTCCCACTTCGATAACCGTACCGCCGCGCTGAGCAGTTTCCTTGGCTATTCCGAAGTATGCAAGATAGTCTATGCTCATTCCGTAGGTCAGACGAATATAATCGTCTCCTTCGCCTCCGTTATAGTATAATGAGAAATTGTTGTAATGATCGTGTCCGGTGAATACGCCTTTAGTGCTTCCCAATTTCAGCATCGTTTCGAAAAGTTCGTCTTCACCTATTCCGCTGTAAACTACGTTCCCGCTTTCTCCCGCTATGCCGTAAACATATTTGACGTTTTCCGTATCTTTCTCGCCGTTGTTGTACCATTCGAAATATGCGTCTTTGCATTCCACAAGAGGTATGTGGAAAAATGCCAGACTCTTAAGAGTTTCGGTCGCACCGTTAGACTTATTTATATTGTCAAGACGCGTAATCTCGTTTTCATACCAGGTTATCTGATTGGGATGAATGTTATCGTAATCACGGAAAAATCCCTTTGCATAAGCATGAGAGTCGAACAAAACGAGGGACTGGGTTATTATCCCGGCGCTGTTCTTGACGTTTATGAAATAGTTGCCGTAACCGTCCACGTCCTCGGGCCCTTCCTGATAAAGGCAATATTTTAATTCGGGACGAGAATAATAGTCGGAAATTTGTTCACGGTCGTAATAGCTGTACACTTCGCTGTCGTGGTTTCCGAATACCACCGCCCAGTAAACTCCGATAGCTTCCATCGTTTCCGCAAAGGTTTTAGTGGGAGCCATATTGTTGAAACTGCCGCTGGAGAACGGCACGGGATAAGCCATATCTCCCGTTACTATTACGAGATCGGGTTTTGTGTAAGCGATAAGGTCGTAAACGGCGTTTATCGCCATAATATCTTTACGCAAAGAAAACGCTCCGCCGCCGATATGTACGTCGGTAAGCTGTAAAATCTTGAACTCTCTGTCCGTAGTAAAGGTGTAATAGCCGGTTTCTTCGTCGATGTACGGAGCGTCCAACGGATCGTCCTGTTCCACCTTGGAAAGACTGCGGGCATATTTGATGTTTGCGTTGTTGCCGATAACTGATACAAGACTTACAATCAATATGAAACATACGATAATGGCCAAAATTATACCGACGATCTTCAACGCCTTTTTAGCTCTGGGTTTCATTCTGCCTCCTCGATAAGCATATTTTCGTATCGTAACGGAATTTTTCCGAAATTATTTCGGTAAGCTCTCCGACGACTTTATCAATTATATCAAATGTTTCTTCTTTTGTAAATATAAGTTCCAAAACTAATTGTTTATTCTCCGCTCCGTAATCGTGAAGAGAAATGCTTTTGACTTCCGCCACTCCCTCGTAAGCCAAGCAAATTTCTTTTATTTCCTGCTCCCTTTCCGAAGAAATTTTTTCCCCGAGGATTTTTTTAGCGGCCGATATAAGCAATTTTATTCCGTTAATCAGCATAATCACGCCTATAATCAAGCCGAAAACGGCGTCAAGTCTGAGATTGGCGTAACGGTTAAGGGAAAATCCTATCAGTGACATAGTCGTCACCCCCGCGTCGATGAAGCTGTCGAGGGAAGCTCCTTTCAGCACCCCGCTGTCCACCCTTTTATTGAAAAAACGGAAGAACAGTCCGAGAAGAATTTTAACGACGACGGTGGAAGCTATTATTGCAAAATAATTCCAGGTAAATACGAGAAGATAAGGTAATACGAACCTTTCCACGGCAAGATAAAGAAAACTTGCGCCTACTATACAAACTACGGTAGCTATGACGAAATCCGCTAGATATTCTATTCTTCCGTAACCGTAAACCATTTCGCCCGCGGCTTTTTTTCTGAGAAATGAAAACCCCACCGCCGCAATTACAAAACTCAGACTGTCGGATAAATTATTGACGGCGTCGGTCATTACGGCAAGACTGTTGGAAGATAATCCTATATAAATTTTTACGATAAATAAAATAAAATTAACCGCAACGCCCACGCTTATCGCCGCCAAGGCTTTATTTACACGCTCTTTCCCGCAATATAACTCAAGTTCTTTTATTTTATTTTGTTTCAATATATTTCTCCTTTTTTTATTTGTAAAGCAAAATATAACTCGACTAAATTATAACTTTGACTTTTTACTCGACTGTTTTGCCGACGATTTTCTCGGCAAAAGCGCGCAAAGCTTTTTCCAGGTGTTCGCCGCAGAGGGCTACGTTTTCTTTTAAGGAAATCGTCCTGTCGTTTATTTCCACTATTTCCGCTTCGCCGAACTTAAATCCTTCGGATTTTTCGCCGCAGAAAACCGCAGCCTTTTTACCTGCTCTTATGGCGTCGGAAATAACTTTAGGACAAATTTTTCCGGCACGAGACGAGTCGCCGCCCGTTTCGTCGAATCGTCCCTCTCCGCTGATTACTACGTCACACTTTTCAAAGGCTTTTTCAAAGTCCTCCGTTGAAGTAAAGTACTCGGCTCCCGAAACGATCTCGGCATCGAAAAAGGCTTTGAAACAATACCCCAGTCCTCCTGCCGCTCCGGCTCCTTCAAAATTCGGGTCGACGCCTGTAAAGGAAGTTTGGGTAACGTAATGAAGCATATTGGTTTCCAGTTCTTCGACGTCTTGAGCCGACGCTCCTTTCTGCGGAGCAAAAATCCTGCTACAGCCTTCTTCGCCTGTCAAAGGGTTTTTTACATCGGTTAAGACCCTAAAGATTCTTCCTTCCACCGACTTTCTGAAATCCGAAACGTCGATAGCTTTTATATTTTTAAGGGTATTGCCTACGGGTACGAAAGCCTGTCCGTCTTCGTCGTAAAATTTTACTCCGAGCGCCGAAAGCATCCCTGCTCCGCCGTCGTTGGTGGCGCTGCCGCCCAGTCCGACTATAATTTCTTTTTTCCCTAATTTCAGCAACAGTCTGATGATTTCTCCCAACCCGAACGTAGTGGTAAAAAGCGGATTTTTTATCATAGTATTGGCTAAAGAGGCACATTCGGAGACGGCGCAAACACCTTTTTCTCCGTCGAAAGCGTAGCGGGCAAATCTCTTTAAGAAATTTGCGTCGGAAACTTTACACTCCGAAACCGTACCGCCGAAAACCGAAACGTAAGTGATTAAAAAACCGTCTCCTCCGTCGCTTAAGGGAAACAGGCGACATTCCTGCCCGTATCCCGACAATACTCTTGCGGCGATATTGCAGAATTCGGTATTGCTCAATCCCCCTTTGAAACTGTCGGGGGCTATCAGAAATTTCATTTTTACTCCACCGTAAAACTTAAGATTATTTGACAATGTTTTATTGGATAATTATAATAAAATTTATAAATATAATCAAGTAGGTACAATTACGATATGAGAAAAATTCTGATTTTTGACACCACTTTAAGAGACGGAGAACAAGCCCCCGGCAACAGTATGCACGCGTCCGAAAAACTGGAAATGAGCGCCCAACTCGAAAGACTCGGCGTGGACGTACTGGAAGCAGGCTTTGCCGCGGCTTCCCCCGGAGACTTCGCTTCGGTAAAAGAAATCGCCGAAGCCAGAAAAAATCTGATAGTTTGTTCGCTGTCCCGTTGCAAAAAAGAAGACATCGACGCAAGTTACGAAGCGTTGAAATCCGCCCTCGTCGCTCCGAGGATACACTTGTTTCTGGCGACAAGTCCCGTTCATATGCAATATAAACTGAAAATGAACGAAGATCAGGTTCTCGAACGTATAGCCGAGAGCGTGCGTTACACCAAAAAATTGGTTTCCGACGTACAATTTTCCTGCGAAGACGCTATGCGCAGCGAAAGGTCGTTCCTTATCAAAGCCATTCAGACGGCTATCGACAACGGAGCCACCACGATAAACGTCCCCGACACCGTGGGATACAGTTATCCCGAAGAAATCGAAGATACCTTCCGTTTTATTCTGTCCAACGTAAAAAACGCCGACAAAGTTATTTTCGCCACGCACTGCCATAACGACCTCGGCCTTGCGGTAGCCAACTCCCTCGCCGCCATAAAGGCAGGCGCTTGCCAGTTGGAATGTACGGTAAACGGTATCGGCGAAAGGGCGGGGAACGCGTCCTTGGAAGAAGTTTGTATGGCGTTAAAGACGAGACGGGAGTATTACGACGCCGACACAGGGATCGACACTCGTCAGATATACACGACGAGTCAGCTTTTAAGCTCCATAACCGGCGTAAAAATCCCCCCGACGAAACCGCTTGTCGGGAAAAACGCTTTTGCGCACGAAAGCGGAATACACCAACACGGAGTACTCGCCAACAAAGCCACTTACGAAATCATCGACCCGTCCTCTCTGGGTATCGTGCAAAACAATATCGTTCTCGGAAAACACAGCGGAAAACACGCTTTCAAGGACTACCTGACGGGAATGGGCGTCGATGTAGCCGACGACGAACTGAATATGCTCTTCGAAAAATTCAAGAACATCGCCGACAAGAAAAAACAAATCACGCATAAGGATATAGAATATCTTATTTCTCACACCAACACCACGCAGGTCAAGAAGTCGGTCACTTTGAACAATTACGGTATAACCACCTTGAAAGGCGGGCCTGCCCTCGCCACCATAACCTTGAACACGATGGACGGGATAAAGGCGGGCAACGCCACCGGGGACGGACCTATAGACGCCGCCTTCAAAGCCATTAACGCCATAACGGGCAGGGACTTCAAACTTATCGACTGGTCGGTAAGCGCCATAACCGAAGGCGAAGACGCTCTGGGCGCCGCAACCCTTCGCTTAAACTACAACGGCGTGGAAGTAACGGGAAGAGGAATTTCCACCGACACCGTGGAAGCGTCGCTTCTGGCTTACCTGAACGGTTGCAATAAACTGTTCGATATGGTTCCATAAGGAGGCAATATGGGATACACAATTACCGAAAAACTTTTAATGAAGGCCTGTAAAAAAACCGAAATAAAAACGGGCGAACTGATTAAAGTCAACCTCGATATGGTACTCGGAAACGACATCACCACTCCCGTCGCCATAGCGGAGCTTGAGAAAAAAGGTATCGACAGAATTTTCGACAAGGACAAGATATCCATAGTCCTCGACCATTTCACCCCGAACAAGGACATTAAATCCGCCACCCAGTCGGCTAAGTGCCGTACCTTTGCCAAAAGACACGCTATAACGCATTTCTACGACGTGGGCAGAATGGGAATAGAGCACGCCCTCTTGCCCGAACAGGGTATCGTTAAACCGGGCGACGTAATAATCGGAGCCGACTCGCACACCTGCACTTACGGCGCGATAGCGGCTTTTTCCACCGGAGTAGGCAGCACCGATATGGCTATGGGAATGGCTTGCGGAAAAACCTGGCTGAGAGTTCCGGCTCAAATAAAAGTAGTGCTGAAAGGAAAACTTGCTCCTTTCGTGAGCGGAAAAGATCTTATATTGCATCTTATCGGTATGATAGGCGTGGACGGAGCGTTGTATAAAACTCTGGAGTTCTGCGGCGAAGGCGTATCGTCCTTAAGTATGGACGACCGTTTTACCGTCTGCAATATGGCGGTGGAATGCGGCGCAAAGAACGGGATATTCCCTTTTGACGAAATAACGGAAGAGTATCTCAAGGAAAGAGTCGCCGGTTACACGGTATTTTCTTCGGACGCCGACGCGTTCTACGAAAAAACCATTGAAATCGACTTAGCCAAACTCCGTCCCACGGTTGCTTTTCCGCATCTACCCTCCAACGTAAGGACCTTGCCCTGCAAGGAAACGGTCAAAGCCGACCAGGTGCTTATAGGAAGCTGTACCAACGGCAGACTTTCCGACATAGAAAAGGCCTGCGCTATTCTCAAGGGCAGGAAGGTTGCCGACGGAGTAAGACTTATCGTGACCCCCGCCACGCAAAAGATTTATCTCGAATGCGTAAAAAGGGGACTTTGCGAAATTATCGTGGAAGCGGGCGGCGTGGTCTCCACCCCCACCTGCGGAGCGTGCTTAGGCGGTCATATGGGAATACTCGCTTCCAAAGAAGTCTGCATCTCCTCCACAAACCGTAATTTCGTGGGCAGAATGGGAGCTATAGACAGCGAAATATATCTCGCCTCCCCCGAAGTCTGCGCCGCAAGCGCCGTTCTCGGCAGGCTTGCCTCCCCCGAAGAACTTTAATTTTCAAGTTTTAACAAGGAGTAATTATAATGGGTAAAGTATATAAATTCGCCGACAACGTGGATACCGACGTAATCATCCCGGCAAGGTACCTCAATCAATCGTCCGTCGAACATCTCGCTTCCCACTGTATGGAAGACGCCGACGCGACTTTCGCCTCCAAAGTAAAAAAGGGCGACTTCATCGTCGCCGGCGAGAATTTCGGATGCGGCTCCAGTCGTGAACACGCTCCTATCGCCATAAAAGGGTGCGGAGTGGAAGCGGTTATAGCCAAAAGTTTTGCCCGAATTTTTTACCGCAACGCCATAAACATAGGACTTGCCATAGTCGTATGTCCCGACTGCGGGGAAATAAACGAGGGAGACGAACTGACTTTCGACGCTTCCAGCGGTGCGATAAGCGACCTTACCACGAGCAAAACGTATCAAGGCGACACCTTCCCTCCTTTTATAAAAAATATCATCGACAAGGGCGGACTTCTGAACTGCCTGGAGGATTTTTCCGATTAAATTCGGTCTTTTCGAAATAGAATAAAGCGAGGAGAAAATATTATGAATAAAAAAATAGCGTTGATTTACGGGGACGGAATAGGTCCCGACATAGTGAAAGCGGCGGTAAAGGTATTGGAAAGGATAGCGGAAAAATACCGCCATAAATTCACTTTTTGCGACGCTCCGATGGGCGGCAACGCGATAGACGAATACGGAGACCCGTTACCTAAGAAGAGCGTGGACGTCTGTCTTGCTTCCGACAGCGTGCTTTTAGGCGCCGTAGGAGGTAAAAAATGGGATAACCTTTCCGGCTCCAAACGTCCCGAAGCGGGACTTCTCGGCATAAGAAAGGCTCTTAAACTTTACGCAAACATCCGCCCTGCGAAACTTTTTCCGCAGGTAGCCGACCGCAGCCCCCTGCGTAAGGACATCGTGGAAAACGGTTTCGATATGGTGATAGTGAGAGAACTTACGGGCGGTATCTATTTCGGAGAAAGAGGTATCCGTCAAGGAAAACTGGGTCGGGAAGCGTACGATACCGAGTGTTATTCGGAAATCGAGATCGAACGTATCGCAAGAGTAGCTTTCGAAATAGCCCGGAAGCGTAACAAGAAAATAACCAGTATCGACAAGGCAAACGTTCTGGAAAGCTCCCGTCTTTGGAGATATGCGATACACGAAGTAGCTCAGGACTACCCCGACGTTACCGTAAACGATATGTTCGTGGACAACGCCGCTATGCAGCTTGTAAAAGACCCGTCGCAGTTCGACGTTATAGTTACGAGCAATATGTTCGGAGACATTCTCAGCGACCTTGCAAGCGCTCTGACGGGAAGCATAGGGCTTCTTCCCTCGGCGTCTCTGAACGACACCACCCTCGGTCTCTACGAACCCATTCACGGGTCCGCTCCCGATCTCGGCGAAAACGTGGCAAACCCCATCGCCACCATACTTAGCGCCGCTATGATGTTGCGTTACTCTTTCGATATGACGGAGGAAGCCGCCGACGTGGAAAAAGCCGTGGACAAAGTCCTCTGCGACAACCGCACTCAAGACCTCTGGTCGGAAGGAAAGCGTCTCTGCTCCACTTCGGAAATTACCGACCTCATAATAAAAAATATCTGACCTATATAAACACGTCGAAAGCGGCAACTATGGTTGCCGCTTTTTTTATAATGAAAACTTAAATATTGACTTCGAGTTACTTTATTTTATCGGAGTTTCCGATAAAAAGACCGTGTCGCCCGTTCTGTAATAATGAACGTCTCCGCCCCATCCGAAACTTCTCTCCTCTGTCCGAAGAGATAATCGTATAGTACCTTTCTTCCCGACAAAAAGTTCTTCGGGTATGGTCAAAAGTTCGGTATGATTGAAAAATAGTTCGTCTACATATTCTCCGTCTTCATTCCAATGCGTAAAGCAATACTCTTCGGTATTATAGTCGTATATCGTTTTTATATAATGGTAAGTTTCCGTTTCTAAGTTTACGAAATAGACGTCGACTACGCTTTCCTCCGGAGGATATATGCTGTATAACCACCCGAAAGAATAATAAAGAGTGACGTCGTTTACCGGAAAGACATTGACTTCGGATCGGTATGCGCATAAATTTGTAGGTAACATACAACCTTCCCCGGCTTTATATCCTTTTTCCAGTCCCTTTTTTTCGGGCTCTTCCTCTTCCGCTCCGCCGCAACCGCAAAATATCAAAACAAGAGTAGTTACGATAACGGTCAATATAATAAGTTTTCTTTTCATTCCGTCCCTCCCTTTCCTGTAAGCCGTTGCAGGGTGCAAATAATCTGTTTCATCGGTTTTTTTATTAAATCGTATGCAAAATTATCTTTGGTAAAAAAATAAAAAATTTATTATTTTCCTTATTTTTATTATATTATCGGTGTAACGACAAGTCAACCCGCTTTTTCGAAAGCGGGTTGACGGCAAAATCGGATTGAAATCGAAACGGATTTTTATTCTTGCGTTTCTCCGTTTCCGTCATCGGCGGACTGTTTCTTTTTCAATTTTTTATATTTAACGATAAAGGTCACGACTAACGCGACTAAAGTAACCAGCACGAACAACGCCAGCACCAAAAGTATCAAGGACGAGTATTTTCCGAGGACTATGTTGAGTACGGTTATAATAAGTCCCGCCGCGAAATTTCCGAGAACTATGGCAGGCACGCTGTAACGGTATTCCAAATCCAGGAAAGCCGCAACCGCCGACCCCGTCCATACTCCCGTCATCGGCAGAGGTATCGCCACGAACACAAACACCCCCAACGCCTTGTTGAAACGGTTTTTTCGTTTTTTAGTTTCTTCGTCGAGAACTTCTTTCGCTTTTTCCTTCCCGTCTCCTTCCTTTTCGGCGTCGTTTTCCAGCTTTTTGGCCTTGCTCATAAACATTTCTTCCACGGCGGTGGCTATTTTGCAAAATGCTTTGGTCTTTTTCAACGCTCTTAAAATGGGTTTCAAAAACAACAGAAGTATCGGACAGACTATAAGCGCGCTGCAACAGGACAGAACGTACGCTATCCACGGGTTCATTCCCAAATTGGTGGCGACGGTTATCGCCCCTCTTACCTCGATCATCGGAATAATGCTTATTATTACCGTTACCAGATAATTATTGTTAAAAGCTCCCTGGAGCCAGTTTACTATAGCTTCGGTGAAGGCTTCCATATCGTTTATCTCCTGATTTTTTCTAAAATATATTCGGCGTAAACGCCTGCTATGTTAATTCCGCTCACTCTTTCCGCGTTTTCAAAATAAGCGTTGCCGTTGACTTCGATAATCGACGGTTGGTCGCAAAAAAGATCCACGCCGCAATAGTCTAATTTCAAACCCTCGGCGGCTTTTTCGGCTAAGGAAAGATACTCTTTACTAAGGATTGCTTTTTCGGCGATTCCTCCGTTGTGGGCGTTACTGCGGAAATCGTTTTCCGACTTAAGGCGCATACTCGCAACCGCCTTTCCGCCCACTACGATAACTCTGTAACTTTCTCCTTTGCTTCCCTCTTCGTAGGACTGGAAAAGTTTTTCTTCCGCTCCCGTTTCTTCGTCGAGTTCGATAAGCTCCGCCCTCGTCTTCGCCAGATAAACCCCCATTCCGAGGGAACTCCTCGCTTTCTTGACGACTAAAGGAAGCCCCAGTTCTTCTATAAGATAATCGTAAACGGAATTGTCTTTTTCGTAAACGTAACGTTTCGGCGACGCCAAGGTTTTCGGCATAGGCAAGCCGAGGGAAGAAAGTATAACCGCCGTTTTTATTTTGTCGTCGGCGTTTTCCGTCCCTTCCGACCCGTTGAAAACTTTTATTCCCGCCTTTTCCAACGCCATACAGAACGCTACGTCCTTGTCGAAAAATACCGCAAAATCGGCTTTGGGTATTTTTTGACAGTCCCAAGGACGGGAAAAAGCTAAAACTTCGCTTTCTACACCTCTTTTTTCCAGTTCTTCCTTCATACGGCGGCATTGATGCGCCGAGGCCTGCGAGGTATAGAAAGCATTGATTACGATAAGAGCCTTCATTCGCTTACTTTTACCAGACAGTTGGCTATGGTTATCGCGTCGGCGTAATAACTGTTCATTGTTATTTTGGTATTGTATTTAGTGAAATTATGACCGTTAATCGTACGGTAATAAACGCCCGAAACAGCCGACGCGGTCTGATAATAATCGTGACTGTCGGGAACAAACGTCAGACTGACGTAATGCGTGGAACTGAAAGCATAACCTTCTTTGGAAAGGTCTCCTTCGCTGTCCACTGTTTTATCGTCCAGTCTTACCACGTAAAAACCGCTATCGTCGGCGTTTACCGAGAAAGAGGCTATCTCGTTTTCCTTGCTGTCGGTCACGCTGACCGTCAACGTGGCTTCGGAAATGCCTGCGTATCCGTCGTTCATATATCCGTCTCCGTCGTAATCCTTATAGACGTAACCGCAGATAAGGGTATAGCTGTCCTGATCGGAAAGCTGGAAGTTCTCCGAACGGAAATACGCCATCGTGTAATCGCTGAAAGTGTAAACGGGATTGCCGTGGACGGTTTCCTTCGTGGTCTTGGTAAGGTATTTTTTCATACTGAAAGATATCCCTCTTAGCGCCCTGGTATAAACGGTGGGCGTCCAGGCGCTCAGACCGAAATTCTTGCCTCTGGAACTGGAAGCCGTGGAGGAAGAGTCGTTATTCAGCTGACGGTTGTTTATTATGGGACGGGTTTCGTTAGGCGCCCAGTTAAAGCCCGAATAACTGTAATAGGTCTGAAAATCGTTCAGCGAACGGGGGTAACCCGAAGCATAACTTGCACCTGCGTTGCCCGAGTCGTCGCTTCCTATAATACTGTAAAGATACCAGTCCATAGCGATACGCTTCTTTGCTTTATACTCGTCGGAAAACTTGGTGGAATAACTTTCTCTGAACTCCAGATAAGTAAGTTTTTGTTTAAAAGAATTGAAAGTAACTTCGTCGTTTTCGCCCATCTCCACGTCGTAAGCGTAATTCACTACCTGTTGGTCTATAGTACCGCTGCCGGTTTCCACTTTTACGGTGGCTATTTCCTTACTTTCCACCATTTCTATGGCGGCGCCGTACGACGCCACTTTCTCCGACATTTTGTCGGCAACGTACAGCATACCGTAATCGTCGGAAATATTACTTCCCCAGGGTATCACACTGTCGGCAAGGTTCATATCGTCCACCGACAGATACGGGTCGCAAAGGGTCACTCTTGCGGGAAGTACGTTCTTGTCAAGCAATCCTTTTTCTTGCTTGGAAGCAAGATAATAAGAAGCAGTTAAAGCAAGATCCGCTCCCGTGCCGTTTCCGACGAAACGTATCTCGTTCCCCTTTATCTGTTCGGAAAGTTCTTCGATATAAAGAGTTGCGAAAACTTCGGTGAGCGAATAATTGGGTACCTTGGTGGTTTCGTAACCGTTTTCCACCGAATAACGCATTTTGGGTACCGAAAAAAGTTTAGCTAAAATATCGTCGGGATTATCTTCGTCGGTGAAGTTTTCCCAACGGAAAATAACCACGTTCCAGCCGGCAACGTTAGTCCAGTAATCGGCAAGATTGAGTTTAAGCCCCTCCGCCCTGTAACCGATATTGTCGGCGACGACATAGTCGGTAGAGCTCGAACCGCTTTCCTTGAAAGTGTATTCCGCCGCGTCCAGCGTCATTGAAAAATCCTCTCCTCCGCTTTCGCCGGGAATAACCACGAGAGTGGGTTTGAACGTGTTATAGGGTTTAACCCACTCGAAAACGAGATTTCCGCTCTTCCGAACTTCGGAAAGATACGCTATATCCGATTTTTTTAATAACGTTTCATCGGATTTTTCCCTGAAAAGCGGCGGTAAAAACACTCCGAGGAGAGTAGCCGTAACAGCTAAAATTACCACGCAGGCAACGATAACAATGATAAGTTTCGTTTTTTTCGTCATTCTTGAAATAACCTCTTTAACCTTTTATTAAGCCTGAATTAACAATTTTCAAATCAATGGAACCCGAAACGGTAACCTGTGCCGTGCCGTTTCCGTCCAAGGCGTTACCGTAGTACTCGTCGTCGCTACGGTCGGCATAAGTCCAACCCTCGCAGGGAGTAACTTTCAGGGTATAAGTTTTTCCTACCGCACTGCCGTCGAGTATGAATTCGTAATAACCGCTTTCGTCGGTAACTACCTCCCCTATCTTTTCTTCTCCGCAATACAGCTCCGCTTTGACCGAAGCGAGACGGTTCATAAGTCTGTCGTCGTTTATCCCGTTCGCGTTCGCGTCGTTAAAGGCGAACCCGGCAATCTTAGGCACGGTAACGTCGGAATACAAAACGTCGTCGGTAAATACGTTTTCGGTATTGTTGCGTTCCATCGAGTATCTTGCGCCCTGTCTTGCGTAAACGTAAGGGGTAGGCGTCAGCGGCCCGAAAGCGTACTGCGTTCCCGTTAAGTCGGTTTTATCCATAAACGGATCCGCCGACACCGTGTTGAAATACCAGGTTTTTCCCGAGGTATGCTGTAACCCCTGATCCATTCCCGCAAAAGCGTTGTTGAACTGTAAAAACATCGTATTGTCGTGGAGTTTTTTAGTGCTGCCGGGAGAAACTATATCGGGCAGATTGCTGACCATACTGCTCGCTATATATTCGGTGGCTATCCCCATATCGTGGGCTTTTTTCGTAACTTCCACCGCATAATACAAAGGACCGCCTTCGTTCATCGGTTCGTTGAGCCAGGGGACGTTATACGCTTCGATACCGCCCGTAAATTCCAGATAAGCGTCGAAAAGACTCATTCTGTCGGGCAGAAATTCCTTATCTATCCAACCGTCTTCCAGCAAAGCGAAAAGATAACTCATCGACGCCACTACGGTACTTCCTCCGAGACTCAATCCCGTAAGGCGTATTTCACTGCCTTTGAAAGTGTTTTTTCCCATAAAATCGAGGTAATATGCCACAAAACACTCCGCTATGCTGTAATTTAACAAATCCTCGCTTTCTTCCGTCCGTTGCCCGTCGTCGGCTTCGTACATAAAGTTGCCCGCGCCGCGTCCCCACACCTTGCGCGTTCCCACGTTCGGCATAAAATCGGAAAGCTGACTCCAACAGAATTCCGCCACGTTGTAACCTTTTTCCAGCCAGCCTACGGCGTTGGGGATAAGTTCGTTACTGTGGTAACCGAAAGGATACAACATTCCGTGAATAAATATCACCAAGGGTTTCGACGGGTCGTAATTCACCGTTTCTATCGGTTCGGTAGAACGCGTCATACTGCCGTCTTCGTTATAGAAAAAAAGTCCGAAAAGGCGTTCGTCGTCCAGTTTTTCGGGGATATAAATATCTTCGGGTCTGACGAATTCCACTTCGTGAGTTTCCTTTTCGGGAATAAATACTATGAGAAGCACCGCTAACAGTACAGCTAACAGCACGCAAGAAGTGACTATTGAAAAAATTTTCCACTTTTTACTCATCGGACGCCTCTTTTATATATTTTTAATTATTGTAACATAAATATAACTCCTTGACAACAATAAACCGCCCTTTTCGGGGAGCGGAAAACATTCATAATGCGTGCGACGACGGATTTTTATTTGACTAAGCGGATTTTTCGGGATAAAATAAAGGTTCAAAGAGGAGAAGGACTATGTTTAAGAATCTCGAATGGAAAAAATACACCCGTAGTCAGATAATATCGATGAACGCCGTACTTTGCGCAATGGTACTTTTGTTCGTCGCCATTCCCATTCAGATAGGCCCTTTGAGTCTCGCCGTGATACCGATTATCGCAATAATAATTTCCGCCGAAGTTTTAGGCTGGCTGAACGGAATGATTACCGGTTTGTTTTTCGGGTTGGTTTCTCTCGTCGGTCATTTCATCAGACCCGGCGTACTGAGTTTTGCTTTTTATAATCCCCTTATAAGCGTATTCCCGCGTATTCTGATCGGGCTTTTCGCTTATCTTACCGTAAAGGGGCTCACAAAACTTTTCCCGAAAATGCCTCTTCTTTTAGCCAACGCTTTCGGAGCTGCGGTAGGCGTACTGACCAATACCGTGGGAGTCCTCGGATTTACCTTGCTGTTTTATTACGGCAGAGAGTTGGGAACGGGCGGCAGCGCTATCGGTTGGGAGTGGCTTGCCGGGGTCCTTCTCACCAATTCCATACTGGAAATAGTCGTCTGCACGGTGGTGACGCCTCCCGTCGTCCTTGCCGTCAACAAGACCCTTTCTCTGACCGCCGTAAGGAAGAAAACTTCCGATAAAGAAGTTGCCTCGGCGCCTCGCTCCGAAGTCGATAACGCCGAAAAAGACGCGGATTGAGTTTTTAACTGTTGAATTTTTGAAAAAAAGTCTCCGTTCCGACGGAGACTTTTTACGCTTAAAGCACGTTCCTTTCTATACTCTGTTTCTTCCGACGGAAAAGAGCCGACATAAGGTAAATGAATCCGTAAAAAGCCACGGCGCAAACCGCCGTCACGGCAAGAAACCACGGGAAAACCGCAATCGTGGGAAATCTGTCTATTATTTCAGCAAAAACGGGTACGAGTAAATTCGCAATCAACGAAAGTCCCACGCCTACCGCCGCTCCCGACAACCCCACTATAAGGCTTTCGGCTAAGGACAGTCTGACGTATCCGCTTCCGTCAAGTCCTACGGATTCGTAGATATTGTATTCTCTTCTCCTGCTCATTAAGGTCACGAGAGTGAGATTGACTACGCCTACCGACGCCACCGCCCCTATCAACACCTGAAGTATCTTAAGCAAAGTAACCACTCCGCGTATTCCTACGCTGGTTGCGTACGCCCAGTCCGTAAATTCCAGAATATAACATAGCTCCCCTTCCAGTCTGTCCCGAAGTTCACGGTACAGGTCGTCGTCGGACACGTCGCTCCTTACTTTCAAGAATATCATTCCGTCGTCGGGAGTGTAGTCTTTTGCGTCGATACGGAAGGAACTGTTTCGGATTATCATAACCCTGTCGTTACTCGTGACCGTTTCGTCTATACCTATCACGGTGAATTCGTCATACAGAGTACGTCCGTCGGAAAGCGTAAGCTTGATGACGTCGCCTTCCTTCAAGCCGAGGCGTTTCGCCATATCGTAACTTATAATTACGGGATTGAGCGTAGTGTCGAAGTTTGACTTAATCTCTTCCGTCCAACCTTTACCTAGTCCCTCCAACCCCGAGGAATTATCGGTGCCGTAAACGGTATATTCCACATTTTGGGTATCCGTTTCCCATATAAAGGTATCGTAAAAATGTAAATTTATATCTTCGATTCCGTAAACGTTTTCCAACGATAAACTTACTTTTTTCAAATCGGTCTGCGTAATCGGAGCGACTACGAAATCCGCGTTAAACCGTTCGTTTGCCGGCGTGACGGCTCCTATTATCACGTTGACGATACTGACTATTACGAAGGTAAAGACCACCACGAACCCGACCAGTCCGCTCAGAGTGCGGTTGAGCGGATTGCGTTTTATGCTCATAGATGCAAGTCCCGCGCTTCCTTTTTTCCCGAATAACGCCGAAACCGCTCTTAACACATAAGGTATCGCAAAGAACACGAATACCGCCGCAGCCGCCACTAAAAATACGGTGAATACCACGGTATAAACTTTTACGAAAGCAACGCACAATGCAGCCGCCGTCATAACCGCCGCCGAAATTATCAAAGGCAGAACGGACTTCGGTCTTTTTGACGCGCCTGTTTTATCGGAAGTAACTTTTCTTACCGAATCCCTGCTTGCTCGGAGAGAAGGAAACAATGCGCTCAGTCCCGAAACCGCCGTCCCGAACAGAATACTGAAAAGATAATCGGTAAACCCGAAAGTAACGGCGTCGGGGAAGTTGGGGATTACGTTATCGGCGACGAGTCCCATTCCTATCCTGCCTATAACGGTCCCTACGACGGCTCCCGCCAGTCCGTAAACGAGACCTTCGGCAAAGAGCATCGCAACTATGGTTCCCCTGGACGCTCCTACGGTACGGAACAGCATAAGTTCGGGTATTCTTTTCCGCGCCATAACCAAAAACGCCGTAAAGAGTATAAACGCCATCAATGCCGCCACGAAAATCAACGCAATATTCAATAACGTCTGATTGCTTCCCACGATACGGTCTATTTCGGCATAATCCACGCTTTCGCCGACCTCTATCCCTTCACCCATTTTGGCTTTCAAGCCTTCTTCGAAGGCAGTTCTGTCGGCGTTATCGGTAAGTTTGATGTTGACGAGATTCAGAAGTCCTTTGTTTGCGAGGGTGTCGAGGTCCACAAGTAAATTGTTCACCACGCTGTTAGCGAAAATCCCGTAGTTTTCGAAAACGTACGTTACGGTAAGTTTGCGGTAAAGCTGGTACATTTCCACGTAAACTTCCACCACGTCCCCTGCCTTAATGCCGTTTTCTTCGGCAAATGAACGCCCTATCCATACCGCAGGATAGGAATAGCTGTATTCGTACGAGTCGTAAATTACCAGGCTCGACGCGTGTCGGGAAATATATGAAGTAAGATCCGTGGCTTCTATCAGAACCGCTTTGCTGACGTCGTCGGACGACGGACGGTACAACGCTCCCGTCTGCATATATTTTTCGGTATATTCCACCGAGTCTGCGTTTTCGGACAGATATTCGTCTATCGCGGCTTCGGAAAACACTCCCCCCGAAACGCTGAGGTCGGTATCTCCTCCGAGACGGGCTTTCAGCGAAGTTTGCAGATTGGTAAAAAGTCCGCCCACGGTAAGAGTGGCAAAAAACATCGCCGTAACCACGGTGACCGTCAAAAGTATCACCGCAAGTTGCGCCGCATTGTCCTTAATGCTTCTTATCGTATGGCTTAAAAGTAACCTCACGCTTTCTCCTCTTTGAATTTATTTTCCCTCTCGGGTATTTCCTTCCTCCGCACATACGTCTTCTTTGTCCTCGCAGGCGGATATTTTGTCTTCTTTGTCGATATTTTCTTCGTCCTTTTCCGTAACCGCTTCGTCGGAATCCGTCACAGCCTTTGCTTCATCGCTTTCGGTTGTTTGGTCTTCTGCAATACTTTCTTCGATAATTTCTTCGCTGACGATAAGTCCGTCCTTTATTCTTATAAGGCGGTTGCCGCAAAGAGCGTTCTGCTCGCTGTGCGTAACTTGTAAAATGGTGGTGGAGGTATCCTTATTGATACTCCGCAATAACTTCATAATATCTTCCGCACTCCCCGAGTCGAGGTTGCCGGTAGGTTCGTCGAGGAAAATAATATCGGGTTCGTAAATCAACGCTCTGGCTATTGCGGTACGTTGCTGCTCGCCGCCCGAAAGCTCGGAGGGCATTTTTTTAATAAGAGGCGTGATTTTCAGATAATCTGTTAAAAAGGTAAACTTTTCCCGATATTTCGAAGGGCTTTTCCCGTCTAAAACTATAGGAAGAAAAATGTTTTCCTCTACGGTGAGATATGGCGCGAGATTAAAAAACTGGAACACGAAACCTACTTTGGTCCGTCTGAGTTTGGCAAGGTCTTTTTCCTTGAGTTCGGACAGCGCCTTTCCTTCGAACAAGACTTTCCCTTCGGTCGGTGCGTCCATTCCGCCCAGAATGGTAAGAAGGGTGCTTTTACCGCTGCCCGACGCCCCGAGTATGGAGATAAAATCTCCTTTACGTACGGCGAGGTCCACCCCTTTCAGCACTTCCGTCTTGCCGTCGAAACTTTTTTTCACTCCGCTACATACGAGTATTTCCGTCATTGAACCTCCCCTGCCAAGTCGTACAATATCTGCGACGACCACATATAAATAACCGACGCATTGAAAACGTCTGCGACGTCTTCCAACGCCCACAACGAACGGGCTTTGTCCGCCAAAGGAACTATACTTCCGTCCTTTTCCATTCCGATTAAGGTATCGTAATCGTAATTCGTGTTTTCCATTTCGACCAGTGCGTCGAAAAATTCATCGGTAGCGTTCAGATGATTATTCAGTCTTTCCAAGAATTTTTCCGCCTCCAAACTTCCGCCCGACGTCAGAGTCTGCGCTTTATAGAGATTTTCGATAACGGATTTTATCTGTAAAGCGAGAGTTTCCCTGTCAACACAACCGAACTTTTCCCCGTAAGACAAAATAAATTCGTCCAGACCTTTGCCTACGGATTTTGCTATAAGCGACTGCGAATAGACTAAATCCGCGTCTTTACCCGTATCTGCGTAAAGTCTGCCCCATTCCACTTCTTCTGCACCCACCGATCTCAGTACGCACCCGAAAAGCGGAATAAGATACCCTATCTTTTCCCGCAACGCGGCTGTATAAACGTTTATTCTTTCGTAGTTATTCTTATCCTCGCCGTAATTCCAGCGAAGCAACAATACTTTTTCCAAAGTATCTACTCCCGCCGCACTTTCGGCTTTTAAGAATACCGTTCCCAGTTGATAAAAAGCCGCGCTCATTGCGTGGGAATCCACGTATTCGCCCGTGCCTTCCTTGACGTCGTTTACCGTGGTGATAAAATACGCGGTATCTCCTATCAGACTCACGAAATTGTCTTTCCCGAAAGCCGACAAAAGCAAGGAATATTCCTGTCCGCCGTACAAAACAAAATAATTGTAAAGAACCAGCCCGAATTCCTCGCTGGTCAGTCCGCTTTTATCGAACAGCCCGTCCAAAAAGGAACTCACGAATTCTAAACTGGTGGTTTCGAATAATTCTATTATTTGTTCTTCGGTCAAAGACGCGTTGTTCAAAGCGTCTATAAGCCCCGTAAGGTCGTTTTGGTTGACGGCGTCCGCCATACCGCCCAGTTTTTCGGCAGGTATCCTGGATATCGACATCGCTTCCACGATTTGGTCGGTAAAATTCGATACGTTTATTCCCGTAATTTCCGCCAAAAATCCGTTTACCGCGTCGCGGAATTTCTTGACGTAAATGACGTTTTCTTTAGTGGTATAATCCACAGGCGCGGTATCTATAAAAAATTCCGTCACGGGATCGGGACGATTGGAATCCACGGCGACGTAAACCACTCCGCCTATAATCGCCAGAGTGACAAGTATCACCAAAGCTATTCCCACCGCATTCCTTTTTCCGTACGAAGTCATAAATTCTTAACCCGATTTCTTTTTCAAAAAATAGTATTTATTACCGTCAAATTCCCGTCTTCATCTATTTCGAACAAGTAACCTGCCGAGTAAAGTTTATTGTTTTCCAAAGTATATTCCGCAGAAAACTGTATTCCGCTCCCGTCCTCCCCTGCGCATAATTTCAATCCGTTTTCGTACACGAGGACGTAAACGTCTTCGTAAACGTACGTCTCAACGGGAGTTTCCCCTCCGAAGTCATACCAGTCGTAAGTCTCTTCGTCAATGTCGTAATCGAAAAGGAAGGACAGTTCGCACCCTGTCATATAAACTTTTACGTTCAGAAACCCGTTCGCAAACTCGTACCTGCCGTAGCCGAGGTCGGACAATTCCGCCGTCCCGTCCCGATAAAGATAAGCCGTCCACGAAAGAATGGGATCGGCGCTCGTCAAGACGTACTCGACCTCTCCTTCGGGCACGACTTCCAGCGTCAGTTCGCTCCGGTATCCGCAATAGATGAAATAAAAGATATACGTTCCCGTAACGGAGGTGTCGGCGTCGGCATTGTCCACGGAATAGTCTCCTTGCGACAAGAGGACGTATTCCGCCGTTTCGCCGTTCACTTCTTCATAGTAATTCACGAGGACGGTCTGCCCCGTAAAAGTAAGGGCGAAATACCCCTCCAGATCAGTTCCCTGGCTCACTCTGAAAACGGTATTGTCGAAGGTCACGCTCCTGACGTTGGTGACGGCGGGATCATAGAGTTCCGCCGTGACGGAATAATCTTTCCCGTAATACTTTACGGTAAAGGTTTTTATTCCCGCGGTAGTGAAATCCGCTTCTTCCGCTATCTCGAGCAAATCGAGACCGACCTCGTCGGTATAGCCGTAAATATCGGTAAAGCAAACCGTCATTTCGGGTAAACCTTCCTTAACCGTGCGATAATAACCTTTGTCGGTAAAAATTGAAATTATCTCCGCAGTTCCTTTTTCGTAAAACGTAATACTCACTTCGTAAACGTAACCGTCGTAAATTATCCCGAAAGTCTTGTCTCCCGCAACAAGGGGGTCCACCTCTCCTTCGATAATATCTTCGCTCACTTTAACCGAACTGAAATTCCCTTCGGCGTCGGTAATTTCGAAATATAATTCTTCGGGAAAGGCACCGCATAATACGTGATGCAAATTGAGCCTTGCCGATTTTGCGTTAAAAACAATTTCTCCTGCAAAATTTTCTCCCGTAACTCCGTCGGGAAAACTCGAGGAAGCAAAACACAGTTTATCCGCATCGATTAAAGCAATATCCGCTTTTATTTCTATAACCGTGGCAGGAAAGTATATACCGTTAAAATGAGTATCCGTAAAAGCGTTTTCGGATACCGAAACAACGAATTTACCTTCGAACTTTTCGGGGATTATCAAAAATTCGTCTGTGACTGACGACGCCGAAGTCAAAGCGTATCCGTCGCCGTAAGGAGCAAAGACCAGCCCCTTAGAGGAATACGCTTCTCCGCATTTTACGCATTCGAGGAGGGCGTTATACTCGTGTCCTTCGCTCTCTATCACGTTTTCGAGTACCGTATCGCCGCAACGGGAACACACTTTCGAAACGCTGCCTTCCTCTGTGCAGGTAGCGGGTACGGTAACGGTTTGATATGAATGACCTTTGGCGGGAAGAGAAGACGTTTCCACGGTTCCGCACAAAAGGCAGGTCCTCTCTCTGTTCCCCGTATCCAAGCAAGTTGCGTCTTGCGTGACACTCCACTCCGACCAGGAATGGTTACATTCCGGAGTGGGCGAAGGCGGAACCACGACGGGCGAATCGTTCCCCTCTTCCGCGCAGGAAGCCAGAAGAAACATAAAGAAAAGCATTATTATGGTTAACGCTAATAATCTCTTTTTCATAGATTATATTATACTATAATAATATTTAATTTGCAATAAGCCGCCCCGCAACAAAAAAAGCGACGCGTCGTAAAACGCGTCGCTTTCGAAATAGTTATTTTCGGTAATTATTTCTGTTTGTCCACTTTGGCCATATGAACGATGAGGTCAACTACTTTGTTGCTGTAACCCCATTCGTTGTCGTACCAGCTGACCAGTTTCATAAAGTTACCGTTGAGGGCGATACCTGCGGAAGCGTCGAACACGGAAGTACGGGATTCGTGAACGAAGTCGGTGCTGACTACGGCGTCTTCGGTATAACCGAGGATACCCTTCATATAGGTTTCGCTGGCTTCTTTGATAGCGGCTTTAACTTCGTCGTAGGTAGCTTCTTTTTCCAGTCTGACGGTAAGGTCAACTACGCTTACGTCGGGAGTGGGTACACGGAAAGCCATACCGGTGAGTTTGCCGTTAAGTTCGGGGATAACCTTTCCTACAGCCTTAGCTGCTCCGGTGGAGGAAGGAATGATGTTGCAGCCTGCTCCACGTCCGCCTCTCCAGTCTTTCTTGCTGGGTCCGTCAACGGTCTTCTGAGTAGCGGTGGTAGCGTGAACGGTGGTCATAAGTCCTTCGATGATACCGAATTTGTCGTTAACTACTTTGGCGAGAGGAGCCAGGCAGTTGGTGGTGCAGCTTGCGTTGGAAACGACTTTCATCTTCTTGTCGTATTTGTCGAGGTTAACGCCGCAAACGAACATGGGAGCGTCCTTGCTGGGAGCGGTGATAACGACTTTCTTGGCGCCGCCTTTCTTGATGTGAACTTTAGCGAGTTCGGTGGTGGTGAATACGCCGGTAGCTTCGGCGATGTATTTGGCTCCGCAGCTCTTCCAGTTGATGTTAGCGGGGTCTTTTTCTGCAAAAACGGTAATTTCGTTGCCGTTGACGATGAGTTTGCCGTCGGCTACTTCGATGTCTCCGTCGAAACGACCGTGTACGCTGTCGTACTGAAGCATATACTTCATATAGTTAACGTCGATAAAGGGATCGTTGATACCGACTACTTTAACGTCGTTTCTTGCGCAGCAAGCACGGAAAACCAAGCGGCCGATTCTTCCGAAACCGTTGATACCAATTTTTACTTTAGCCATTATATTTATCCTCCTGAAATGGAATTTTATTTTCTCCATTATTTTAATATTTTATAAAAAAAAATGCAACTGTTTTAGTCGCATTTTTTTCTTTGTTTTCAAAAAAATTCTTTATTTTGCGATAATGTTCAGAATACGTCCTTTAACGTAAATTACCTTAACTATATTCATTTCTTTGAACGGCGGGAAGGCTTCTTTGGCTTTTTCCACTATTTCCGCCTCGCTTTCGTCCTTATGAACGAGGATTTTCGCTCTCAGTTTGCCGTTGAGCTGAACGGGGATTTCCACCACGTCGTCCACCAGATCTTTTTCGTCGTAAGTAGGCCAGGACTCTTTTTCTATTTTTTTACCGAACAGGTTTTCGAACATTTCGCTGGTCATGTGCGGCGCTACGGGATAGAGAAGTTTCAAAAGAATTTCCAGCTCTCCCTTCGTCACCGAGCCTCTGTTATAGAACTGGTTGACCGCGGTCATGAGACAGGCTATGGCGGTGTTGTATTTGACCGCTTCGTAGTCGTCGGAGGTTTTCTTGATGACCGCCGCCATGTTTACGTCGTCGGTCGGCGTTTCCTTAATCATATCGGCAAGCGCCCATACTCTGTTGAGAAACCTTCTGCACCCTCTCACTCCTTCCACAGACCAGGGAGCGGGCTTTTCGTAATCCCCTATAAACAATATAAAAGTACGCAACGTGTCGGCTCCGTATTCTTTTATGACGTCGTCGGGATTGACTACGTTACCCCTGGACTTACTCATCTTTTCGCCGTCGCTTCCGAGAATAAGTCCTTGTGCGGTACGTTTGAGGTAGGGTTCTTCCTTGCTCACCACGCCGATATCGTAAAGGAACATATTCCAGAAACGGCTGTATATGACGTGCCTGGTGACGTGTTCCATTCCGCCGTTGTACCAATCGACCTGGTTCCAGTAGCGGTAGGCGTCCTTGTCCACGGGAGCGTTGTCGCAGAAAGGCGACATATATCTTAAGAAATACCAGCTGCTTCCCGCCCACTGCGGCATAGTGTCGGTCTCTCTTTTTGCGGGGGCGCCGCATATCGGGCAGACCGTGTTGACCCAGTCGGTAACTTTACTCAAAGGACTGGAAGCGTCGTCTGTGGGGCTGAAGTCTTCCAGCGGAGGAAGTTTCAAAGGAAGTTCGTTTTCGGGAACGGGTACCTGTCCGCAATGAGGACAGTTGATTATGGGAATGGGCTCTCCCCAGTATCTTTGACGGTTGAACGCCCAGTCTTTCATTTTATAATCGGTCTTCGGAGTTCCGATACCGTTTTTCGCCATATAATCTATCATTGCGGGAATTGCTTCGGCTACTTCCATTCCGTTCAGGAAACCGGAGTTGACCATCTTTCCGCCTTCTTTAGCTATATACGCTTCCTTCTCTATATCCCCTCCCGAAATGACTTCGATTATCGGAAGGTTGAATTTCTTGGCGAATTCGTAGTCCCTCGTATCGTGCGCAGGCACCGCCATAATCGCTCCCGTACCGTAATCCATCATAACGTAATCGGCGCAAAATACGGGTATTTCCGTACCTGTGACTGGGTTGACGGCGACTATTCCCTTGACGAGTTCGCCGCTCTTTTCCTTGGCAAGATGCACCCTTTCGAATTCTTTTTTGAGTTTGGCTTTCTGCTGGTAAGCGGAAATTGAGTCGAGATTTTCTATATCTGACGCAAATTCCTTCAAGACGGGATGTTCGGGGCTTACCACCACGAAGGTAACGCCGAAAATGGTATCGGGACGGGTGGTATAAACCTTGAGAGGATATTCTTTTTCGCCTGCGCGGACTTTGAAAACCACTTCGGCTCCGCGGCTTTTCCCGATCCAGTTGGTCTGTTCGATTTTTATTTTTTCCAGGAAATCCAGATCCTTCAATCCGCTCAGCAAACGTTCGGCGTAATTCCTGATACGCAGAAACCACACGTCTTTTTCCCGCTGTTCCACCATCGAACCGCAACGGTCGCAGACGCCGTTCTGACTTTCTTCGTTGGCAAGCACCACTTTGCATTTGGGGCAGAAATTGACAAGGGTCGTGGACTTGTAAGCCAGTCCTTTTTTGAACATCTGCAAGAATATCCACTGCGTCCAACGATAATAATCGGGATCGGTAGTGTCCACCGCCCTGTCGTAATCGAAGGAAAAACCGACTTTACGGAGTTGTTCGTCGAAATGACGGATATTGTCGTCGGTAACCAGACGGGGATGCCTGCCGGTAGCCATGGCGTAATTTTCGGTGGGAAGTCCGAATGCGTCGTAACCTATAGGGAAAAGCACGTTGTATCCTTCCATACGGCGTTTTCTCGCAATAACTTCCATACCGGTATAAGCTCTCACGTGTCCTACGTGAATGCCCGCTCCCGACGGATAGGGAAATTCGATAAGCCCGTAAAACTTTTTCCTGCCGGGTTCTTCGACGGCGTGAAAAATTTTGTTATCGTACCAGTAACTCTGCCATTTTTTTTCGATTTCGGCGGGATTGTATGCCTTTGTCATAAATGCCTCACTATTTCAAGAATAAACTTAATAAATAATACCACGCTTAACGTCTTTAAGTCAAACATAAGGGGGAAAATGCTTTTAATTTTTCCTTTGATTTGTTAAAATAAGAGTATTCTCGTCCGGGAGGTAAAAGATGGACGCTTTTGTGGAAAAACTGAAAGTATTTCTTGCCGGCACGGGAAAGAATATCGTTACCGCTCTGGTGGTGCTTTTTATGGGGTTGGTCATCATAAAAATCGTCTCCCGAGTCAGTAAAAATTCCTTGCAGAAAACTTCTGTGGCGAGGACGACGATTTCTTTCGCGGTGTCGATAATTCATTTCGCTTTATACGCGCTACTCATCTATCTGGTGATAAGCATTCTCGTCCCCAACGTGAGCGCGGGACTTATCGCGGTTCTCGGCAGCGCGGCTCTCGCCGTGGGTCTCGCCCTTAAGGACAGTTTGAGCGACTTTGCCAGCGGTATAATGATTATTTTCAACAAACCTTTCAAAGAGGGCGATTTTATCGAAGTCGACGGGGTGGAAGGCACCATAAGAAGCATTCATCTTATGCACACCGTAATTTACACTTCCGACAACAAAAAAATCGTCGTCAACAACAGCAGAGTCAACAGCGAAAAAATAATAAATTATTCCGCACGTCCCACAAGACGAGTCGATCTGGAATTTTCCGCCGCCTACGGGAGCGACCTCGACGTCGTGAAGAAAGCCATAACCGAAACCGCTCTCGCCCACGAAAAGGTCCTGAAAAATCCCGAACCGCTCGTAAGACTTTACCTTCACGGCGAAAGCAGCCTTATATTCCGCTGCCGCGTCTGGGTCAACAACGCCGATTACTGGGACGTTTATTACGACCTTACCGAAAATATCTACAACCGCTTCAATCGCGACGGTATAGACATCCCCTTCAAAACCGTCACCGTCAATTTACCGAAAAAGGAGGACGCACAATGAAAAACAAACTGTTGAACCTCTTTATCCTTATCGGACTCTGCGGCTTTGCCACCGCTTGTTTTCTGGTTGCGACAAACATTGCTCAATTCGGAGCGTTATGGTTGGATTACGTGTTTTTAGGGTCCCTTTTAATTGTTTTTGTTTGCCTGAACTTCAAGTTTCGCAAATATACTCCTTACGACGAAACGGTCTCCTGTCTGCGTCGTGCCAAAAAAAGCGTGGCGTCGGTAAAGACCGGTAAAGAAATAAATTACGTTAAACTCCTCGCCGTACAGAACCAACTTTCGAACGCGTCGATATACCTGTCCGATTTGACGTCTTCTCTCGACCTATACGAACTTAAGGACGCGGTAAGCGAACTGGAAATTATCCGTTCGCATTACAAAACGGACGAAAATTTCCGCCTGACTATGGACGAACAAACTCACTCGTCGGACGTAGCCGCCCTCGGCAGAATAATAGACTCCGTCAAATCCGTCGGACAAAGTAAGGAATAAAACTTTAGCTTTTTCCCCCGATACCGTCAACGCCCGCCCGAAGCGGGCGTTTTTTTACGGCGAGGAAAATTTTACGTTAAAGAATTTAGTCAAAAGCCTTACGCTTCTATCCCTTTGCGCGGAAATGAAATTGCGCGAAAAGCCCGAACGGGCGGAATATTTCCTTATGGAAATCCTTTCAGAAAAGGTTTTAATGAGAATATCTTTTTCGTACGGCTCGAGAAAATTCAGACAATGCTCCAGAAACTCCGCTTCCTTATCGGGTTTGTCGAGCGCTTTGGCTTCTTTTTTACGGTCTTTCAGATTGACTAATAAATCCTTGAGGTCTTTTTCTTCGTAAATCACTCTATCACAACCTCCAGCCATTCTCTGATGGTTCCGTTTTCTTCCATTTCGGGCGAATAATCGCACTTTTCGCAGATACCTTCCAATATCCACATTCTCATAAGTCCGAAGTCGTATCCCCTTCTCAAAAACAAAACGAGCTCCTTCCCGCTGTCGGGATCGGGATACGTCTGTCTCAGAAAAGCCGCATCTTCGTCTTTTACCGATTTTTCCGCCCATTTCTTTATTTTCTGCCTGTCGGCAGGTATCAGGCAGACGATCTCTTCGTAATCGAAAACCGCCCCCTTTGTCATAACTACTTTGTTAATCATTACGCCTCCGATGTAATTTAATGTTGTAACTTAGCCGAAATTAGGTTATTTTGTCAAATTTCGTCACAATGATATCATAGGTCTTGTTGCGTTTTCAAGCCATATTTTGGCTTAAAATAACGTTTTTTGTCGAGTTTTAGCCCATTTTACGACTTGTTTTCCTCTCTTGTAATATTTTGACGCAATTTCTTCACCTCCCGTGTGGGCGTTTTGTTTTTTTGGTTGCATAAACAACGGCGTTTTGATATAATAAATTTATGAAATACTTTAATCAGACTTTGGCTTATCTCTTCAAATACGGTAAAGGAAAAAGATTTTTTATTTTCTTTTTGCTGATGTTGCCCTCTTGCGCGATATTCGCTTATTTCTTTCCGTTGAGCCGACACTTTACTTTCTTCTTCGATTATCTCAGGACTTCGTATTACTCCTGGGGTCGTCTGTGGCTGGATTTCGACCACTCGGCAATTTCGCTGTCCCTTTCCTTTGTAGGCGCCGTGATTACCGTATTCGCCGTTGCTTATGTTGCCACCGTCATCACCCGACACGTACGCGTCGGAGAATTCGGTTTTCCCAAATTATTATATTCGGTCAACGAAGGCTTTTTTCCTGCACTCTCCGTAACTATCGCCCTTATGGCTCTCATACTCGTGACGCACACCGTTTATACCATCTTTCTTTATATGTGGATGCGTCTCGCCAACAAAATTTTCGGCCTTATCCTTTCGCTGATAACTTTTTTGGGGTTATCCGTAGCCGTGGTTTACCTTATTTCCTCCCTTATACTTTGGTTGCCCATTATGTTCTATAACGGACTTTTCGCATTCAAGGCGATGGGAGTGGCTTTCTATAAATCCCGTACCTATCAGAGATTCTTTTTCCTGCCCAACCTGATGCACCTCGGTATACTTTACGTGGTCGCTCTCGGTGCCCATTTCACCCGAAGCGTCTGGTTCGTGGAATGGATACTGAACGCTCTTGCATATACGTATTTTGCCGTGGTAACGCTTGCTTTTTCCGTAATATCCTATTGCGAAACCGAAAGCATTACCAGAGAAGACCTGGCGAAAAGCTATTTCGGGAGGTAGTATGCCGATATATCACTCGTTTTCCATTCTGTTTTGTAATTTCAAATTAGTAGCTAAGCTATTGCTTTTCATATTCGTTATCTTTCTTGTCGCGGCGTCGATACTTATAGGTATCCTCAACCCCGTCCTCGATAACTTCTTCGAAGAATTGCAACAGGAAATCCCCATAGACGGCGACTATTTCTTCAAACACCCCATTCTGTCGCTACAGATAATTTTGGATTATTTCGCGAACTTTTTGGAAAACAATCCCGCTCTCGTGGCTACCCGTTTGGTTTATATATGGTTGCTGGTTACCGGATTCAAGTTTTTCGTAAGTCTGCCTCTTTTGCCCGTGACCAAAATTCTGCACAGCAAAATGACCACAGGTTTCGATATGGGCTTTCTGAACGCAACGATAAGCACGGTTAAGGAAAACCTGCTTTTCTGTCTGGTTTCGGCTATAGTGGTAGGGATAGCGGATCTGTTGATATTTGCGGCAATGACCTATGTTTTTATAGGGTTGGCAAAACTCATCGGTATTTTGTCGCTACCCGTTTCTTTCCTCATAACCTTGGTTATTTACTCTTTGCGTATAACTCTGCTATGTCAATGGCTTCCCGAAATGTGCGCGTCGAGTTCCAAAAATATTTTCAAAGCCTTGAAACATTCCTTCAAGCCGGTTTTCCGTAACTTCCGCAAGAACTTTATATGCGTATTCGTGATACTGGTTACCGTTTCCTCGGTGGTTTTGTCCACCGTGTTGCCCACGTTCGGGTTGGTTCCCATTCTGATGATACCTACTTATATCGTTCTTTATTGCTCGCTTTGCCTGACTTTGTCGTGTTCTTTCTACCATCAGAAATATTTTATCGACAACGGCGTTACTATCTATAATCCCGTTAAAAAATATTAAAATATCTCATCTGTATTCCGAAGAGAGGCTTGCCTCTCTTTTTTTTTACGAATTTTTATTCCCGAAAGCAATACATTTTATATGGATATGAAAAAACTCCGCCTGCATCCTTTTTTCATAATCGTGGGAATATTCTTTGTTTTCCGCGGACAGATAACGGTTTTCCTGAACACTCTCCTCTGCGTTTTTTTACACGAATACGCCCATTCCGTCGCGGCAAAAAAAAGAGGTTACAGAATAACGTCCCTCACTCTTATGCCGTACGGAGCCGTTCTGAACGCCGACAGCGGACTTTCCGACGAGGACGCTTTTGCAATTTACGTTTCCGGTCCTGCCGGCAATTTTCTCGCCGCGCTAAGCGTAGTCGCCCTCTGGTGGACGATTCCCGAAACGTATTCCTTTACTTTGATTTTTTTCAAAGTCAATCTGGCTTTGGGCGTCTTCAATCTTCTTCCGCTTTATCCCCTCGACGGCAGCAGGATACTCCTCTCTATGGTTAAAAATAAAAAAAGATGCCTGCGTATCCTTACCGTTGTCGGGTATGTAGCGTCCTTTACTTTCGCCGCGCTTTTCGTTGCGAGCGCTTTTTACAAAATAGTTTACAGTTTTGCCATAGTTTCGGTAATGCTTTTTATCGGCGCGAGCGTGGAAGCCGAAAAAGAAAAATACGTTTTGTTCTGCAAAGAATTTTTCTGTATCCGTGACCTTTCCCGTCCGCTCAGAAAAATCGAACTCTACGTCCATACTTCCGCTCCCGTCGGTTCAGTCACGAAGGAACTGACTTCCGACGCTTTTTACACGGTCAATATTGTGGACGGGAATATGCGAATACTGAAAAAACTGGAAGGAACGGAACTGGAAAAACTTTTCTTTACGGAAAAGAGCCGCCCTATGGCGGCTCTGCTAAGAAAAGACGACTCCGTCAGTCTTTGAATTTTTCCATATATTTCCTTTCGCGTTCCTTTTTCTTGCGGTTGACCGCTATGATTACCGCCACGACGCCCACCACGACGACTACGCCTATTACCGTTGCGCCCAAGGGAATATAGTCCGTTATAAGATCGGTCGCCGCCTTGGAGCTATATACGGCTATACCGTAAACAGGTTCGGCAGTAAAGGTAACGGTAACGAGATTTTCCGAGCTTTCCGTTCCTTCTGCGGAAGTTTTGAGCGTAGCCGTTACTTCCTTATAATCGGTAAGTTCTTCTACAGAACCGTCTGCTTTCACCAGATAAATTTTATCGCCTTCATTTAACGCAAGGCTGACGGTATAAACTATTTCTTCTGCGGAAATTTCGCCGTAACGCAATTCGTAATAACCGCTAAGATAACGGCTGTTAGGCAGGAAAATATTATAATTCAACGCTTTATCCAACTGCTCCTGGTAAATCGACAACCCGATGGATTCGGCTTTAACCACCGTCAGAGAAGCCGTCGCGCCGAAATCTCCTTCCATCGTTACGAAAGTGTCGCTGATAGAAGTTTTGTTTACGGTTATGGTTCCGCTTAAGTAAATGAACTCATAATTCTTATCCGCGCCTCCCTTCGGAGTAACGTAATAAATCCCCCCTGCCGAAGCCACGGGATCAACGGAAGGTTTGCTGTCCAGTACGCTTTCGTTGTCGCCGCCCACAAATCCGTCGTAAACAATTTCGGTCTTTATGACGTCCCCTTCCTTAAAGGTAGCCGATTTTACCGAAACGGTCAGTAAAGCGGGATAAATCACGTATTTAATCGAAGCTCCGCCCTCCAGTACGTAACGTGTCTCGTCTTCGGAAAGTCTTACGGTGTAATAATATTCCCCTGCGTCTATGGACGGCACTTTGTCCGCAATAAGTTGTACCTTGTCGTCACCCACCGCATTGGACAAAGCTGCGGTAAATTCGCCCTGCACCTCGCCGTTATAAACATACTCGGTAACGCCCTCGAACACGACTTCGGCTATCCTCGGCAAAACGTTCACGATAACGTTATCGCTCCTTACCGCCGCAAAATTCGAGGTGTCGGGAGTAAACATCGCCGCAAGCGTATTTTCTCCTACTCCGCACTTCGTATCGGGGAATATCCAACTGAAAGTTCCTTGCACTGCTTTTCCGTAAGCGTCTATAGCGCTCCCGCTCAACCTTAACGAAGAAAGAGCATTGCCGTAACGCAACGTCCCGTCAGGCACAAAAGTTACCGTGGGGGTCGCTTTATTGATACGGAATTTGTTACTCGAATAATCCACCGAAACTATACGGTAATTGTTTCCGCCGTCGTAACCCGACAAAGTGTAGGCGTATTCGCCCACGTTTTCACCCGGTTGACGGGTGACGGAAACCGTGACGGATTCCGCTCCGTCGTCGAACATAAAGGAATAACCGTCGTTAGGACGGAAAGTAATAATCGGGTCGGGCTGACCGTAATCTTTCTCCACTTCGTCCACTATAAACTCTATATCCCTTTTCGCTATCACGTATTCGGAAACGTGCGTAGCGGAAAATACGATATCGTAGTCGGGATTGTTTGCGCCGGTCAACGAGCCTTGCAGGATTTCGTAACTTCCTGCTGCCTCGCCTTCCTCACGGGATAGGAAACCGTTGAATGTTATCGCCTTGCCGTTAGGCAACGAGTCGGTAACCAGATTGGTCGCCTTGTCGTAAACTTTATATTTTATGAAAGAGTCCTGCTCCCCGTAGATTTTACCGTTGGTTTCCTCGCCTATTTCTATATTGGTACGGATTTCCACGGGTCGGGGCGTTATGGTAAGGGTATTGTTGTAAGAGGTGCGGAAAACGTATCCGTCGCTGTCGCCGCCGTAAAAACTGACGTCGTAACTTCCGGCTTTAAGTTCTCCTTTGTTTTCCACTTCGTACATTGACGGCACAAATCCCGCCACGGTTTCGGTCGCGATAACGTCGCTCTGCGCTTCGTCGGTACTGTAAACGAGGGTCAGGTCTATCACGTCGCCGTAATAAACGGTCTCTTCCTTTACCCCCACGTAAATAACTCCCGCTTCCACTTTTATGGTATATTCCTCGCTGTAGCGGTCTTCGTAATTGGGACTGTTGGTCGCCTTGAAACGGAAAGTCAAAGTACCGTCGAGAGAATAGCGGGTCAGTTCCAACAGATAATCTCCGTTTTCGGACAAGGTGACTTTAGCTTCTCCCCGTCCGTTTACCGTCCTTTCCACTTGGAGGTCGGCTCCGTAAAGCTCTCCGGGCGTTATCGCTATACCTTCGCCGTAAGTCAATACCATATCCTCGAAGTTTCCGCCGTCGGATAGCGATACCTCTATCTCTCCGCCTTTATCGGAACGCAAAACCTCGAAAGCATATCTTCCTACGTTTGCGTCGAGAGTATAATTTTTGTCGTTAACGGACAGTTCGGCTTCGTAATTGCCTGCGTCCTTGACAGAGGAAACGAGCGTTTCGCTTTCGTCGTTCAATTTATAGAAAATTGCCGTTACTTTCCCGTCTCCGCCGCTGAGTTTGCGGAAAGTAATGTTTATCAGGGAAGACAGATCGCTCCCGTCGTACATCAGAACGGGAACGGAATAATGCAAATCCTCTTCCTTAACCGTCTTGGGCGTAATCGTATATTCCGTTGCGCCCGATATCGCGACTACGTAATTTTCGCTGTCGGTACAGCTTACCTCCACGGTGTATATCCCTGCGTCGTATTTTTTGCTGCCGTCTTCCGGCAAAGTTTGCGGAACAAACTCGAATTTCAAAGCCGCCGTTCCGTAAAGCGTACCGTCGAGGGTATAATTCGCGGTAGGACTTACGCCCGTATATTCGCTTTCCGTGACGTTCAAGGTAACGGTCAGCGTCATCCGAGCTATTGAGGCCGCAATCCCCGTCAAGGTTACCTCTGTGAGAGAATAATTCCCAGATGCGGTTCCCGAAATAGCGGAACAGGTTACCGTAGCAAGGGTTTCGCCCGCAGAAGCTTTCTCCCACGTCAACGACGCGGAAACCTCGACTTTCCCTGCGTCCGAACTTATTACGCCGGAAATAAGGTCCGCCGGCAGTTCCTTGACCGAGGAAGTTTTGTTATCGTAAACTTTGGACACGAAACTTTCCCAAAGAGCTTTTTCGCTTGCGTAATCCGCTACCGTCAAAACCTTCTTGTCGACGACGTATTCCTCGGTAACGTATCCGCAGAAATGCTCGTCTTCTGCTTTTTTCAGCGAAACTTTAATCCTATATGAGCCTGCGTTTATAATGGACGTGACTATCCCCTGAGTACTTAAATCGGTATAGGTAAAATCGTTTTCTCCGAAAAATCCCTCGTTATCGGCGGTCGGAGCGACGGTAAACACCTTGGCGGAGCCGTCGTAAGTACTGTCGGACGGCGTTACAAACGTCGCATAATCGGCAAAATCGAAAACTTCCGCATTCAAAGTAAGTACATAATTGTTTTCGGAATTAGTTACATATCCTTCTTCCGGCACGGCGAATGTCACCGTCACGCAATCGGAATTGTTGTTGCCGTAAGTAATATCGTTCAGCAAACCGTCTGTATCGAACGTATTGAGGAATTTACCGTACTGCAAAGCTAAGGTAAAGGTTACGTTCTGTCCGCGGTAATATTCTCCTCCGCCGTAACTACTCTCGCCTTCTCTGAGAAAAGTCACGTCGGCAAGTTCCACGCTCAAAACAAACCTTGCGTACAGCTTGGTCGCCCCCGAAACCGTCACGTTGGGGTTCACGGTCGGGTCGTAAACTCCGTTTCCGTCGAACTCCGCTTTATCCTGAGCGTTCATCAAAACGCCCTTATAACCCGTTTCCGCCGTCAAAGAGAACGTAAAGCCGTTTTCGGTCACATTTATAACTACTTCTCCGCCTCTGTCCTCGAAAAGAACGTTGCCGTAATTGTTGTGGACGTAACCTTCTTTCCCCGCCTGCACGAAACTACCGTCAATATTTTTCTTCAGATACCAACTGTTGTAAGAGTTAATCGTTACCGTACCCGCTTCCTGCGCAGTCAGCCCGAAAGCCGTCGGAGCGGATAAAGTGCCTGCAAATACGGTATCGTTAATCGTAGTGGAATTTGCCGTGAACACGGTTATTCCGCCAACCCTCGATTGAGAGGAAACGGTTGCGTAGGAGAAACAATGGGAAATGAGACCGTTGTTGTAGCCTACGAAAGAGGCGGCGTCGGTACCGAGAGAAGTCACGGAGCAGGTTTCGTCCAGTATAAGGTTACGGAGTTCGAAACCTTTGGAGGTATAAGCAAACAACGCCGCATAACCGTAACCGGCCTGCTCGGAAATTATCAGAGAAGAAAATTTATGACCGTTCCCGTCGAAAACTCCGCCGAAAACTCTGTTGGAGGGATTGGCTGCCGAAATAAATCTGCCTATCGGACGGAAAGGCACGTCTCCGAAATCGATATCGGCGTCCAGACGGAAATAATTGCCCGAATAGTCGTATCCTGCGTCCACGTTGTTTCGTAAAACGTTCATTTCCGCAAGCGTGGTTATGAGATAAGGATTGCCGGAAGTACCCCATTCGTCGAGACTTTCGTTATCCCAGCCGAAAGAACGGATTTTTAATGCGTAAGCGCTGAGTTCTTCCACTCTCGCTATCCCCGTATTTTCAAAAACGGCGTTCCTGGGCGAATATCCGCTGTCCTTATCGGAACTTAAATTGCTTACGAAGTTTGCTTGAGTGAAATTGCTTTCAAATCCCGAAAGCATTTCCGCAGAAGTCTTGGCGTAAATTCCGCCCGGCGTTGCGCTTTCTCCTCTGTAAAAAGCAATGTTGGCCGTAAAAATATCGCCGTTATAAAATACAGCCGAGCCGAGATTGAAGGTGGAATAAACTTCTCCCGCCAGTCCTCCGCGTTTTCCGTCGGACTCGATAATAGCCGTCACGTAACTTTGAGAAACTGCGGACTCCTTTACGGACATAGTTATTTTACCGACGAGACCGCCCGCCACCGAACCGCTGCCGTAAGCGTAAACCGTCCCCGAAGCCACCGCTCCGAAAATAGTCCCTCCGTCGTTTTCGCCGGCTATACCGCCCGCCACCGAACCGTTCAGAAGTCCGGCAAAAAAGCAGTTGTTTATCTCGCCGTAATTTTTCCCTGCGACGCCGCCTATCGTTGCGGCGCCTTCGGCTCTTCCCGTAAAGAAAGAACTCTCTATAATGCCGTAATTGACCGCAACGAGTCCGCCGACAAAATCCGCCGACGCGTTTACCGAAGCGGTTGAATAAGAGTCGGTAAGCAACCCTCCTTCGAGTATCGTCCCGACTATCGACGCATTTTCATACACGCCGCCTTCCACTGCAACGTTTTTAACGACGCCTCCGTTACCTATGTAGCCGAACAGAGGACTATGCCCGTCGAAAACGCTTCTCAACGCATAATATCCGCCGTCGTACGTTCCGCAGAAAGCCGTTTCTTCGCTGTCCGACAAAGAAAATTGCTTCTCCAAGGTTATTTCGGCGCTCTGAAGATAAAACGCCGAGCGGTAAGTCTCGTAATTTGCCGCAAGGTAAGAAAGGTTCGATAAGTGAGAAGCTGAATTTACTATAAACGGCAACGAGTCGGTCCCTTCTCCTCCGCCGAAATAATTTACTTTCAAACGGGAGTCGTCGTCGGCAAAAGCTCCGTTAAGCCTCGGAAGATAACCGAACCCTACGCCCTGCGCAGGTTGAACCCAAGCTGTAGAATCGTCCGCAAACAGTCCTTCGGTAAACTCCACGGAATTGATCGCGGTCCCTTTCCCCGACAAGGTCAGAACGCCGTCAAGATAATAAGAATTCCTCACGTCAACGCCGTCAGGCGCAATCGCGCGGAAAGTATTTATATCGGTCTCCGCTTCGGGTACCGTGGCAAACGTTCCGTAAAAATAGGTTTCGGTAACCAGGGGACTCCCGACTATGCCGCCCGCAAACGAGTCCGCATCTCCGATGATGCCTCCGGTACGTTTTGCGCCGCTTACGTTCCCCACGACCATGGCAAAGGATATCTCCTCTCCCGACGAAGCCGCAGTTCCGACTATCCCGCCGACGTAATTTCTTCCCGTAACGGAATTGACTACCGCAGCTTCGGAAATTTTGCAATTCGCTACGCTTCCCGCGACGCCTCCTACGTAATCGGCTTTATAAGCGGAAACCTGTCCGTAAACGTAAAGTTTTTCCGCGGCAATTCCTTCGCTTTGCACTCTTCCGAAAATCCCTCCGAAATAAGCGTAAGCGTTGCCGCTTCCCTGCGATACCCTACCTTCGTTGACGAGAGAGGAAACGCCGCTTGCAAGAACGGCTTCCCCCGCAATTCCGCCCACGTAACGGGTTCCTGTTACCGCGGCCTTGTTTTCGACTTCGGAAATACCTCCGTTTTCTATTTTTCCGATCAGTCCTCCTACATACGTATTACCGTTGACGGAGCCTTGTTCGGTGTTGATTGAAGAAACCGTCCCGAGAGAATATCCCGCCAAAGCTCCGACGTAATTCCCTCCCGAAACGACTGCGGACAAACGTAAAGCGTTTACCGAGCCTGTTTGTCCTATCTTTGCGAAAAGTCCGACGTAATCGTCGGAAGACGTAACTGAAAAACTTATCAGATTGCCGCCGCCGTTGAAATTACCTCCGAACCCTCCCTCCGCGGTAAAAAGCGGAGTTATCTCTCCGAGGTTCAAAGACACGTTCAGCCTTACGAATTTTCCTTCGTAAGAAAAAAGAGCGGAGTTGACGGCAAAGAGGTTCCAGTTTTGTTCGTCGTTAATCAAATAAGGCGAAGCCTCGCTTCCGTCTCCTGCGGCAAACAGACTCCTTTCGAAATAATCCTTAAATCCCTCTTTTTCCGCAAAAGACGGGGCGTGCAGATATCCTTTACCTTCTTCGAAAGCGGGACGAACGAGTCCGTTTTCGCTGAATATGGCTTCTCCCGATAAAAATGCGTATAACGACAAAGCCGTAAAGGTTTCGGGAACGGTTATTTCGGAAAATCCCACCACGTTACGGGAACTGGCGGAGGAGAGATTATATACGCGTCCGCTGCCTTGTTTGGCGTTCAGAAGATAACCTACGACCGAACCTATCCTTTCGCCCGTCACGTTGATGGCGGCGGCATTGTAAACGTCGCTAATCAAACCTGCGTTACTGCCTGCTACGCCGCCCACGACAGAACTCGTTCCGCCGAAAGTTTCCGCCTCGCCGAGGTTTACGGAATTAAGAACGCTGCCCGCGTCTCCGTTCACGCCGACTATACCGCCGCCGTAAGAGGAAACCGTAAAGCCTCCGTAATTGACCGCCGATTCGACAAGACCTATGTTTTCGCCGACTATACCGCCGACTCTCGTGTTCGCCGACACCGAAGCGCTATTGAAAACGTTTCTTATAATACCTGCGTTATAAGCGGCGATACCTCCTGCATGTTCGGTCGAAGCGGTAACGTTTCCTTCGGTAACTACGTTTTCCACCACTCCCGACAACCCTACGTAACCGAAAAGTCCGCCGTAGCTATCCGCAGAGACGGAAAGAGTTATTGCGTGGAAACCGCCGTCGAAACGTCCGTTGAAGGGATTGCCTGCGTTCCCTATGGGAGTAAATCCGCTTTCTAACGCGATCGGCGCGGTAACTTTATAGTAAACGCCGTAAGTCGCTCCGCCTCCTGCCACGTAGTCGGACAGTGCGAGCAAACTTTCGGGGGAAGATATTTCGCAAGGATCGAGTTCGGTCCCGACGGAAAAATCGGGTTCGTCAACGGCATAAACAACGGCGCCCGAGTACGCGACGAACGCCGCAAGACAAACCGCAATCGTCAGAACTATTCCCATCAAACCCAATACCTTTTTCATATTACCTCTTCTTAAAAACCCGATATGGATATATTTTATTGTATCATACGACGAAGGTTATTTCAACAGTAAAATTATTTATATATTTATAATCCGCTCAACCGCGCGCAACAATAAAAAACCGCCCCTTTTTTCACGGAGCGGTCGTAACAATTCCTTAAGGGCGGTTTTAAATCAATCCGTTTTCTTTTTTCACCGAAAATTTGTCGATAAACGCTTTCAAAGAAGCGATTTCTCCCTTAACTTCCTTTTCGGAAGGCGCGCCCGACGACTTTCTTCTGCTTACGCAGTTGAGCATATCCACAGCCTCGTAAACTTCTTCGTCGAAAATCGGGTCGAAAGAAGCGTACTCTTCGACGGATAAATTTTCCAGCGTTTTTCCTCTTTCGATACAGTAAGCCACGATCCTGCCGCAAATCTTGTAAGCCGTGCGGAAAGGCACCCCTTTCCTGACCAGATAATCGGCACAGTCCGTGGCGTTAATGAATCCTTCCCGACAGGCTCTGAGCATATTGTCCTTGCGGGCTTTCGACGTGGCAAGCATCGGAGCAAAAATCTCCAAACAGTCGTTAAGGGTATCCAAACTGTCGAAAATGGCTTCCTTATCTTCCTGCATATCTTTATTGTATGCCAGCGGTAAACCCTTCATCAGGGTGAGAAGAGCCACCAAATTTCCGTTGACTCTTCCGGTCTTTCCTCTGATAAGTTCGGCAATATCGGGATTTTTTTTCTGCGGCATTATGGAGCTTCCCGTCGCGTAAGCGTCGTCCAGTTCCAGGAACTTGAACTCCCAGCTGCACCACAAAATGATTTCTTCGGCAAATCTCGACAGGTGCGTCATACATATCGAACAAGCCGAAGCGATTTCCAGGCAGAAGTCTCTGTCGCTCACTCCGTCTATCGAGTTGGCGCAATATCCGTCGAAATTCAGTTCGGCTGCGGTGAACGCCCTGTTTATAGGGTGAGTGGTGCCGGCAAGGGCGCAGCTTCCCAGCGGCGAATAATTCATTCTCTTAGCCGCGTCGGCAAATCTTCCGACGTCTCTTTTCAGCATTTCGGCGTAAGCGAGAAGATGATGACCGAAAGTCACGGGTTGCGCTCTTTGCAAATGAGTATATCCCGGCATCACGGCGTCGGCGTATTCCTCCGCCTTATCGACGATTACTTTCATAAAATCGATAATATTTTTTTCGGTGCGGTCTATTTCTTTCCGTAAATGAAGTCTTACGTCTGTCGCCACCTGGTCGTTACGGCTTCGGGCGGTATGGAGCTTTTTCCCCGCTTCGCCCTTTCTTTCCGTCAACAATGCTTCCACGAACATATGAATGTCTTCGCTTTCGGGGTCAATCTTAACCTTGCCGCTCTCTATATCGGCAAGAATTTCCTTCAATCCCTCGATAATGACGTCCCTGTCCTCGGAAGAGATTATTCCGCATTCGGCGAGCATTTCAGCGTGCGCTATGGACCCTTCGATATCGGACTCGTACATCCTGCCGTCCACTCTTATAGAGGAATTGAAATCGTTAAGCTTTTTGTCGGGACTCTTGGAAAAACGTCCTTCCCACATTATTTTAGCCATATAAAACTCCTATTCGTCGATTTTTAGATCGGCGTTTTTTATTGCGTATGAGATATTTATTCTGCGCCAGGACGCCAGCACTCTTATTACCGTTATCAGCCCTGCGCAAATATAGACTGCGAAATAATGATTGAGTTTGTCGTGAATGAAAAAGTAAAGGATACTCCCCACTATAGCCGCCAGCGCGTAAACTTCCTTTCGCAAAACGATGGGTTTACGCCCGCTTAAGACGTCCCTTATCATTCCGCCGCCCACGCCGGTCACCGCTCCCACGAAAACTATCATTATGAAATTGTCGGCGTAACCTAATTCGATTGCCGCCTGACAACCGTTTATCGCAAATACTCCCAACCCTACCGCGTCGAAGAAATCTACGGTTTTTTTGAGTATTTTTACTGATTTTCGGCTGAGTCTTTTGTCAACTATCTTGAAAAGAATAAGAGAAGCCACCACCGTAACGAGTACGGTTACGGTATAGACGGGACGGACGAAACTGACCGGAGGCGTAACGCCCAGCACGAGGTCACGGATTATTCCGCCCCCTAACGCCGAACAAAGCGACACCACGAAAATGCCGAACACGTCCAGTTCGTATTCGATACCGACGAAAACGCCGACCATCGAAAACGCCACTACTCCGATTATTTCCAAAACCGCCGATACGTCCATTTTTCCCTTTCAAACTCTTCTTTGAACTAAATAAAATTATAGCTTATTCAACCTTTGCGTTGCAACACTTTTCGACAATGTGATATAATTATTACCGATATGAAATTAGTTAGTTACAATCCTCGCAAACTTACGGGAGAAATCCTTTATAAGGACAAAATTTTTCTTTTAAGCGAAGAAGCCTGTCTTACCTGCGGCGTGGATATCCGCAAGGAAATTCCCGAAGAAAATATTTCTCTTCTAATCGAAAAAAGTCAGGAATATTTCTGTCGGGTTTATCTTTACGACCAGATAGCTTCTTACCTGAAAACCGCCAAAGGTTATTACGATAAACTGATTAACAAAGGTTTCCCTAAAAAAATCGCCGCCGAAGAAGTGAAAAAAGCCAAGGAAAACGGTTATATTGACGACGCTTCTTTTGCCGAAAATTACATAAAAACGCACGGAAAAAACAAAGGCGTTTACCGCTTGAAAAACGAATTGAAACAAAAAGGAGTTTCTTCCGAAATAATCGAAGACGCGGTAAAAGACCTCTCCCCCGACGCCGACGAACTGCTCCTTCTTGCCGAAAAAGCGGCAAAATCCGTTCCCGACGGTCCCGCCAAAAAAAGCAAAGTTTTTGCAAAACTCGCTCGCAGAGGATATCCCTACGAAGCTATTTCTTCGGCGCTTTCGGTTTTGTTTTCCGATATCGACGATTGAAAATATATTTACTCTGAATAGTTTTCCCCCGAATATTTGACAAATTTCCCCATAATATATTTCCCGTGGGGAAAATATTATGTCTTATCCTGACCTTAGCGGTCGTTTTTTGTCTGTGCGGTTGCGTCGAAAGCGTAAACGATAACTTTTGCGTGCAAATCACCTGTATTACCGAAACAACCGAATTCCGCGGCGTGGGAACGAAAATTGAAAGCGGATACATATTGACGGTGGCTCATATTTTTCCCGAAACAGATGACGAGAAAAAAATATGTTTCCTCGACCCTGCCGACGGAAATTCATATGAAACGGAAATCCTTTTTATAGACCGCTCGCAAGACCTTGCTTTGCTGTCGGGTCCCGAAACCGTCGGCTTAACCTTATCGGAAAATATGCCCTCGGTCAACGAGAAATTATACCTTTGCTTTCCCGGCGAAAAACTTTCCGTAACCTACTGCGGAAATCGGAATTGCTTTGCCGAAGGGAAGCCTTCCCGACTCATGCAACTGAATTCATATGTGGAAAAAGGCATAAGCGGGGCTCCTTTAATCGATAAATCGGGTACCCTGACAGGAATTATATGTGCAAGAGACAGAGAATATTCCGTATCGTACGCCATAGAGAAAGAGACGATAAAAACCTTCCTTGAAAAGGCTTTCGACGAAGAAAAAGTCATCTCACCGCTCCCCTGACCGTAAAAGGGAATATATAGAAAACAGGCTTTTTCGTGTTGACAGCGATAAAACGTAAAGGTATAATAATATATGTATTTTTGCTTATCGAGGAGCGATATAATGAAAAAGAAAAACAAGTCTGTTCCCGTCGAAAACGTTCAGCAGGAACCCGTAAAACGCAATCCCACGGCATTTCCTTTGAGCGATATGGTCCCGGGAGAGGAACTTCAGATATATTACAACGAAGCCTATATGCGTGAAAAACAGCGTTTCAACGACATATTCGGAATTATTGAACAGGAAGAGCCGGAAAAGGAAAAGGTTTACGTCCAGCCCTCCCCCGACGAATACGTCACTATGAAACAGTATCGCCGTTCCAAACGCACGACGTCCGTTTTCGTATTCCTTACCCTCTGCCTTGCGGCGGCGGTGGCAGTGCTCGTTCTGAAAGTTCTGAACGTATTCTGATAATCATTTTTTCTTATAAAAAAACCGCCCGTCTTTAACGGGCGGTTTTGTTTTAACGGAAATCCGCTTAATTCTCCGATTTTTTATCGACTATGGCTATATTCGCTTCTCTAAGCTGTTTTTCGGTAACGGAACAGGGCGCGCCCATCAAAAGATCCTGGGCGTTCTTGTTCATCGGGAAAGCTATTATTTCCCTGATATTAGGTTCGTTTGCAAGGAGCATAACTATTCTGTCCACGCCGGGAGCTATACCTGCGTGAGGCGGCGCTCCGTATTTGAAAGCGTTGTATAAAGCGGAAAACTTATTTTCGATAACGCTTTCGTCGTAACCTGCTATCTCGAAAGCCTTAACCATAATTTCAGGGTCGTGGTTACGTACGGCTCCGCTGCTGAGTTCGTATCCGTTACAAACTATATCGTATTGATAAGCGAGTATTTCCAGAGGATTCTTTTCCTCCAACGCCTTCATTCCGCCCTGCGGCATGGAAAACGGATTGTGACAGAATTCTATTTCTCCGCTCTCCTCTCCTATTTCGTACATCGGGAAATCCACTATCCAGCAAAATCTATAGGCGTTCTTTTCGATAAGGTCGGCAGCAACTCCCAATTCCGTACGGATGATACCTGCGCATTTAGCCGCTTCTTTTGCGTCGTCGCCTGCAATCAGCGCCACGAACACGTTCCCGTCCACGCCTATCGCACGGCGTAAATCGTCGCTCTTTTCGGTCAGGAATTTGCTTACGCCTCCGCTCAAAACGTCGTTTGCGTCCATCTTCAACCAGTAGAAGGAAGCGTTAAGCTCCTTGGCTTTAACCAGTTCGGCAAGGGAATCGATATATTTACGGGGTTTATCGAAATTCGCCACGGCTACCGCCTTTACCGTTTTTCCTTCGAAAAGCGGAGCCGTACCGCGTACGATTTCGGTGACGTCTTTTATAATAAGCGGATTGCGTAAATCGGGTTTATCGGTGCCGTAGTCGGCTATGGCGTCGCGATAAGTAATTCTGCGGAAAGGACCTTCGTCCACCTTCCAATCGGTAAATTCCTTAAATATTTTCGGTAAAATAGTTTCCAGTTCGGCAAAGACGTCTTCTTGCGTCGCGAAACACATTTCTATATCCAGCTGATAAAATTCGCCGGGAGAACGGTCCGCTCTTGCGTCCTCGTCCCTGAAACAGGGCGCTATCTGGAAATATCTGTCGAAGCCCGAAGTCATAAGGAGCTGTTTATATTGTTGCGGCGCCTGCGGCAAAGCGTAGAACTTTCCGGGATAAAGGCGGCTCGGCACTATAAAATCCCTCGCTCCTTCGGGAGAAGAACTGGTCAGAATGGGGGTGGCTATCTCCAGGAACCCTCTTTCGGTCATTATGCGTCTTATTGCGCTTATGATACGGCTTCTTAAAACGATTTTGTCTTTTACCGCAGGATTTCTCAAATCGAGAAAACGGTATTTCAGACGGGTGTCTTCCCTCGACTGCAACGAGGACGCAACCTCGAACGGCAGCGCAGAGAAGCATTTTCCGAGAACGGTAATTTCTTCGGGTTCGATTTCGATAAGTCCCGTCGGCAACGCTTTGTTGGGAGCGGAACGGAGTACGACTTTCCCCTTGACTTGTAAGGTGGATTCTCTCGGAACCGAACGTATAAATGCTTTCTTGTCCTCGTCGGAAACGGTCACCTGCGTCATTCCGTAAAAATCTCTCAGTACGAAAAACACCACCGCGCCCAGGTCTCTTACGCTGTGCAACCAGCCGCAGAGTGCGACGTTTTTCCCTTCGTCCTCGGCTCTGAGTTCGTTACAGTTATGCGTTCTCATAACGCTCGAATAATTCATTGTCTTCCTCCTATCTGATATCGCCCGCGGTACGGGGATAGAGTATCACGTCTCTTATGTTGCTTACCCCCGTGACGTACATAAGTATCCTTTCCAGCCCCAGTCCGAAACCGCTGTGCGGTACGCTGCCGAATTTTCTGAGAGAAATATAATCCTCATATTCGGCGGTAGTCATATTCTTTTCCTTCATCGCATTGAGAAGTTTGGTTAAATCCGCTTCTCTTTGGCTGCACCCGATAATTTCGCCCACGCCCGGCACCAGTAAATCCGTCGCCGCCACGGTACGACCGTCGTCGTTTTGTTTCATATAGAAAGATTTGATTTTTTTCGGGTAATTTATAACGAACACGGGTTTTTTGAACACTTGTTCGGTCAGATACTTTTCGTGTTCGGTCTGAATGTCTTCCCCCCATTCTACGGGATAAACGAATTTCACCTCGGCTTTTTTCAGAATTTCTATAGCGTCGGTATATTCCACTATCCCGAACTGATGGCTTACTACGTCTTTGAGTTTGTCGATAAGTCCGTTTTCCACGAATTTATCGAAAAAGGCAAGTTCAGCCGCACAGTCGCTTAAACAGGTATTTATTATATGTTTGATTAAATCCTCGGCTATCTCGATAATATCGGGAAGTTCGGCAAAAGCCACTTCCGGTTCAATGTGCCAGAATTCCGCCGCGTGACGGGGAGTATTGCTGTTTTCGGCACGGAAACTCGGTCCGAAGGTATAGATTTTGCCAAGACCCATCGCCGCCACTTCTCCTTCCAGCTGACCCGAAACGCTCAACCCTGCTTTCTGTCCGAAAAAGTCGTTTTTGTAATACTCTTCTTCACTTTTGAATGCAGGATTATACCCTATTGTGGTCACTTTGAACACTTCGCCCGCACCCTCGCAGTCGCTGGCGGTTATTATGGGAGTATGAACGTAAACAAAATGTCTTTTCTGGAAAAATTCGTGAATACAGGCGCTGACTACGGAACGGACTCTGAATACTGCGTTAAACATATTCGTCCTTACCCTCAAAGCCGGAATACTGCGTAAAAATTCCATACTGCAACGTTTCTTTTGCAAAGGATAATCCGCAGGGCAATCTCCGAGTAAAGTAATTTCGGACGCATTGATTTCCAGACTGCCTGCGATATTGGGCGATTCCACCAAAACTCCGCAGACTTTCACTCCGCACCCCAAATGCATAAAGTCGTTATTTTTAATGACGTTTTTATCGATGACTATTTGTAAATGTTTCAGACTTGTTCCGTCGTTTATCTCCAGAAAAGCCATATTTTTGGAGTCGCGGGCGGTTCTGACCCAACCGCAGGCGGTAACTTCTTTCCCTGCGGAAATTTTTCCCGAAAGAATGTCCGCAATATCTGTGTGTTTCATTTTTCTATTCCTCCGAATAATACCTTGCAGTAAAAACACTACAAGGTATTATATAACGATTTTGCTTTCAGAACAAGCGTTTTGCCGATTATGCGGATAATTTAGCGTCCTGCCCTCTTACCAGGTAAGTATCGTTTGCGAATTTAGAGCTCTGCGAGTAATATCCGCCAAGCCTGTTGACGTAGTTTCCGTTAGAGTCGATATACCCCCAGTTGGCTTCGCTATCCCTTGTGGTAGAGAACCAGTGCGCTACCATAAGTTCTCCTGTTTCAACGTCCGTACGGTACACCCTTCCGTCGAGGTCGCCGTAAACTCCGACGAATCCGCCTCCGCACAAAATTCCCACGTTGCGGAAATCCAGCCCCATTCCTTCGTCGCCGATAACAAGCTCCGACTCGGTATTTGTTTCGTAAACCGAACCCCACGCTCCGTCGCCTGCGTCGTTTACGGTCGGGACTCTTTCGCGATTATGCGTACTGTTGTAAGCTTTAACCGCCTTGCCGGTATCTAACGAAATATCGATCGATTGCCAGTAATCCAATCCTCTCTGATAGTCGGCGGACGGCTTGCTCCAACGATCGTATTTTCCCGCCATAGCTTCGGCTAATGATCTCCAACCTAAACGGTTAGCGGTATTACCCAAAGTCCAGCAATAGTTGGATACGCTGCCTGCGTCTTGTTTATATTCGTCTCCGACTATGCCGTATATGCTTCCGCTGATATGAAAACCGGCTCTGTTGGACTGAATATTGTGACCGGTTACTCCTAAATTCAAGTCGCTCGTATAATACCAACCTATATTAGGATCTCCTGCGCTATCGCCGCTACCGACGTAATTATTCAGACCGAAAGCCCCGAAAGATACGTCGAAATGATTCTGATAGGTGTAACAACTGTTTATTCCGTAACTTCCGTAACTTTGCGCAGGCGTCGCTCCTACTATACCTCCGACTACTACTACGCCCATCCCCGTCTCCAGTCCGACGGTCTTAGCCATATTGGAGTTATTGTCGCACCAGATATATCCGGCTATGGCGATACTGGATTTGTAGGTATAACAGCTCTGAATTTTACTTCCCACGTCCACCGGTAAGAAAGCGAAAATACTTTCTCCCCAACCGGTGTAAGTCCCTGCCGTGGAAACCACGTTGAAGTATCCTGCGATACCGCCTACTCTTACCTTCCAGTCCCCGTCGTTAAGCGCGGCGCCGTTTTCGTATTTAACGGTTATCCTTGCGTTTTTGGTGAAGCTGTTGTAGATCTTTGCGGTATTGTATCCTGCCATACCTCCGACACTCAGAATATGTCCGACAACCGTGGTCTTCTTAATGCTCCCGTAAGAACCGGTGGAAACCGCAGGTATATTCTGATAAGCGGTATCGTCGTCCCTGTCCTGACGGTAAACGTAAATATAACTCGAAGTAAGGCTCGTTACTCCTGCCGTAGGACTGTTGTCCTTATGCCCGCTGAAGCTGCAATCGTTTATCGTGGACTTTCCGAGATTGGCGCCGACTATGCCGCCGTAATTGCCGTTACCGCCGCCGAACGCTATCCTGAACATCAGATACAATGCATAGGCGTCCGAGCTGGGCGCGTTTAGGTTAAAGCCCTGTATAAGAGAATTTTCATACGTTACGCCTGCTATGCCGCCCGCTGTTCCTGCATAAAACCTGATTACGCCGTTGACTACGCCCACGTTTTCGGGTTGAGAAATAATTTGCCCGTTGCGGACGTAACCGGCTATACCTCCCGCTTTTCCGAAGGCGGTTTCGCCCGAAGAACCCATAGATTCGTCGGAGGAGCTTGCCGCCGCACCTGCGGTAAGTATTATTCCTTTGCTCCGGTCGTTACGGTTAGATTGATTTGCCGACGATATTTCTACCCCGCTTATTACGCCTTTGTTTTTCAACGACCCTACCACGCCGCCTACGTTGATACATTGATCGCAACCGATAATCATATCCATATTATTCATTGCGATTTGCGACATCTCTCCGCCTGCGAACAATCCGAACAATCCGCCGCTGTTCAGTCCTTCTCCGATTACGTTGATAAGCAATCTTCCGTTTGCTCCGTTAACGCTGACGTCGTTGACATAAGTGTTTTCTCCTTCGGAATATCCGACAAGTCCGCCTGCCGCCGTAGCGCCTATTATATCTATATTGATACCTGCGGCGCTGGCTATTTCTATATCGACGTTTCTTATCTGAACGTTATTGGCGTAGCCTGCCAACATACCTATACCGTCGGCTACGTAACTGACCAGATAAACTCTGCTTATACCGGTAAGGTTACTCTTTGTCGTTCTTCCGTCGGTCATACCGTTGAGTTCTTTGAAGCTGATATTCTCGAATACGGCATTATAAGCTCTTGCCGCCAGAATACCTATATAAGACGGCGTGCCGGGAATTGTCTGCCCGAAGCTGTCTAATTCGATAAATGCGTTTCCTATATTGAGGTTTTTGATCGTACCTCCGTTTACGCAACCGAATATTCCGTATCCGGACAAGGCTTCGTAATCGAAGTCCGCCAAAGGATCGCTGCTGTCGTTAAGAGGAGTAATGTTGTCGATATTGACGGCGAGACCGTATATAGTCTTATTGTTGCCGTCCAGAACCCCGTCAAAACCTAAATGCCCGTATACTGAATCGTTATAATGCGTAAGCGGTACCCAGGCTTTGGTGTTACCGTAAGGATGTTCGGTAGCGCCCGAATTTACCTGTTGTAACTTCAAATCCCTTTCCAAACGGAAATTCACGTCCACGCAGGAATATTCGTTATAGATAAAGTAAAGGCTCAGGTTCTTGAATTGCGTTACGGTATAAATCTTGTAAGGCGAGTCTACGGTACCGTCTCCGGTATTGGGAGTGCTGTACTTGTTGCCGGAATAATTTTCGTCACCGAACAAAAGACTTCCCCCTACGATATATCCGTCGTTATAGTCGATAACCACGTATCTACGGTAACTTTCCACGGTGGGGTTAAAGAGGTTACTTTCGTTGTCTTCGGTGCCGGAAGCATTTATTTTGTAAACAAGTTCCTGTTGCGCGCGGATACCGTTACCGCTCTTGAAACCGTTCAGAGAATAATCGAACCGTCCGCCGAGATTTCCGACGTTGACTAATTGCGTAATGACGTGTACCGTACCGTCGGGAACCGTGCTTCCGTCGCCGTATTTTTCATCGACGTCCCAAACCGTCATTTTAGAAACTTTGTCTCCTTCCAGGTACCGAACGAAGGCTGCGGGAAGGGTAACTCCCGACGAGAACATCATATTCTCGAAAATAAGTTTTACCGTGGAAATATACTGGAGATCCAAAGTCATATTGCCGCTTACGCTGAACTTTTCTCCCGTATAAGCCACTCCGCCGGGTGCAAAGGACTGCTCGCTATCGGTCCCTTTGTTGATATAACGCATATATTCTTTATCGTATTCGGGGTCGTAACCGAACACCGTATCCTCGTTATAAATATCTTCGGCGTCGCCCAAAGCGTCCTCAGGATAAACCGATACCCTGTATTCTCCGCCTACGTCCATCATAAAGATACTTAAATGCTGAGTGCTTTCCACCGAATCCAAGCTATAAAGTATGTTATTGGTAGTTACTTCTTTGGTATCGATATCGTAGAACAGGAACGGTATGCTCATATTGGTGTTCGCTACCACGAATCTCGGTGCCGCTTCCACCGCAAAAGAACCCTGATTGAGCGCGGCTTCGTAACCTGCGTCGCTTCCGGCTACGTTATACGAATAAACGGATTGTTTATACTGCGTAATATACAACGCGCGGAATTCCATAGCTTCGTTGGGAGGCTCGTTCCCGAATTCGTAGCTGAGAGTTATTCTGTAACCCGTCAGAGCGTCGTCGGTGGACACGATACGGTACTCGGTGATACCGTTGACGGTCCAGTTCAATTGCCATCCGATGAAACGGTAACACATATCGATTACGCCCGTATCGGACTCGGGGTAGTTGACCACGACGCTTTCTCCGCCTACGCTTTCGGATAATTTATGATAATACTTAACCACTATTTCCGCGCCGTAATCGAATTCGCCTGTCATTCCGTCGTCGCTAAGAGCGTAATAAACGTCGGACCCGCTTACAGAGTCGATAACGGGATGAATGACCGTAACGAAGTCGTCGGTAAAGCTTCCGCCGAGATAGTCGGTAAACGCCGCCTGCGACAATTCTATCTGAACGATTTTCCACAATTTCGGTCTGATGATAAGAGGACGGTCGTTGGCGTGATTTTCGGCGTCGCTCGCGCTTATCGCATAGGGCATTTCGCCGCTGTAAATATAACTTAATGCAAAGTTATAGATTGTAAAGGTATTGTCCACGACGGTATAATTGCCCGTACTGTCCACTCCGAGGCTTCGGTCTTCGTAAACGTAATTTATCTCTTCGTACTGACGGCTGTTCCAGTTATAATACTGCCAGCTTAAAAGTTTCACGCTGGAAGGCATGGCTTCCATGGAAAGATAAATTATTCCGTCTTCCCAGGTATTGTTTACAAAGTCCATAGCGGGTATGCTCTGATAAAGCACCTGGAACGAGGTCAGATTGGAATAAACTTTATTGGTTTCGGCTATTCCGAGCGAATCCATTTCCTTGCGAACGAGGTTCCAGTCGTTATCGCCGCCCGATAAAGCGCTTACCGCGGAATAATCGAGATAAGGATCGGTAAGAGTCCTTGCATTGAAGTTGGTCAAAGCGTTCAGCGTTTCCACTCCGGCAATGTTCTTTCCGTTGAAATCGTAGTAGGACGCGTAAAGCGCTCCGCTTTCCCAGCTGTTCCAGTGCGTGGTATCCACGTCGTAATAGTAAAGTTCGTTTATCAACGCCACGTCTATGACCGGCTGGTAAACGGCTATTATTTCCAGTTTCGAATATTCGTTCCCGTCGAGCAGAAGTCCGGGCATATCGCCGTAATTGATAAAGAAATCTCTTACGTTATAACCTGCGGCAGGCAGGGAAGACGCCAGATAGGAATAGGTATTCACGCCGTTGACGTACCACCCTACGAATACGTAACCGTCTTTCGCTTCGGGGGCTGCCAGTCGGAAAGAAGAATTGTATTGCACGTATTCCCCGCTTCCGGGATATGCGTCGGCGTAATTGTTGTCGATAACGTCGGAAAGTACCAACGAAGATGCACTTCCGTAAAGCGGTTCGTTATCGGTATAATCTTCGCCGTAAGTCAGTTCGTAAACTCTGTAGAACTCGAACCGCAGTTCCATATCGCCTTTCATAACCACGGTAAAGACGGTATTGTTTCTTGCGTCGACGGAACGGGTAATGGAGAAACCGTTGCTGTCCTGTTCTGCAAAACTGTCGGAATAAGCAAGCCACTCCGCCGAACCCGTTTTGTAAACGACTTCGCCCTGTCTGCGACTGGCTTCCTTGTCGATTTGTCTGACGTAGAGATTGCTGAAAACGTAATTATCGTAAGGACTTGCCGTTATGGTGAGAGTTTTGCCCGCTATAGTCGCGGTGGAATACAACGACTGGTTGGACGGCTCACTGCCCGACCCGTTGAAATACACTATTCCGCCCACGGCGTTTTCGTCCGCGGCAAAGGTCTCTTTTTCAAAAGTAACCCTGGCGTAAACTTCTGTGACAAGATATATTTCCGTCTGAGAATTTACTATTTTACCTTCGCCGGGATAAAGGGCGTTTTTGGTAAATCCTGCCGACACGAATTGTCCGTTATCGTCCAGAACGTAATAGTTATACCCGAGCTGCCCTGCCTTGGAATAAAGATCTTTATACTCGAAGCTGATAAAGTTTCCTACCAGCACGTCGAATACGTATTTTTCCACCACTATTTCTCCGGGAGTGACGTTGGCGTTCGTGAGCAGGTTTCCGTTTTCGTAAGCCGAAAGGGAAACGTAACTTCTGTAAACCATCGCTCCCACCGATATGGTGCCGGAGGTGTATTTATAAGGATTATATACGTTCAGAGTTACCTGAGTACGTTGCTTGAAAATAATCTTGAAGGTACGGTCGCCGTAGCTGTCCACGGTGTAAACGAAAGAATGTACCTCTCTGCCCGAAGAATCGGTAGTCACGGTATAACCGATACCCCTCACTCCGTTCACTATATCGGTTTCCTTTCCGTCCACAACTTCCACTACGGAATAAAGACGGTAGCCTTCTTTTGCATAGGCGTCCACTCTTATCGTGGAGAAATATTCGTAGCTACCCCTTTCTTCGTAAGTTATGCCCTCTCCGTTCGTGGTAACGAAAACTTCGGTTTTCCCCGCTACGGTATCGAAGCCGACTTTCCCTTCGCTTCCGTCGGGCAATAAAGCGGTATCGAAGCTGTAGGCGTAGTTACTGATATCCGCAATATAAGTTATTATCCTCGTCTGATAATATATATGGATAGTCAGTTTGTCTTCCAGAACGTTCACGTACGGCATAAATCCGTTGGTCGCGTTGTTATAGCGGCTGCCCGACGGATTGCTGACGGTAAAGTGAGTTGCGTCTGCGCCTTCTTCGAAAGTTCCGGTGAAGATAGATAAAGCAATGGCTTCATAACCTTCGTACATCACCGGTTCGAGGGTAAAGCCGTTAAAATGCGTGGCGATAGCCGGGCTGAGCACGGAAACGGTCTTGCCGTCGGTAGCTCCGCTCCTGCCGCCTATATCGGTATTTTCGTAATAAACGCCGTTTATATAGGTTTTAATATTGTAAGTTATGGGCGTTATCACTATGTTGACGTCTATGTTGCCCCTCGAATAATAGTTCTCGCCCGTGGCAAGAGCGTCGTTGACGTTGAGTCTTACGACGTAAGTATAATAAGGTCTGCCTGCGTTAGCGTTATAGGTGGCATTGAAAATCATTCTTTCGTCCGAGAACGAAGTCGTGCGGAAGTTATCCCATCTGACGCCGTTTACCGACATACTGTCCAACATATAGCCTTCCGGCGCGTTGAAAACGTAATTGATATATCCGTGATGTTCCGCAATCTGGTCTTTCCCCGGATTGTCAAGCGTAAGATTTTGCGCGGTCTGAGTGCTTCCGTCGGATAAAATTATATCGAAACCGTCCCTGTCTTTGACGGACATACTTATCTGAGTGGTATTGGGATTGGTTACGTTCGCGTCCGTTCTGACGACGTTGGTTTTTACGGTATAGGTTTTGACCCGGATATCTATGCTTATCTCGAGATCGTAGGACACATAAAGCACGGGTACCAAACTCGTATCGTTGTGGAAAGTGAATTTCTTAGCGTCGCCCGCTACGGTAACAAGATTGAGTTCCGTGACTATTTCGGCGCCGGTTCCGTCTGTTACGGGAATCCATTCGCCGCTGTTCTCGTCATATTTTACCGCCCTTACGAGTACTTTGTCGCCGATGATTTCATAGCCGTTTTTCGGAGTTATGACCGCCGCCGCCTCGTCGTAATACTTCACGGGTACGACGTGAACGTTTTCCCCTTCCCATATCTGTCCGCCGCTTGCCGAATTATCTCCCACGACAGTGCTTTGCGGATAGCCGGAATTGTTTTCGTTAAGGGTGGTTTCGATTTTTTCGAGGTTGTCGGAATCGTTGAAAACGTAACGCAAAGTGAATTCCTCTCTGGATAGATACGCCACTACGTCCACGTTGCCTTTGACGTTTTTGATAACCAGAACGTCTCTTACTTCGTTGGTAAGCTCGTTCCGCTTATCGTAATACATCTGTTCCTCGAATGCGTCGTTGTCCGCGCTGTCGATAAGGTTGACTTCCCTTATTTCTTCTCCGTCGCGTTCGACGGTAATTCTGTCGAGAATAAATCCTTCGCCGATATCCACGCGTACGTTTCCGTCGTCGCCCCAGGCGATCATACCGCCCGACTCTTCGGTCAGAGAATTCATCGTTTCTCCGATTATGTTTTCATCGTAAACTATACCCGCCGTTACGCTATAAAGTTTAATGCGGAAATTACATCTTGCGTTGACGTTTTCGGATACAAGCAAGCCCTTGGACGGATCGCTTCCCCCGTAAAAGACTTCGGAGTAAACGTCGCCTTCGAGATAAGAAGCGGGAATTTCCGTGTTGCCGTAAAATGCGTTATACAGATAGTAACCCGTATCTTCGAACTTAGGTTGCATTACCAGAATAATTCTGGTGCCGTAACCTAATTTGTAGCCGTAGTCGGCAAAAAGCGAAATTCCGGTTTTGTTGAATTGCAGGTCGAAAATTCCGTCGGTTTCCACGGGGTTGTAATCGGCGTCGTAAACGGTACCGCTCATAACCTGAATTCGGATATTTGCGTAATTTAGCAACACTTCGGAAGGTAAAGAACCAATCAGGTTCTTATCCACCACGGTGAGCGAGAAATTAACGTCGTAAACCAATATACGGTACGTCACGTCGAAAACAAGATTTCTGACTATATTAGCCGAATAACGGTCGTTATTGACGAGTTTGGAAGCGTCGTCGCCGTTCAAGACAAATCCTATGCGTTCATAACCTTGAGTAGGTCTTGCGGTAAGGGTATAACGGAGTCCGTGTTCGATATACATAACGTATTCCTTTCCTGCTCCGTCCATATAAACGTATTTTCCGTCGGAATAAACCAGCGCTATATCGGTATCGGTGAGGGTATCTCCCGTCATAAGGCGGAATATCCCGTTACTGAAAAGATATTTGTTCCCTTCGCCGTCGAACAAAACGGGCGCCGTCCCGTCTAACGTCGGATGACTAAAGGACAGCTCGAGCGAACCGGTTTCGGACGCACTTAAAAGATTGAGGTCTATAGTGTAAAGATTACGTTCGAAAACAACTTCTATAAGTTCTATATCCGCACTTATTCCTTCGTCGAAGTCCAGGAAGCGATTGAACCAGATCACTCCTCCTTTGGAGTCGAAAATACCGTCTGTGTAAGTTTTGGTTACAGAATACTCCACTCCCGAAGACGAGCGGTATTTGATTATTATGTAAGAAAGGAAGTATCCCTGCACGGAGTCGGGCGTAACCGTAAAGGAGAAATTCCTGCCGTGTTCGATGCCCGTATAACGGTTGCCGTCCAGAGTAAAGTCCGCAGTAAGCGTTCCGCAGGAAGGTTCGTTTGCAAAGTTTGCCGAAGCGTTGACTATACTGAACACGAAAGAATAACGGTTTATTTCGTAAACGACTCTGACGTTTAATCTGCCGGTAACACCGTTTCCTTCCGGTCCGGAATAACGATAAGTGTATTTGCTGAAAGTATTGACGTCGCTTCCGGCAAACGAAAGGGAAACCGCTACGTCGTTAATATAGAGTCCGGCTATATGGTAACCCTCGTCGGCTTCCATATCGATGTAAACGTTGCTGCCGTGCGGCACGTATTCGGTGGCAAGAACCGAGCCTTCGACGTTAAGCGTGGTCGTACCGTTGACGCTGGAGGAATCCACCGTCATAAGATAGGTATTGATATCGTATTCCACTCTGATATCCATATCTCTGTTTGCGGTAAAGGAATACACGCCGTAGGTATAATTTCCGTAAGCGTTCACGGTAAGTCCGCTCCAGCCTATCGCATTGAAGGAAACGGCTTCTCCGCCGACATAAAATCCTTTTATATAACAGTTATTGTTGGCATTAAGCGTGATTTTTACGGTATCCCCGAAATAAGCTGAACTGATACCGGTCGTCGAACCGTGGTCTGCGCCTTCGGTAACTATGTTTATTCCGTAGGAATTCTTTTCGGAAATTACGGTTACGGAAACTTTCTCTTCCGAAGCGAAAGTTCCTGCGGGAACGGTAATTATCCATACGTCGCAGCCGAAAGCGTCCTTTTCTTTTACTACGGTAGGCGTATTTCCGCTCAATACCCCGTATTCGGAATAAGCGTCGGTTCCGTTTGCGTCGAAAGTCCAGGAAACGTTGCCTTTCAAGGTAACCTTACCGAGACTGTAACCGAAATCGGAGGTAACGATAAAGACGTTTTCTTTGTTCGGGTCGGCTTTATAAGCTTCCGCCGAAAAACCGAAGTTTTCTCCCTCCGAAACGCTGACTTCGTAGCCGCCTTCAAAACTGCCGTCGGTTTTTTCCGCGCACTGAATACGAACGGTAACGTCGGCGGACATATCGGCTACGTTAATAACGTAAGACGAGGTGTTGTAGTGAACGGTTTGTTCTTTTCCGTCTATAAATATTGCGGAAATTCTGTATCCGTCGTCCACGGTAACGGTTACCGTAACATAGTCGTGGTATCCGAAAGTCAGTTTGACGGAATTATTCAAAAGAACGCCGTCTGCGTAAACGTTGCCCGTAGCGGGATTGTCGTTTACCAACACGACGTCGTAAGTAATTTCTTCGAATATAAACTCCACCGTTTTATCTTCGGTTATTCCGTTGAGCTTGAGGCTGTAAGAATCGGTGGGATTTATGAGGTTGACGGATACGGGTTCGCCGCCGTTTATTCTGTATGCGGAAATGTAATACCCTGCTTTCGGCGTAGCAACCAAAGTACTTGTTCCGTTGAACGGAACGGAGGACGACGTTATCTTGACCGTTCCTTCGTTCGTTGCAGGAGAAGTTACTTTGTAAGAAATTTCATCGAAATCGAAACGTAAGTCGTAATCGCCGTCGATAATCAGCATAAAGTCCACCTGCGTAATGCGTCTGTCGCGTTGCAGGTAGGTATTGTAAACGCTTCTTTCCGAAACTTTCAGTTCGGACGCAAGTCTGTCGGCTATGGCTTTGTTTTCGGCGGAAGTTTCGCCGAGCGCGGTATAAACGTACTGCCCGTAATCCACCGTGCGTAGGAACACCGTACGGACGGAACTATCGGTTCTCTCGGTATAAACGTAATCGGAACCGTTGTATGACGCCGTACCGTAAACGTAATAAGGCACGCCGTTTATGTAGCTTAAGGAGATACCGTAATCCACTCCGTTTATTTTCCAGTTATAGAATTTGATACCGCCGGCGTTGGAGAACAAATCGTAAAGCGAGCCGTTGTTCAATACCGAAGAAAGCACGTTACGTAAAGAGTCCGTCCCGTCGGCTTTGATACGGAAATAAGCGTTCGAGCCGTAAACGAATTCGTAATAATCGGTAGCCGGTATTTCCACCGACGTATCGTAAATATCGGTAACATAAAGCGTACCGCCCGCTCCCACGTTCAGAGAAACGCTTTGTTTCCGCGCGGCGTATTCCACCGTTACCGTAGCGTCATCGGTAAGTCCCGACAGAGAAAGCGTGTATTCGGTAGTCGAAGACGAGAAAGCTTCTCCTATGCTGACGCCGTTAATTTCGATATCCTTTATCGAATAAGCGGGATCGGGGCTGATGAAGCGGAATTCGGCAGCAGTATTGTAGTTAACCGCGACGGTAACGTTTTCGTCGGTGAACAGATTTCCCTGATACTCGAGATGTCCGCTATAAACCGAATCGCCGTTGCGTACGGTAACGTTGACGTTTATGATACCGAACTCGACGTAAATTCTGTTTTCTTCCGTCTTAACCAGATTATGCGTGGACTCTCTCACGTGATCGTCGGTATAATCCGTTTCGTTGAAGTTATCTCCGACGTACCATTCTACAGTGTCTATTTCGAACCCGACCGCAGCCTCGAAACGCAATTTATAATCGTTGTTTTCGTAAATGGTATATTCCCCGAAAACGTCCACTATCTCGGTAAGGGAATTGCCTTCGGAGTCGGTTTTCCCGTCGTTTATAATAAGTTTGACGGAACCCGACCCGCCGATATCGACGTACAATCTGTGGCTGATCGGCGTCCAGATGGGTATGATATACAATATACGGTTCTTTACGAAATCTTCGTTGAGGAGATGTTCTTCTTCGGCGTAAAGTTTGGTTTTGTCGTCCACCGTTGCTCCGGTAAGTGCGTCCTGCCACCCCACGAATACGTAATTCCTTCTTTTGGGAATTTCCGACGGAACACCGCCGTTCGAACCGCTTGCAAGCGTGTCCTGATACGTTACGGACGTGCGTTGCAGTTCCACTCGGTTATTATCGTCGTCCGCGTAATAAAATACCACGGTATAGGATACGCGTTTCCATTTTGCGATAAGGGAGGTAGGCTGTTCGAAAGTGATGCTGCCGTCCACCGTTTTCTGTTCGGGGTCGCCCATAAGATACCAACCCTCGAATTCCATACCCACTACGTCCGCCGGAGACGGAAGTCCCTGAGTAAGGTCTATCCCCGCTTCTTCGTTTTTGTAGCTGTTGAGAGGTTTACCGTAAGCTAAACCCGTTACCGTAAACTCCACGTTGTTGTTGTTCGGATTTTGGTAATTGATAAAGGTAATATCACTGTTCGAATAAGCGAATATCGCTTGTATTTCTATCTGCGCTATATCGGAATTCGGCGTAAAACTCAAAAGATAATCGGTTATACTGTCGCCCGAACGGTTGGAAGTGAAAGTCAGTTCCTCTCCCCCGAGTCCGACGGCTACGGTCTGCGCTCCGATTTTATCCAGTTTAACGTAATTGCCCGAGGCGTCTTTGATAAGCCAGTAAGCGAATTCACGCGAGTTATAGGGCGTAGCGACGATGGTAGCCAGAGCGTCGTGAGCGTAATAACCCTCGCTACGGATATCCGTGGTCCCCATCGCGTTGCCGTAAACGTCGAGCGGTACCGTCATGATAACGTCCGTAGCCGCTTTGGTGTATTCGGGACGGATGACCATATCTCTGTCCACCACCGAAAAATCCGCAGGAACCCAGTTAGTGAAAACGTAACCGTATTTTTCCATTTTCGGGTCGCTGCCGTAAACCGGAACTTTGGTGGGAGCTTCCCCGTACAAAACTTTTTCTTCGCTTGCCACCGTTCCGTCGTCGTAATAAAATCTGACGGTAAACTGAGCCTTTTCGAAAATCGCTATGTATTTTTTGCTTTCGGTAACCCCTACGTCTTTACGGGAAGCGTAAGGATAACCGTCGTTCCATTTGCTGAAAACGTATCCCGTTTCGGGAACGGCTACAACGGTAGCGGCGGAACCGCCGTTGGGTACGTACTGTTCGGCCTCACCCTGTATCCTGCCGCCGAGGCTGGCGGAATAATTCAGAACGCAATCGACTTCTTTGACCTCGAAGGTTACGGTCTGTTCAAACCCTCCGTAGCTTAACGCAACGTTCTGGCTACCGGCAACGGTCAAATCCAATCCTTCGTAAACGGTACTGGCAAGGGATACCGATTCCGTCGTGCCGTCGCTGTACGTTACGGTAACGTATATAGCCGACGGATCGTTGTTGACGCCGATACCTCCCGAAGTATTCTCGATACTGACTATAGTCCTTTCGGGTACGATAACGTCCTCCGTCGCAGGAAGGTACGCCAGCAACACAAGCACGAGAGCCACCGCCAGCAAAACCGCCGCGCCTATGGCTATCTTGTATCCCGAACCGGAAAGGACTCTTCTCTGACCGGATTTATAACTGCCTCTCATATCAAAACTCCCGTAATAAGTTTCTTTATCAGCCCGCCCTGCAAAAGGGCATAATAATAGCTAAATTCAATTATGTAAATATTATATAATATATCAACTTGAATTTCAATAGCGAAAAAGAATTTTCCTCGCGTCGGCAAAATTTCCCTTTCCTCACGTGCGGACAAAAAGTAATTACAACCGAGAATTATACGTTATTTGTATCTATAGCAACAAATAACTTATATTTTCATTGCCAAGTGCAATTTACGGAATTTCCTTTGTAAAAGGTGAAACGGACGAAACGGACTTAAAAAAATCGGATAAAACCGTACTAAATAAGCGGAAACGCTTGCAAGGGGAAACATAATATGATAGAATATTAAAAGCAACTTGCCGAAGTGGTGGAATGGCAGACGCGGCGGACTCAAAATCCGCTGATGGCAACATCGTGCGGGTTCAAGTCCCGCCTTCGGCACCAATACAACAAAAAAACCGTATTCACTACGGTTTTTTTGTTGTATGTAGCAGTAAGTTAAGGGACTTGAACGGGCGGATAGACGGCACAAGAACATCAAAAGACTATTGCCGTCGTAATTGACAGCATAGTATGCTGTCATACCGCTTTCGGTACAGCTTGCTTCTTTTGCCTCGACGTAAGACATAGTGTGCGTATGCGACTCGTCTTCTCCGCCTTTACAGGCAACCAACGCAAAACTCAAAACAAGAATCAAAATCAGCGTGATAAAATTATAGTCGATTTACGTTTCATTTTATCTCCTTCTTATAAAAAGATCGTTTTTACGGATAAAAAAATTATATCATTGAAAAAAACATTGCAACAATATGAAAACAATATGATATTCAATAATTGTTTATAGGTAATGATTTTTATCGATTTCTGTCCTGTTCTTTACTTTTCCTGCTTTTGTCAGTTCGTAACTTATATCAAGAAGAGTTTTGATTTTATCTTCATCGGCGTTGTCGTCGAGAAGGACGGTTATCCAATGGGTTTTGTTCATATGGTAGGCAGGGAAGAAACCTTCGGAAAAACGGAGACTTCCGATAAGTTCGGGATAACTTTTTACGTTCATTACATCGACTTCCTCCTCACTCGAAATCCCCAGTCTTTTCTTGGGTATCCGCATAATGAGAGCGAACCATTTCCTGTTGAGCCTGTGACGAAAAATCACCGATTCCGGGTCGTCTTCCCACGGACTTTCTTTCTTTACTCCGTAAGTTTCGAAAATATAATTTTCAACCTCTTTTCTATTCATCGTAAACCCT
>CALVNL010000004.1 GCA_944349655.1 uncultured Clostridia bacterium
AACAAATCATCGAATTGTTGAAAGAATCCAACGCAAAGGAAGAAAAATAAGTTTTAATTTTATTCTCACATAAAAAATCCCCGCACGATAATGCGGGGATTTTGTTTTTACAAAAGAAAATTTATTTGTTGGCAGAAAGCAACAGGGCTTTTCTTTCCTTGAATTCCTCTTCGGTAAGGATACCTTTTTCGTAGAGGGAATGTAAGGTTTGTATGGATTTCAATAATTCTTCGTCACTATCCGCTTTGCTTTGTTTTTTCGGCGAAATATCGATAATTCGGTTTATCGAGACCAACACAAGCAGTATGCCGGAAATTATCATAAATATATTATAAAATTGTGCCGTTATGTCGGTATATGTATCCAGCCAAGTCTGTCGGTTGGATGTGATTTCCTGTTGCGACGAGTCGGACGCGGTGTAAAGGCTGTAAGAAATTGCGCCCACCGTGCCTATTAAAATCAAGGCTAAAGCCAGGATTATCATAAGTACCGAAATAAAAATCTTTGTGACGTTGCGTTTGTCCATAATTACCTCCAAAGTAAAAAAGTATTTTAATTATATAGGTATTGCACATATTTGTCAATAGGTAATGCACATATTATTTATGATATGAATATGGAATTCGGAAAAGTATTCAGAAGTTTTCGAAAGGAAAACGGCTATACGCAAAAGGAGATAGCGGCAAAACTCGGCATAGCCCAGTCCAACGTCAGCGACTGGGAGAACGACGTATCCCGTCCCGAATACGAAAATCTCATCAAACTCGCCTCCGTTTACGGCGTTACCGTAGGGGAACTTTTAGGCGTGGAGAAATAAAAAGCCTTACAATTTTTTATACAAAATCCGCTTTATATTAAAAAAGGTGTGCAAGTTCGCTCGGTTGAAAAGAAGGGGCAGAGCGAGAAGAAGGGTGTAGAGTGCGAACTTTCGAATTTTACAAAAAGGTGCAGGGCTCCCGAAAAGCTGAACGAGCATAGCGAAGTAAGATTTTCGGGAAAAGGAGACGAAGGCAAAAAACCGACAGGCGAAAAGCAAATTTTGCCTGTCGAAAAAGCCTTGCGGCGACGCGGAGGTGAGCGGACCCTGCTGCGAAGCATAGCTTCTTGCGTTCGGACGGAAACGCTATACCATAGCGTTTCTTATTCGTCCTTCGCCTGCGGCTAACCCTGCTGCGAAGCACAGCTTCTTGCGTTCGGACGGAAACGCTATACTATAGCATTTCTTATTCGTCCTCACCCCCTGTTACGGTGTGCAAGTCCGCTCAAATAAATACAAAAAAAGAGGCTGTGGAAGCCTCTTGTTTTGTATTGGTGGAGGTGAGCGGACTTGCACCCCTGTACTCATGCGGTCGGTAAAATTTTTCTACATGCTTAGCGTTGATTGCTTTTGTCGGGCGTAAAGTCTATCAGGCAAATCCCTTACTCCCCGAGTCCGTAATGCCGTTCGGAAATTCGGACGCTTCCCCGAACCGTTCTCTGCTGAAACACGCCGACGTCGGAACCGCAGACCTTTCCGTCGCGACGACTGCTATTAGGCTGCAGCGAGCTCGTAATTTTGATTGTTGTTATTTTATTTGTTTAATTTCCCTTTTTAACGAAGCAGGGACTTCGGCATGCTTAACGTTACCTTGCGCACAAGTCGAATCTGAAACACCCCCGTATTTTTTTAGTACTATTATTTTATTGCCGAAAACACCTCTTGTCAACAGCTTTCCTTTAGTTAAATTTTACCTTATACCGATTTATGTCGTATGAAAACGCGTTATATCCGATTTAATTGACATTTAATCGTAATAATAGTAAGATTTATCTAATTTATATACGGAGGCGAACTATGGACGAACTCAAAAAGAAAATTCTGAAACTGCTCAAGGAGGACGCTCGTTTTTCCGCCGCGGAAATAGCGGCAATGCTCGGGAAGACCGAAAAAGAAGTCGCTTCCGCGATTAAAGAAATGGAAAACAGCGGCATTATCGTCAAATATACCACTGTAGTAAACACCGAAAAAACCGGAGAAGATTACGTGGACGCCCTTATAGAAGTTAAAGTTACTCCGCAACCGAGAAGAGGTTTCGACGCCATAGCCGAGGAAATTTACCGTCTGGAAGAAGTTAAAGCCGTTTATCTTATGAGCGGCACTTACGATCTTGCCATAACCTTGGAAAGTAAAACCATGAGAGACGTCTCCTTGTTCGTCAGTGAAAGACTGGCGCCCATCGACGCAGTCATCAGCACGGCTACCCATTTTATTATGAAGCAGTATAAAGAGGGCGGCGTGATTCTCGACAACGGCGAAGTGTCGGGTCGTCTTCCCGTCCACGAATAATTTTCGTTAATTTTGAAGGTTTATAATTTATGGATTATTCTAAATTTATAAACAAACGGGCTTCCTCGCTCAAACCGTCGGGTATAAGACGGTTTTTCGATATCGTCAACGAGAAGAAAGGCGTTATCTCCTTAGGCGTGGGCGAACCCGATTTCCATACTCCCTATATAGGCAGGGACTATGCCGCAAGAAGTATCAATAAAGGTCTTACGCAATATACCCCCAACGGCGGATTTTTGAAATTAAGACAACTGATAAGCGAGTATTATAAAGTTCGTTACGGGCTTGTTTATGATCCCGAACATGAGATTTTGGTTACCGTAGGAGCCTCTGAAGCTATTGATCTTGCTTTAAGGGCGACGGTGGAAACGGGAGACGAAGTACTTATCCCCGAGCCGTCTTACGTCAGCTACGCTCCTTGCGTCACTATGGCAGGAGGCGTGCCGACAGGGGTGGAATGTTTTGCTTCCGACGGATTCAAGCTCACCGCCGAAGCCTTGAAAAAGAATATCACCGACCGTACCAAAATTCTTATCTTACCTTATCCCAACAACCCTACCGGCGGGATCATGGAAAAGGAAGATCTGGAGAAGATAGCCGAAGTCTGTATCGAAAACGATATACTCGTCATAAGCGACGAGATTTATTCCGAACTTACCTATACCGAGAAGGGACACGTTTCGGTGGCGAGTATCGAGGGAATGAGGGAAAGGAGCGTGGTGATAAACGGTTTTTCCAAAGCCTTTGCCATGACGGGTTGGAGATTAGGGTATATGCTGTGCCCTGCCGAACTGCTAACGCCTATGTATAAGATACACCAGTATTCCATAATGTGCGCGCCGACAGCAAGCCAGTACGCCGCCATAGCCATTCTCGAACAGGGGTTGGAAGAAAATTTCCTTTCGGTGGAGGAGATGCGTTCGCAGTACGATATGCGCAGACGGTATCTGGTGGAAAATTTCAATGCCATGGGACTTACTTGTTTCGAGCCGAAAGGGGCGTTTTACGTTTTTCCTTCGGTAAAAATAAGCGGTATGGACGGGGAAAAATTCGCCGAGACTCTCTTGGAGGAGAAGGCGGTCGCGGTCATCCCGGGGAACGCTTTCGGGAAAGGCGGGGATGATTTCGTGAGGATAAGTTACGCTTATTCGATGCAAACCCTGGTAAAAGCCGTGCGTCTTATAGGAGAGTTCGTCAAAAGTTTGAAATAATCAGCTTTCGACCCGTCCGAATTGTTTCACAAGGACGGGAATTTATGATAAAATAACTTTCGTAAATAATTATCAGTCAAATAAATGTTTAAGTGAGGTTGTATGGAGTTTATTGAAAAAACGTTAGGACAAATCATCGGAGACCTCGCCGCCACGCGTCCCGACGGACTTGCTTTCAAGTTCGCCGACAGGGACTATCGCAGAACCTGGAAAGAGTTTGACGAAGAAACTACTCTTATCGCCAAAGGATTTATGGCGCTGGGCGTGCAGAAAGACGAAAAAATTTCCATGTGGGCTACCAATACCCCCGAATGGATGCTTACCCTTTTCGCCGCGGCGAAAATAGGGGCGGTTTTCGTCACCGTCAACACCAATTACAAGAGTTTCGAACTGGAATATCTGCTTACCCAGTCCGACACCAAAGTGCTTGTGATGATGGGCGGATTCAAGGACAGCAATTACGTCGATATCGTGGAAGGGTTGATCCCCGAGATCAAGGACGGTAAAGACGGTTTGGTTTCCAATAAACGACTTCCCGTGTTGGAAAGAGTTATTTTTTCCGATCCCGGCGAAGCTCCGAAAGGATTTTTCCCGTTTGAAAAACTCAAGGAACTCGGCAAAACCGTTTCCGACGAAGAGTATTATGCCCGCTATAACAGCCTGACTATTCACGATATAGTGAATATGCAGTACACTTCGGGAACCACCGGTTTCCCCAAGGGGGTTATGCTTACGCACTATAATATCGTCAATAACGGTAAATGTATCGGCGACGGAATGAATTTTACCCAAGACGACAGACTTCTTATCTGCGTGCCGTTTTTCCATTGTTTCGGGTTGGTGCTTGCGGTGATGGCGTCGATCACTCACGGAACGGCGATGGTGCCTATCGACCATTACAGTCCGCTACCCGTTATGAAAGCCATTTCCGACAACAAATGCACCGCCGTGCACGGAGTGCCGACTATGTTTATCGCTATGTTGGAACATCCGAAGTTTTCGGAATTCGATTTTTCCAGTCTCAGAACGGGAATAATGGCGGGTTCGCCTTGTCCTGTGGAAGTCATGAAGCAAGTCGTGGACAAAATGAATATGAAAGAAATAGTTATCGTATTCGGACAGACCGAGGCCAGCCCCGGATGCACCATGACCACCACTACCGACAGCCTGGAAAAACGTGTTTCCACCGTAGGTAAAGCTTTCCCGGGAGTGGAATGCAGAATAGTCGATCCCGAAACGGGAGAGGAGCTGCCCAGAGGCAAAGCAGGAGAGTTCTGCGCAAGAGGTTACAATATTATGAAAGGGTACTATAAAATGCCCGAAGCCACCGCTCAAGCCATAGACGCCGACGGCTGGCTTCATTCGGGAGACCTCTGTACCGAGGACGAGGAAGGTTATTTCAAAGTCGTGGGCAGGATCAAAGATATGATAATAAGAGGCGGAGAAAATATCTATCCTAAAGAAATAGAAGAATTCCTCTACACCTTGCCGCAGATTTCCGACGTACAGGTGGTGGGGGTTCCCAGCGTGCAGTACGGAGAGGAAGTTATGGCGTTTATTATACTTAAACAAGGCGAAACCATGACCGAAGAAGAAGTCAAAGCCGCCGTAAGGGCCAATATGGCAAGACACAAAGTACCGAGTTACATCAGCTTCGTGGATCACTTCCCCGTGACCGCAAGCGGAAAAATTCAGAAGTTCAAACTTCGCGAACAGGCGATCGAACTTTTGCGTCTGCAAGACGCCGCCAATATCGAAACGGCTTAATTTAGGAGGTAAGATATGAAACTTGCGTTTTCGACAATCGGTTGTCCCGACTGGTCCCTCGACGAAATAATCGCCGCGGCAAAAGACCTCAATTACGACGGAGTGGAAATAAGAGGTATCGGCGGAGAAATCTACGCTCCCGCTATCAAACAGCTTACCGAAGGACGGGAAAAACTTATGGCAAAACTCGCGTCCACCGGAGTCAAAATCAGCTGTCTTACTTCCGGCGCGACCTTCGCTTCTCACGACGCAAAGGACGCCTCGTTAAAGGAAGCCTTCGCTTATATTGACTTGGCAAGAGAACTTTCGGTACCTTTTGTAAGGATTATGAGTACCGATAAACCTTATTACGACGGAGGCGATCTGAAGCTTTGCAAGACGCTTTTCAAGGAAGCTGTCCGCTATGCCGAAGGCAGCGGAGTAACTCCGCTTATGGAAACCAACGGGCTTTTCGTGAACACCGCTTTACTGAAAGACTTTCTCGATGAAACGGGGGGCGGCGCGCTTTGGGACGTTCATCATCCGTACCGTTTCGGCGGAGAACAGATCGAAGAAACCGCCGCCAATCTGAAAGGCAAAGTAAAATACGTTCATCTTAAGGATTCCGTGGTAGTCAACGGGACCACCAGCTACAGAATTATGGGTTACGGCGACGTACCGATAAAGGAAGCGCTTACTCTTCTCAAAAACGACGGATACGACGGGTATCTTACGATGGAATGGGTAAAGCGTTGGAACAGGGAACTGGAAGAGCCCGGCGTGGTTTTCGCTCATTTCCCGTATTTTATCCGCAGGACTTTAGGCTAAAAAGAAAAATTTCTTATGAGGACAACGTTTCTGACACGAATGCCCGACAAGGCGGGCGCTTTTCTGAAAGCGAGTAAGATCATCGCTTCTGCCGGCGGCAATATCGTCAGGGTGAGTTACAACAAGGCGGTGGACAGCCGCCTTCTTTCCATTGACGTAAAATGCGACGAACACGCAAAGGAAGTCATCACCGAGGAACTTAAAAAAATCGGGTATCTTTTGCAGGAATACGACGCAGGCGCCGTGATGCTTACCGAATTCAAACTCCGCGACGTTCCCGGATCGGTGACGCCGATACTGGAAATAATAAACGAATACAATTTCAATATTTCCTATATCAGTTCCAACGAAAACGGCACGCCCTATCAATTTTTCCGAATGGGGCTTTTCGTGGAAAAGGCCTCGGACGTGAAAAGTTTTCTGGACAGGGTGAGCGCCCTTTGCGAGGTTCGGATAATAGAATACGACAGCACCGAAAAGGCGTTGGACAATACGGTATTTTACCTGTCTTTCGCCAACGGTATCGCCGAGAAGCTGCACTTGGACGACGAAGCGAGATACACTTTGATAAGCGAGTCCAACAAGATAATGCAAATGTTGGAGGACAAAGGCGAGCAACCGCATAAGACCTTCGAATACATCGCCGCTTTCGCCGACCGTATAGCCAGACACGGCGGGGAAGGGTACCGTCCCGAAACGGAATACAAGGAAAGAAACGGATACGGGATATATTGTATCCAGCCGCCCTGCGGCAGCAATACCTTTTTAGTGGTAAAGGGGGAGGAAGTTTTAATAGTGGACGGAGGATACACCCGCCTTAAAGGAGAATTGCTGTCCGTTTGCGAAAAACTCGTAAGCGGATTTTCGGATAAGAAAATCACGCACGCTATCACGCACCCCGATATCGATCACGTCGGGCTTTGCGGAATATATAAGACGTTTATGAGTGCCTCGAGCGCCGAAAACTTTTTCCTTGAAAGGTCGGGAGAACCCGATTACCGAGAAAGCAACCGTTTTAACGCCCCCTATTGTCGTATAGGGAAGGTATTGTCGGGATACGTCATGCCGCCCGAAGAAAACGTCGTTGCGGTAGGTAGTTACCGCAGGGGAAACGAACCGCTTTCCTATATAGGCGAATTCGATTTCGCCTCTTTGAAAGTCAAAATGTACGAAGGAACGGGCGGACACGTCAGAGGGGAGACCGTTTACGTCATAGAGGATTTGAAGATCGTTTTCAGCGGGGATATTTATATAAACGCCGAAGGATTGTCGGCGGATCAACGGGAATTCAATTCCCTTGCGCCTTATCTAATGAGCGGGGTGAACGTGGACAGCAGGGAGGCGGCGGTAAGCCGCAACGCACTGAAAGAAAAATATTGCCGCGACGGGTGGCTTGTCTGTTGCGGACACGGCGCTTTTGCCGAATTTTGAGCGTATCTTGACTTTCAGGCGTCGGGATTGTATGCTTAAATAAAAAAGGAATTTACCGAACCGAATTATGGAAAAAGCGTTGGTTTACGATAAAAGCGCACTTCGTCAAAGAATTTTGCAATTCGTAGGCAGTCGTCAAAAAGTCGAAAAAAGGCTTATTTTCGAGGATTGTTTTCGTCATTTCGGATTGAGTGCGGCGGAGAAAAAGGATAAGTCCTTCGAAAGCCGTATGATAAAGGCAAAAAGCGTAATAGGCGCTTTGCTTTCGGAAATGCGCAGGGACGGAGTACTCGAACTGGTGGACGAGTATTACTATAAACTGCCGCAGGACATGACGGTTTCCGACGTCATTACCGAGGACAAAATCGAGGAATTCTGTAAAGAAATATTCAAAGATAATAAATCCCTGACGAAAAAGGAAATTTTTGCGAAATGCGTTTCGCACTTCGACAGAGACGGCGACGGCAAGGAAAAGGAAATAATCCACCGCAGGGGCGGCAACGTTTTAGCCCGCCTTTTACGAAGCGGAGCTTTATATAGGGAAAACGGCAGATATTTCCGAAACGACGGAGAGACTTTCCCCGACAGCGACGTAGGGAATTGTCTTAGGGAAGCCGCCGAAGGCGCAGACGTCAGAAAATGTTTTAAGATTTTGCTTAATATGAAAGGGGGAGAGTTTTTCGAGGAGTTCTCCATAGGTTTGATTTCTGCGGAGATAGCCAAGACTTCTTTCGTCGTAAAAAGCGAGGTTACCGGCGGCGCCGACGATAACGGAATAGACGGAGTTATCGAAACCGAAGACGGCTTCGGATTCAGAGAAAGAGTGCTTGTTCAGGCGAGGACGAGAGCAAAAGGTGCCATAACCTTAAAGGAAGTACGGGAATTTTTCGGGGCGATGATTTCCGAAAAGGGTACGAGAGGAATTTTCGTCACCACCGCGTCTTTCCATAGCGAGGCACAGAAGTTTATGAACAGACAAAGAAATTTAATAGGTATAGACGGCGATAAACTTTTTTCCATGGCGACGGAAAACACCTGCGGGGTTACTGTGGTAAACGGAAAAACCGAGTTGATTCCCGAAAAATTTCTGTAAATAGCGGAATTATCGCTTGTAACGAAACAATAAACGTCCGAAAGGACGTTTTTTTATTTATGAAAAAAGTAACTCTTAAAACGGTTCCGACATAGTATATATTGTCCCGAAAGGGGACAAAGGAGAGTACAATGGATAATATTTTGGAAAATCAGACCTGTCCTACCATAGGATATCAAGCGGCAAACATCTGCGTACCCGTCAGCGTGGAGCCTTACGCAAGAGCGGGCGCGACCCTCACTAAGTGTTGCGGGACCCCCACGGTCATTCCCGGCAGACAGATTTGCGGGGGGATAAAGAACGGTATTTGTTCTTTTACTCTTTCTCAGAGCGTATGCGTAGCCGTCCCCGTGGAGTTCGGTGCGAACGCAATAGTCGGAGAAGCCTACGTCGATTGCCTCGACGCTTCCGCAGAAGACATCTGCACCGATTGCAGCTTCTCGCCTGCGCCTGCGCCTGCGGCAATTAACGAAGAAACTATTCTCTGAGATTAAGGAGGAAGCACAATGACAAAACCGAATCCGAACAAACACTGTAAAGACGATTGCGTGCGTACCGCGGTACGCTACTGCGAAGTGGCGTTGCCGATGGACGTTTCGGCAAAAGCCGAAATAGGACGCGTGGAAACCTGTTGCTGCGGAGAACCTGCCGTGGAAGCCCAAGAGAAAAACAACGGATGCCGACTGGTAGTGCGGCAAAGATTGAAAATAAGCGTTCCGATAGTTTACGAAGCCGTGGTAACGACCGATTGCCCGCAATGCTTCTGTAAAGACGGGGATTGCCATTGAAAAAAAGCCGACCGAAACATTTTTTCGGTTGGCTTTACATAATTGTATAATGTAATAAACGGAAGGATTTTTCATAAAATAAAATTATGAAAAATTTTTTCATAAAATATAAATACGGTTTTATTTCCGTAGCGTTCATTATCTTAGTAAGCGTACTGGGCGGAGTCTTCGTCAGGAGGGGGGACGACTTTTTCTCCACGGTCACAAAACCTACGCAATGGGTTCCCGATTTCGTTTTTGCGGTAGTATGGACTTTGATTTATGTCATATACGCCGTGACGTTTTTCCATTTTTCGGGAGAAGGTTTACTCGATAAAAAACTCGTTTTTATCGGGCTGATAAACGGATTACTCAACGTTTTGTGGTGTCTTGTTTATTTTGCTTTAGGAAACAGTTTCGGAGGTATCGTAATAATCATAATCAATGCTTTTTTCGCAACTTTTTTAGCAAAACTGATTATCGAAAAAGGACAAAAACTCACATTTTTATGTTGGTTATATCCTTTATGGCTTTATCTTGCCACGGCGTTGAACCTTGCCGTCTGGATTTTGAATTAGGGCGAAAATTAATTAAAAATAGAAAAATTCGAGCAAAAAAGCTCACGTTAACATAAATTAACGGCATAACGGTTGAATGTCGTAAGGCTTTATGATATAATTAGAAAAAATATTTTCTTATATATCAGGAGACCAATGAAACAGCGTATTTATCTGAGTTCTCCGCATATGGGCGGAGAAGAAATGAAGTACGTACAGGAAGCGTTCGATACTAACTGGGTAGCTCCTCTCGGCAAGAACGTGGAAATGTTCGAAAAAGAAATGTGCGATTATGTGGGCAGACCTTACGCAGTCGCCCTTGCCAGCGGTACCGCTGCCATTCACCTGGGGTTAAAGTATCTCGGAGTGAAAGAAGGCGATACCGTTTTTTGTTCCAGTTTTACCTTCAGCGGCAGCTGCAACCCTATCGCTTACCTCGGGGCTAAACCGGTTTTTATCGATTGCGACTACGACAGTTACAATATGAGTCCCGAAGCGTTGGAGAAGGCTTATTCGGTGTATCCCGACCCCAAAGCGATCGTCATCGTAAATCTTTACGGACAGCCGGCAAAGTTCGACGAACTTAAAGCCATAGCTTCCGCTCACGGAACTCCCATACTGGAAGATTCCGCCGAAAGTTTAGGTGCGTCTTATAAAGGCGTCAAAACGGGTACCTTCGGAGACATTTCCATTTTCTCTTTCAACGGAAATAAAATCATAACCACTTCGGGCGGCGGTATGCTTATGTGTAACGACGAAGCGACCCGAAAAAAAGTTCTTTTCTGGGCTACGCAGTCGAGAGAGCCGTTCCCTTGGTATCAGCACGAAGAGATCGGTTACAACTACCGTATGAGCAACGTTTGCGCAGGGATAGGGCGCGGACAGCTGAAAGTCCTCGACGAAAGAGTGAAAAGGAAAAGAGAAATTAACGCGCTTTACCGCAAGGCTTTCGCCGATAATCCCTATATAGACGTCATACCGACTTTCGAGGGGGCGGAGTCTTCCTACTGGCTGACGGGAGCCACTCTCACAAAAGACTGTAAGGCTTCTTTTATGGACATTATCGACGCACTGAACGCCGAAAACATAGAAAGCCGTCCCGCCTGGAAACCCATGCATATGCAACCTGTGTTCGCCGATTGCGGTTTTGTCACTCATCTTACAGATGAACAACGTAAGAAAAGCGGTTTCGGAAGCGTATGCGAGGACCTTTTTTCGAGGAGTTTGTGTTTGCCAAGCGACACCAAAATGACGGACGAAGACGTCTTGTTCGTGGCAAGCGTGGTGAATAAGACAATTTACGACAAGCAGAAATAATTTATGTACAGACACTTTTTCAAACCGTTATTTGATTTTTTATTGAGTTTTATCGCATTGATATTACTTTCGCCGTTTTTTATCCTTTTTACGCCGATAGTGGCACTCGCAATGAAAGGAAATCCTTTCTTCGTGCAGAAACGGCCGGGTAAAAACGGAAAAATTTTCCGTATGATAAAGTATCGTACGATGACCAACGCCAAAGACAAAGACGGCGTTTTGCTTCCCGACGAAAAACGCCTGACTTCCTTCGGTAAGTTGATGAGGAAATTTTCTTTGGACGAACTTCCCGAGATATTCAATATTTTCTTAGGACAGATGAGTATTGTGGGACCGAGGCCTTTGCTGGTGTCGTATCTCCCGCTTTACAACGATTTTCAGGCAAGACGCCACGAAGTAAGACCGGGGCTTACCGGGTGGGCGCAGGTCAGCGGCAGAAACGCCATTTCCTGGGAACAGAAATTCGCTAAAGACGTGGAATACGTCGATAATATGAGTTTCGCTTTCGACGTAAAAATCTTTTTCCTGACCATTGCCAAGGTATTCAAAAGAGAAGGGATAAGTCAGGAAGGTCAAGCCACGATGGAAGTTTTTACCGGAACGCCGAAGAAAGAAATCAACGTGCTTATACTCAGCGCGGGCAGAAGAGTGGAACTTGTAAAACTTTTCAAAGAAGCCCGCGACAGATTGGGTTACGGGGGTAAAGTAGTGGCGGTGGATCTTTCCGATACCGCGCCCGCTCTTTATTTTGCCGACGAACATTATTTTCTTCCGAGGATAGGCGCCGACGGTTATATCGACAAATTGATAGAAATTTGTAAAACCTGTAAAATAAATTTAATCGTTCCGACCATCGATACCGAACTTATGTTGCTTGCGGAAGAGAGGGAACATATAGAGAGGGAAACGGGTGCTTTGATCAATATCGGCAGTAAGGAGTGCGTGGATATTTGTTGCGACAAAACCTTGACGGCGGAATTTTTTGCCGAAAACGGTTTCAACGCTCCTTATACCTATACCGAAGAAGAATTGAACGAGGGAAAATACTCCTTCCCGTTGTTTATCAAACCGAGGGACGGAAGTTCAAGTATCAACGCTTTCAAAGTGGAGAACGAACAGCAGTTGAGATTTTTCCTTAGTTACGTCAAAAAGCCCATAGTGCAGGAGTGCGTCAACGGAAAGGAATATACGGTGGACGCCTTTATCGACTTCGAAGGCAACATAATAAGCGTGGTTCCGAGAATAAGGTTAGCGGTAAGAAGCGGAGAAATCCTTAAAGGCGAAATAGATATGAACGAAGCCATCATTTCCGACGTTACGAAGATGATAAAAAAACTCCGTCCTTCGGGGCATATAACGGTGCAGGGCTTTTTCGGAGAAGACGGGATAATGCGTTATATCGAAATAAATCCCCGTTTCGGCGGCGGAGCTCCGATGAGTATAAGAGCCGGAGCCGATACCTGCGAATGGTTGTACAGGATAGTCGCCGGAGAAAAAATCGACGCGTCAAAAGTGAAGATAGCCGACGGAGCCGTATATGTGCGTTTTGACGACAGCGTGAGGGTAAAGTGATAAAGGCGTTTGTTTTCGACCTTGACGACACGCTTTTTCCCGAAAAAGAATACGTCCGTTCGGGGTTTCGGACAGTGGCGGAATATTTCGGAAAAACCTACGGCGTGAAGGAAGCGTATCCGAAACTTCAAAGGCTTTTTGCCGAAAACGCCAAGGGAGTTTTCGACAGGCTGTGCGAGGAAGAAAAACTTTCCGAAGGAGCGAAAAAAGAGGCAATAGATATATACCGTACTCATCGTCCCGAAAGCCTGCGTTACGCAGACGGAGCGGAAGAACTTCTGAAACATCTCAGAAAAAACGGTTACCGTCTCGGGATAATCACCGACGGACGACCTTTCGCTCAACAGGCAAAAATCGACGCTTTGGGAGTAACCGACCTGGTGGACGAAATTATAATAACCGACGCTTTAGGCGGAGAGGAGTACCGCAAACCCAACCCGTACGCTTTCCGCCTTATGACGGAAAAATTAGGGGTAAAGGCTGAGGAGACCGTTTACGTCGGGGACAATCCGCAAAAGGATTTTGCGATAAAGAAATATTTGCCCGTCACCACGGTAAGGGTGCTCGGAGAAGGGCTTTACGCGGATAAGGAATATCTTTACGGGATAAAACCCGATATTACGATAAATAATTTACAGGAACTCAAGGGAGGAACGGTTTTATGGCCGAAATAATTTCCGAAGAAAAAAAATACGCGGAATTCGTACATGGCAATCTTTTCAGATTACTTATGTTTTTTCACGATATATGTAAAAAAGAAGGGATAAAGTATTCTCTTTACGCCGGGTCAATGCTCGGCGCCGTCCGTCATAAGGGGTTTATACCGTGGGACGACGATATCGACATAATAATGCCGAGGAAAGAACTCCTCAGGCTGAAAGAGGTGGTGGACGAATATCTTGTCGGCACGGATTATTTTTTCAATCATACCGCAGACAGAGTGGCGGAGATAAATTATAAAAACGGCGCCATAACCTTTAACGGAAAAAACGTTTCGGGAATGGGACTGGATATATATATTATCGACAATCTTCCCGACGACCCTAAAGAAAGAAGAAGATTTCTTTTCCGCTTGAAAATGTATCAGGGAATGATGAAAAAGGGTAAAATCAACTGGAAAAGATATAATCTTAAAGGTAAAATACTTGTTTTCGGAACGAGGCTTTTGGGAGCGGGAAAATCGCTCAAGAAAATTTGCGACGAATACGACGTTCTGTCGCAGAAATATAACGACAGGGTCACGAAGCAGTGTTTCGTAAGCAACGACTCATACGACTGGATGAAATTTTCATACGATCAGAACGCTTTTTCGGAATACATAACCGTTCCGTTCGAGACCGGAGAAGCCGATATTTTAAGCAATTACGATTATTTCCTGAAAATGGAATACGGAGATTATATGAAACTTCCTCCGGAGGAAGAACGCCACTTTTTCCACACTTGTTTGGAGGAATAACAGATGAAATTCGCAAACACCGAAGACGCATTGAAATACGTTCAAACCGATATTTTAAGGGAAATAGACAGGATATGCAACAAACACGATTTACGCTATTATCTTGCCTACGGTACCCTTATCGGAGCGGTCAGACACAAAGGTTTTATCCCGTGGGACGACGATATCGATATAATGATGCCCTACGAGGATATGTTGAAATTTGCCGAAATTTGCAAAACCGAACTGGGCGAAAAATATTTTTATCAGTCTCCGGAAACGGAAAAGGAATACCGTCTTACCATTAACAGAGTAAGGCGGAACGGGTCGGTGCTTTCCGAACCCGCCCTTGTCGGGAAGAACGTTCACCAAGGTATTATGGTGGATATTTATCCTCTGTTCGGAGCGGAAGAAGGGAAAATAAAACGTCTTATCCAAGTAATAAGAGCTATGAAAAGGGCGTTGTATATGCTGGACGAACCGGTCAGAAATCACGGTACGCTGATGAAAATCGGTTCGTCTTTTCTGTTAAAGATTAAAACCGCAAAAGGAAAGGAGACCGCCGCAAAAAGACTCACCGCCCGTCTTGCGAAAAAAACTTTCGACAGTTCCGAATACGTCACCGTTCTTGACAGCGGCATAAAGGAAATGAGCACCACTTATAAAAAAGAGTGGTTCGGACCCGGCGTAAAGGCGCCTTTCGGCGAAGAGGAATTTTCCGTTCCCTGCGACGCCGATGCGGTACTGAGAAAATATTTCGGCGATTATACCGTTCTGCCTCCGGAGGACGAAAGGAAATATCACCACGATTATCTGGAAATAGTGTTGCCCGAGGACGTGGAAATCGAAGGAGGAAAACAATGAACGTACTCTTTCTTACAATAGGTCAAATACCCGATCTTCATACCCCGAGCGTGCATATAGACCTTATCAGGGAACTCCGTAAAAGCGGACACGAAGTATCGGTTTTGTGCACCCGAGAAAAGCGTTTAGGGTTACCCACGGAGCTTTCAGAAGAAGACGGGGTCAAAATTCTGAGGCTCAGGATAGGCAATCTCACCAAGTGTTCGATGATAGAAAAAGGTATAAACACCGTTCTCATCGAAGGACAGTTCAAGCGAGCCATAAGAAAGTATTTCGGCGCGGATCGATACGATCTGGTGATATACAACACGCCGCCCATAACTTTGGCGGGAGCGGTCAAGTACGCTAAAAGGAAATTCCGTTGCCGTTCTTATCTGATATTGAAGGATATTTTCCCGCAGAACGCCGTCGATATAGGCATAATGTCGACGAGCGGTATAAGCGGTCTGCTTTATAAATTGTTTCGCCGTAAGGAAATTCAGCTTTATTCCGCATCCGACAGGATAGGCTGTATGAGCAGAGCAAACAAAGAGTATCTCTTGCGGCACAATCCTTACTTGGAAGAAAAGAACGTGGAAATTTTCCCGAATGCGGTATTCAGCGATACTTTGTCGCACAGACGGAAAAAAGATAGGTCGCTCCTTGAAAAATACGGTATAGCCGCCGACCGTCCCGTTTTTATTTACGGCGGAAATTTAGGTAAGCCGCAGGGGCTGGAGTTCTTTGCCGAAGCGTTGAAAGGGATATCGGACAAGATCGATTGCTCTTTCGTGATAGCCGGCAGCGGAACGGAAAAGGAAAAATTCTTTAAGGCGGTAAACGGGTTGAAAAACGTTTATCCGATAAATTATCTGCCTTACGAAGAGTATGAAAATCTATGCGCCTCCTGCGACGTGGGACTGGTTATGCTGGATTACCGTTTTACCATTCCGAATTATCCGTCGAGGATATTGAGCTATATGGAAAACGCAATGCCCGTGCTTGCCTGCACGGACCCTAATACCGATGTGAAAGAATTAGTGGAAGAGGAAGCCGTCTGCGGGAAATGGTGTCCGTCGAACGACGTTGACGCTTTTGCCGAAAGCGTCAGATGGTTTGCGGAGAATACCGATAAATTTACCGAATTGGGCGGAAACGGCAGAAAGTATTTCGAAGAAAATTTCGTTGCCGACAAAAATATAGAAAAATTGGAAAAATTTATAAACGAACGGAGAGCTTAGTATGAGAGATTTATTTACGGTGGGACCGGTCAATATGTTCGAAAGAAGTTTGCGCGTCGCGTCGGAGCCTATTCCGTATTTTCGCAATCAGGCGTTCAGCGACGTTATGACGGAAATCAAGGAAGATTTTTTGTCATTTCTCAATGCGCCCGAGGGCAGCGGATTTGTTTTGCTGACGTCTTCGGGGACAGGGGGAATGGAAGCTGCCGTTATGAATTTATGCAAGCAAGGGGATACCGTTCTCGTAATAAACGGCGGTACTTTCGGAGCAAGATTTGCCGAAATAGTATCTTTGCACGGATTCCGTTTGCTGGAGTGTAAAATACCTTTCGACGAAGACCTTACCGAAGCGACGCTCGCGCCGTTTGAAAATGAAAAAATCGACGTCGTTTGCGTAAATATTCACGAAACGTCGGTAGGCAAACTTTACGACGGAAAACTTCTGGGCGAGTTCGCCCGCAGGAAGGGCGCTTTGTTTATCGTAGACGCCATAAGTTCCTTCCTTGCCGACGAAATCGATATGAGGGAATTCAACGCCGACGTCATAATCACGGGCAGTCAGAAAGCCCTTGCGGTCGACGCGGGAGTAAGTCTTATAGCGCTTTCGCCCGAAGCCGTGAAAAAACAAGCGGAAGTAAATTGCCGCAGTCTTTATTTCGGATTCGGAAATTACCTTAAGGATATGGAGAGAGGGCAGACTCCCTTCACCCCTGCGGTGGGGACGGTCCTGACCATTCAGGACAGAATGAGAGGTATTAAGGAAAAAGGCTTGCAAAGCGAAATCGACCGTTGCAAAACCTTGGCTGAATATTGCCGCAAAGCAATAAAGAAACTTCCTTTGAGCGTTCCTTCCTATCGGAAGTCGAACTGCCTTACGCCGATAATTTTCGCCGACGGGCAGGCAAAGGCAATGAACGAATATCTCGTTAAAAATTACGATATTCACATTACGCCCAGCGGAGGCGCGAACGCCGACAGACTGGCAAGAATCGGTCATATCGGCAATCACGATATAGCCGGACTGGACAGACTTATCAAAGCTATGGAGGAATTTTACGGATTATGAAAGTTATCATTTTAGCCGCAGGCAGAGGAACGAGAATAAGTAAACTTATAGGGGATATTCCCAAATGTACCGTGGACGTCTGCGGAAAACCGCTTATTATCAGGACGCTGGAACTTTTCAAGAAAAACGGAGTCGAGGACGTAGCCATATCTTTAGGGTATAAACACGAAGTGGTGAGCGAAGTCATTAAAGGACATAACGTCAGGGAGTATTACAATCCCTTTTTCCACGTTACCAATAGTATAGCGTCGCTATGGTTTGCGTTAAAGGAATTCGACGGGACGGAGGACGTCATTATTTGTAACGGAGACGTTTTCTGGACGCAGGAAGTTTTCGACGCCATAGCAAAAGACGAAAGGGATATAGTTATGCTTGCCGACAGGACGAAAGCCGACAGCGGAGATTATTTTTTCAAAACCGACAACGGCAAGCTCTTGGCGTACGGTAAGGAATTAACCAGGGACAACAGGGATTGCGAATACGTCGGTATAGCTAAAATAAGCAAAGAGATCGTACCGCTTTTCAAAGAAAGGCTGTTGAAATTGATAAATTCGCAGGAATGCGACAAGTGGTGGGAAAACATACTTTACTCCATGGTAGGGGAAAGAGATATTTACATAAAAGACGTGGAAGGAGCTTTCTGGGCGGAAGTGGACTTTATCGAGGACTATAACAGAATATTGACCTATGTAGGCAAGAATACAAATAAATAAAAAAAGGATAAGTATTCCTAAAGGAGAAATGATTATGTTTGAAGGAAAAACGCTATTGATAACGGGCGGAACTGGAAGTTTCGGGAACGCAGTATTGAGGAGGTTTCTGAATACCGATATAAAGGAAATCCGTATCTTCAGCCGTGACGAAAAGAAACAGGACGATATGCGTCACGAGTATCAGGCTATATTCCCGGAATATGCTGAAAAAATAAAGTTTTATATCGGTGACGTAAGAAATATCGATTCCATACGTCCTGCTATGGTGGGCGTGGATTATATTTTCCATGCCGCAGCATTAAAACAAGTCCCGTCTTGTGAATTTTTCCCTATGGAAGCGGTACGCACCAATATAATAGGTACCGAAAACGTACTAACGGCGGCTATTGACGCCGGAGTGAAAAACGTCGTATGCCTTTCGACGGATAAGGCGGCATATCCCGTAAACGCAATGGGAACCTCCAAGGCAATGATGGAAAAGGTTATAGTTGCGAAATCGAGGACCGTTGATCCGGCAAAAACAAAAATATGCTGCACACGTTACGGAAACGTTATGTGCAGCCGCGGATCCGTTATACCGCTTTGGATTGACCAGATCAAAGCCGGTAAACCGATCACCATCACGGAACCTACAATGACCCGTTTTATCATGTCGCTTGACGAAGCGGTGGATTTGGTTTTATTTGCTTTTGAAAACGGTGAAAGCGGTGATATCCTGGTGCAAAAAGCGCCGGCTTGCACTATTGAAACGCAGGCGAAAGCCGTTATAGAATTATTTGACGCTTCGAAAAAGACAGAGATTAAAATAATAGGAATCCGTCACGGAGAAAAGATGTATGAAACATTGCTCACAAACGAGGAATGCGCCAACGCTATCGATATGGGGAACTTCTATCGGGTGCCTTGCGATAAAAGAGGACTTAACTATGATAAATATTTCAAGGTAGGAGACGTGAAGCGTAATCCCTTGACCGAATTTAATTCCAATAATACAAAACTTCTCAACGTGGAAGAAACCAAAGCCAAGATTGCGTCTTTGTCATATATACAAGAGCGTTTAACCGAAAAATAAAGAGGAAAACAATATGAAAATTCTTGTTACGGGAGCAAAAGGTTTTGTGGGAAAAAATCTCTGCGAAGCGCTGAAGAACATACGCGACGCAAAGGACAGAACACATCCCGGTGTTTCGGTAAGCGAAATATTCGAATACGATATCGACACCGATGAATCGTTGCTTGAACGGTACTGTCGCGAAGCAAATTTCGTATTTAACCTTGCCGGCGTAAATCGTCCGAAAAATAACGATGAATTTATGCAAGGCAATTTCGGATTTGCTTCCGCACTTTTGGATTGTTTGAAAAAATACGACAACAAATGTCCGGTAATGATATCATCGTCGATACAGGCAACCTGTATCGGCAGATATGACGGGGATTACGGCAGGAGCAAAAAGGCAGGAGAGGAGTTATTATTCGGATACGGGAAAGAAACAGGAGCAAAGACGCTTGTGTACCGTTTTCCCAATTTGTTCGGTAAGTGGTGCAAGCCTAATTATAATTCGGTTGTCGCAACGTTTTGTTATAACATAGCCAATGATTTGCCTATTCGGATAAACGACCGCAATATTCGACTGGAGCTTCTTTATATCGACGATTTAGTGGAAGAAATGTTGAATGCGCTGGAGGGCAACGAGCACCATTGTGATTATGACGGCGTCGAAACGATTTTTGACGCGGAAGGAAAATATTGCGCCGTACCTGTTACGCATAAAGTCACTCTCGGAGAAATAGCGGATTTGCTTTATTCTTTTGCAGAACAACCTAAAACGCTGGTAATACCGGAATTGGCAGAAAATTCTTTCGGTAAGAAACTTTACAGCACTTATCTTTCTTATTTGCCTAAAGAAAAAGTGTCTTTCAGCCTGAAAACGAACGTCGACGCGAGAGGCAGTTTTACCGAGTTGTTGAAAAGCGCAAAATGCGGTCAGGTTTCGGTTAATATTTCCAAGCCGGGCATTACGAAAGGAGAACACTGGCATAATTCCAAGTGGGAGCTGTTTATCGTAGTCAGCGGTCACGGACTGATTCAAATGAGAAAGATAGGTTCGGAAGAAGTATTGAATTTCGAGGTAAGCGGAGACGATATAAAGGCGATACATATGTTGCCGGGTTATACTCACAATATTATAAATCTTTCCGACGACAGGGATTTAATAACGGTTATGTGGGCTAACGAACAATTCGATCCGAACAAGCCCGACACTTATAGCGAACGTGTATGCAGGAGTTAAAAATGGAACTTAAAGTTGATTATTCAAACATTAAATGGAAAAATAACGGAAAAATAAAATTATTGATTATTGTGGGGACGCGGCCTGAAATTATCAGACTTGCCGCCGTTATCGATAAATGCAGACTTTATTTCGATTGTATTTTGGCTCATACGGGACAAAATTATGACTACAATCTGAACGGTGTTTTCTTTAAGGATTTGAAATTATCTGACCCTGAGGTATATATGAATGCCGTAGGAGACGACTTGGGAGCCACCGTCGGAAATATTATTAACGCTTCCTATAAATTAATGAGTCACATACACCCCGATGCTCTTTTAATTCTGGGAGATACCAATTCCTGCTTGTCGGCTATTTCGGCAAAAAGATTGCATATTCCGATTTTTCATATGGAAGCAGGGAATCGTTGCAAGGACGAATGCTTGCCGGAGGAAACCAATCGCAGGATAGTCGATATAATTTCGGATGTGAATTTAGCGTATTCCGAACACGCAAGGCGTTATCTCGCCGAGTGCGGTTTACCGAAAGAGCGTACTTATGTAACGGGATCTCCCATGGCGGAAGTTTTGCGTCGGAATCTTGCAGAGATAGAAGCCAGCGATATCCATCATCGTCTCGGGCTGGAAAAAGGTAAATATATTTTGCTTTCGGCACATAGAGAAGAAAATATAGACACGGAAAAGAACTTCCTTTCTCTTTTTAACGCCATCAACAAACTTGCGCAAAAGTACGATATGCCTATTTTATATTCCTGTCATCCGAGAAGCAGGAACAGACTGAAAGCGAGTGGATTTCAACTTGACGAGCGCGTAATACAACACGAGCCTCTCGGCTTTCACGATTATAATTGTTTGCAGATGAATGCTTTTGCCGTAGTTTCCGACAGCGGAACATTGCCGGAGGAAAGTTCGTTTTTTACAAGTATAGGACATCCTTTTCCTGCGGTCTGCATAAGGACGTCCACCGAAAGGCCCGAGGCACTGGATAAAGCCTGCTTTATTATCGCAGGTATTGAGGAAAAATCTCTTTTGCAAGCAGTAACAACGGCTGTGGAAACAAATAGAAACGGAGATTACGGTATTCCCGTGCCCGATTATATCGAGGAAAACGTGTCGACCAAAGTCGTAAAGATAATTCAAAGCTATGTCGGCATAGTCGATAAAATGGTTTGGAGAAAATAATGAATTTAGCGGTCATTGGTTTTAGCAATTTAATAAGTATGCCTTATATGAGATTTTATAAAAGTTTGTTTGAAAAAAATCAAATACATGCCGATTATTATTGTTGGAATCGCGATAAGGCGGGTTCTGTTTATATTTCTGAGGGAAACGTTTATAATATAAATATAAAATGTAAAGACAACCGGTTTAATAAGTTTTTCTCCATGTTGAAATGGCGGAAAACGATCACGGCTTTATTAAAGAAAAAGCATTACGATAAAATCATAATTCTTACGTCTCTTCCGGCTATATTTCTATATAGATTTTTAATTCGTAATTTTAGTGGGAGATATATTTTTGACATAAGAGACTATTCGTATGAACATAATAGGATCTATCAACAATTTATGCAAAATTTATGTGATAAAAGTTATGTCACTTTTGTGTCTTCTCCCGGGTTTCGCAGTATGCTTTTATCTGATTTTGAAGTAAAGAATATACACAATATAGATGTTAAAGAAGCTGATTACAGTGCGCCTTCTTTTAATAAAAAAGAAGTTATATTAGGATATGCGGGGTTAATTAAATATTACGAATCGAATGTCGAACTTATCGAAAATTGTTCTGATCGTAACTATAAGTTTTATTATTATGGTATATTTGAAGATAAAAGATGGGGAGAGCTTTTTGAAAAAGATCTGAATAACGTTAAATTTTTCGGTCGATTTCTTTCGGAGCAAAAGAATGATATTTATAAAAATATAGACATCGTAAATTGTTATTTTGCTAAAAATTTATCTTATGGGCAACGTCTTTTATTACCGAACAGACTTTACGACGCTTTATATTGTAATAGACCGATTTTAGTTAACGAAGGTTGTTTTTTAGCAGATTATGTTAAGCATTATGGTATCGGATTAGTAATCAATGATGGTAGAGATATTAGTAAACAGATAGAAAAATATATTGATAGTTTTGATAAAAATGTTTTTGAGAAAAATGTAAAGATATGTTTAGCCGATATAGAAAAGGAGCAAATTACGGCAGAAAGAGCAATAATTAATTTTGTAAAAGCGGACAAGAATAATTTAAAGGATGAGATGAAGGAATGAAAGTATTGTACGTGTCGAACGCTTGTAGTGTTCAAGAATATAATAGTTTATTTAAAAATATTTCTAAGCAAATAAATCATCAAAGTCAAAAGTTCAATAGGCTGTTTGCGGAAGGTATAGCCGAAAACGGTCATGATGTCACTATGTTAAGCAGTAGACCGATAAATCCTGCTATCCATCCTAAAAAATGGTATGAAAGGAAAACCGAGAAGGTTGTCGGCGTGAATTATATTTATATTCCTTTTTTTAATTTAAAATATATTAGGCAATTTTTTATAGTTATAAATTTGATCAAAGAAGTTAAGCGTTGGATAAAGGATAATCCTGATGGAGTAATTTTTTGCGACGTTTTGAATTATTCGATGTTATGTGCTTTAAATACAGCGACAAAAAAAGCAAAAAATAAAATTATTTCAATTGTTACTGATTTGCCGGAAATACTTGCGAACGGTCAAATGGATAGGCGAGCCATAAAACAAAATAAACTTATTTCCGAATCGGACGGAATGGTATTACTGGCGGAGGCAATGAATGAGAAAATCAATCCCTTAAAAAAACCTTACGTAGTTATGGAAGGTTTTTGTGACATTAAGATGAAATCGGTTGAAAATGATTTTTCTAAGAAATACAGTAAAAAAACGGTTATGTATGCCGGTCTTTTGCATAAAAAGTATGGTATTGAAACTTTAGTTAAAGCATTTATCGAAGCGAATATAGAGAATAGTTATTTACATATATACGGATCCGGAGATTATGAAAACGAGATTGTTAAAATAGCCAAGGAGTATGATTCAATAAAATTTTTCGGAACAAAAGATAACGGTTATATTGTGAATGAAGAGTTAAAAGTGTCATTGCTGGTTAATCCGAGACCGGTCAACGAAGAATTTGTTCTTTATAGCTTTCCTTCTAAAAATATGGAATATTTAGCTTCCGGGACTCCTATGTTGACAACAAATTTGCCGACTATGCCTGAAGATTATTATCAATATTGTTTTGTGGCAAAAAGCGACGATAAAGAGGGACTAAAAAATGAATTAGTAAAGATTTTTTCATTTACCGATCAAGAATTATTTCAGTTCGGCAAAAAAGCTAAAGAATGGGTGTTGGCAAGTAAAAATAATATCGTTCAGACTAATAAAGTAATGAAATTTGTAACGACTATGTCAGATAGGTAAATATATGGGATTAATAGCTGTAATATTGCCGTTTATATTTGGTCTTATTTCTTTTATAAAATATAAAAAGATAATCAATTTACAGGTTATTTTTAATTTGTTATGGTTTTTTGTCGTTCTTATTTCATTGTTAAATATATTGGATAATATTCCTATTAGAAAAGAAATTTATCTTATGAGCAGCATATTTACGCTGGTGTTTAATATTGGCGGATTTATGGCGAATTTAGTCAAGAAGCCAAAATTTATAACAAGAAGGGAAATTGACTATTTTTTTATTAAATTATGTATTTTGATAGTTGCGTTTTTTTATATAATATTATTTATAAGGGCATTACGATATTTGTCTGCAGGTGGTAATTTCAGCGGCATAAGATATAATTATTATTACGGTAATGATATTATTAAAAATGTTTGGGAAAATTTATTAATAACTTATATTGTAGATGGTGTTTTTAAATTTCTTACTTTATACCTTTTATATAATATTTTGCATCAAGGCAGTTTAAAAGTATCAATAAGCATTATATGTTTGATGTTTCTCAATTTGATTTTTACCGGGGGAAGATTGGTTATTTTACAATTGGTATTATTGCTGATCATTCAGTTTTTAAAATTTCGAAAAATGTTGAATAAAAAGACTAGAAAAATAATAGCGTATGTTGTTTTTTTCGGGTTAGTCGCTATTGTTTTTATATCCTTAAAAAGGAATATCACGGGATTGATAAAACAAGGGATTTCTTATTTCTGCACATCCATGGCTTTTAGCTCGGCAATTCTTAATAACTATAACATTGAGTTGATCGGGTTCGGGAGGATCGTTTTTGCGCCTATTCTAGACTTGCTAATAAATTTTTTAAGATATTTTCATGCTACGGATCAGGTATCGTCAGCAATTTTAGTCTCGGATATAACTAAAAATGCTTTAGTGGTAGGGCTTGACGGTGGGACATATAATGCTTTAGTCCCCGCTTTTTTCCATTTATATATGGGCGGGGGATATATCAGTATAATTGTTTTTGGTTTTCTATTTGGATTTATTTGCATTATTGTAGAAAAAAGGAAATCATATTTTGATTTTAAGAATGAGTTGCTTTGGATGTATTTGCTCATAGGTGTTTTATTCAGTTCAATGGGGTGGCAGTTTATGAGCGTTAGCAATTTAACAACTTTACTATGTATATATTTATCACAGAAAAAAATACGGAATTATAGTCGTGAAGAAAAGGTCACTGTTGTTTAATAAGTCTAATTATGTTATTATTGAACAATACTATTATTTTATTTTATAAAACTATAATAAGGAGAAATAATGCGCATACTTTGGGTTTGTAATATAATCTTACCAAAAATAGCAAATGCTTTAGAGACCGAAAGTCCGGTTTTAGGTGGATGGCTTACAGGTGCGAGTATACCTATACTAAATAGTAAAGAGGATCGACTTATTTATATGTTTCCTTTTAACTCCGAGATAGAAGGAAGCATCGGGAATTTAACATACATAAGCTATAAGGAACCTGATATTAGCGTTTGCGCTGATGAGTTGATCATAAGATTCCGGGATATAGTCAAAAGCTGTAAACCTGATATTGTACATATTTGGGGGACTGAATATGCTCATGCATTAGCTATGACATATGCATTGCAATCATTGGATATGCTCAATAAAATGGTTATAAGCATCCAGGGGTTAATTCATAAATGTGCTGAAGTTTACAATTTGGGATTAAACAAAAAGGTGCAAACAGCTCAGACGATTAGAGACATAATTCGGCATGACAGTATATCGAAACAACAAGAGATTTTTACCCGAAGAGGATTAAACGAAATCGAAACTTTGAAAATCGCTAAAAATATCATCGGCAGAACAGAATGGGATAAAAATACTTGTTTAAATATTAATCCTAATTTAAAATATTATAAATGTAATGAAAGTTTAAGATCCGGTTTTTATGATGCCGATCAATGGAAATATGAAAAGTGTAAAAAATACTCTATTTTTTGTGCACAAGGAGGGTATCCTATCAAAGGATTACATTTCGCATTGAATGCGTTGAGGATTCTAAGAGACAAGTATGAAGATGTATCTTTGCGAGTACCTACTGAAGACTTTGTCCATACTTCTTTCTTGGATAGGCAAAAAAGAACATATTATTTTTCTTATTTAAGAGAACTTGTGAAGAAGTATAAACTTGAAAAAAATATTGTTTTTTTGGGTAGTCTTGATGAAGGAATGATGATAAAAGAATATCAATGTGCAAATGTATTTTTAAGTTCGTCTGTTTTAGAAAATTCTTCCAATTCAATAGGGGAGGCAATGCTTATAGGGACTCCGATAGTTGCTAGTAATGTTGGGGGTTGTTCTAGCATATTGGAAAATAATATTACGGCATTAATGTATAAAGTTGATGATACCTTTAGTCTTGCAGAGAAAATATCGTTAATATTCGAGGATTACGCACTTGCAAATAGATTAGGTGCAAATGCTAAGGAAGTGGCCATAGTTCGCCACGATAATACAGCCAACAACATCAGACTTAGGGAAATATATAAAAAAATAATAGAGGATTAAGATGAAAATAGCGTTTTGTTCAAATTATTTAAACCACCATCAATTATATCTTTCTAAAGCCATTATAAATGCCGGCATTGAATATTACTTCATAGCTGCGGAACAAATGGAAGAGGAAAGAAAAAACGGAGGGTGGATTAATATGAATGATAAATATGATTGGGTAGTGCGTATTTATCAGGGACAAGAACAAATAGATTTTGCAAAAAGAATTATTAATAATGCCGATTTGGTAATAATGGGTTCTTTTCCGATTAAATTCATCAGACAAAGGATATTTAAAAACAAACCGGTTTTTTTATATAGCGAAAGATGGTTTAAATCATCTGACGGAGACAATAAAAAATTTAAAACATTTCATAAATTTTTAAGCAATCTAATACATATAAAATATTTAAATTTTTTTAATGTATATATGTTGTGTGCTAGTGCCTATACTGCTTATGATTGCAATTTATTTGGAAATTTTAAGAATAAATGCTATAAATGGGGATATTTCCCATACGTAAAAACTTATGATTTAAATAAATTAATGGAAATAAAAAAAGAGAATGATATTGTTGAACTGTTATGGGTTGCAAGGATGTTGGATTGGAAACATCCTGAATATGTGGTTCACCTTGCAAAACGCTTAAAGAAAAAGGGAATAAAATTTCATATCAATATGATAGGAACTGGAGATAAATTTGAAGAAATTAAAGCAAGTATAATTTCTGAGAATTTATTGCCGGAACTTAATTTAATAGAAAGTATCCCTAACGAGAGTGTCCGAGAATATATGGAAAAAGCAAACATATTTTTATTTACAAGCGACTTTAATGAAGGTTGGGGCGTTGTTTTGAATGAGGCAATGAACAGCGGTTGTGCCGTTGTGGCATGTAATGGCATAGGGGCTGTACCGTTTCTTGTTGAAGATAGAAAAAACGGTTTAATTTATAATAACGGAGATATAGACGAATTTTGTAATATGGTTGAGACATTAATATGCAACAAGGAGTTATGTGAGGAGTTAGGACGAAATGCATATGAGACCATTATTTCTGAATGGAATCCAGAAAATGCAGTTAGAAAACTTTTAAAACTTTATAATATTTTATGCAAGAAAAGCAATGAAACAATAGAGTATGGAATTTGTTCAAAAGCAGAGATCTTAGATTAAAATTATCGGAAATAAAAAATGGCAACAAGTTTAAATAAAAGATTTTTATCAAATACCGTATGGATAATAGGTGGTCAAATCGTTAAAGCAGCTATAGGCTTTGTAGTGAGTTTATATACTGCAAAATATCTCGGACCGAGCGATTATGGTATTTTAGGGTATGTAACAAGTATAATTACGTTGTTTACGGCTTTAGCGAATTTAGGACTCGGGAATATTATTGTTAACGAGATTTTGATCAATAAGAACAGGGAAGGAGAGATTATAGGGACTGCGATAGTATTGCAGCTGCTTTCTTCGGCCATATCCTATTTGTTGGTGTTTGGGACTGTAGTAGTGCTAAACATTGATGATAAAACTATGTGGATTTGTACTATATTGCAATCTTTTTCATTGATTTTAACGGTATCCGATCAGGTGAATTATTATTATCAATCGCAGTTAAAGTCAAAAATAGCAACTATAATTTCGTTAATAGCATATATAATCACTCAAATTTATAAAGTTTATTTACTTATCACCGATAAATCCGTGGTATGGTTTGCATTTGCAAATACATTAGATTATCTGGTTATTGCGGTATTATTATTTTCTTATTATATAATAAAAAAAGCCCCAAAACTTTCTTTTTCAAAGAATACTGCCAAACGGTTATTAAAATTATGCGTTCCTTTTATTCTTTCAGGGTGTATTAGTGTTTTATATACTTCTTTAGACAGAATAATGCTGAAAGAATTATTACATGATACCGATAGCGTAGGCTATTATAACGTAGCATATACAGTAAGTCACGTTTGGGTTTTTGTTGTAAATGCGGTAATAACATCTTTCGCCCCTCTTGTTTTCGAAATGGCTAAAGAGAAAGGTATTCAGAGTGCAGAGTACAAAAAAATCGTACGACAACTGTATTTTTTGGTATTTTGGTTAAGCGTGTGCGCTTCTTTGGTTATAGATTTAGTTGCAGGATGGTTTATAAGGTTTTTTTATGGAGAACAATATTTAGAATCAATTATTCCTACGATGCTTTTGACCTGGAGTGCGGGTTTCGCGTATTTAGGAACAGCGAGAGGTATTCAATTTGTATGTGAAAATAAACAAAAATATATTGTTTTGTTTTCAGTTCTAACCGTTTTTATTAACTTCGGGATGAATATGGCTTTAATCCCTCAATTAAAAGTGACAGGAGCGGCTTTGGCTACGGTGATTTCAGAAATTTTTGTTTGTGTCATTGCGCCTCTTATGTTAAAGCAAACTCGAAATATAAGTATAGATATACTTAGCGGAATGGCCTGTCATGGCGTTGATCTAAAATTATTTATTGTGGTATTGAAACAGCAACTTTTGAAAATGTTTAATATTAAAAGTAAGAAAAAATCGGAAGATAATGATGAAGATTTGCTCGAAGATGCTAAAGCGATTAATACTGAAAAGTTAGCCTCGGATATTAAAACGGAAACGGCAGAGCTGGTCCCCGAGTCCGAGGACGAAGGGCGGAAAGAAGACGATGACTTGTCGTCGCTAAATTAAAGCAAGATCGCGAGGGAATATATATCGTCGAAAAAGATTTTTTCGTTACCTAACACGAGATATTTGAGGGGGAAGTTGAGTTCGGAGACTTCCCCTTCTATTTCCGGGTAATGTCCGTCGAGGAAAAACGTAATTCGGATTTTCGTACCTTTGGTAAGACGGAGTAAAGTAGAGGAAATTTCTTCTTTCCGCTCTTCGGAAAGTAGGCGCTTCGGTTGTCGGGTGCGGCGTTCTTCCCGCTTCCGGAGTTCCTCTTGTAAGCCTTTGAGCGAGTCGAATGGCAAGAATTGCTTTGCACGGTCGGTTTTATTCACCGTTGTGTCCCCCTATCAGGCGGTTCCGTTCGGCGGCGGTGGCTCCGTCGCAAAAATCCATTCCCCGTAAAACGGCGTTTTTCCCGAAACGGGTCTTGAGTCCGAGGACGGTTTTTTCCGCTTCCTTTTCCTTGCGGATTTTTTCAAAGTCGGTAAACAGATCGTAGGTTTCGTTCGAGACGGAGGAAACCGAATTGAAAGTTATGCCTAAACGCCTTATGGGCAGATTTTTGTCCGCCTTTTCGCTGAATAATCGGCTGACATAAGGGGCGATTGCCGAAAAAACGTTGGTTTTTACCGTCATTTTTACGGTGCCGCCGTCCGACAAGCCCGAAAAATCCGAATAACCTATATATATTCCGACGGAATCGGTGACTACGTTCCGTTTCATCATTTCCTGACATCCGGCAAGGAGCATTTCGTCCATTACCAAAGCGGCTTTTTCGTAATCGTAGTCCGAAGGAAGAATTTGCGAAAAAGAAACGGATCTTGACTTCGATTTATAGTTTTTTATATCGGCAAGAGTACAGCTTTCCCGTCCGTAAGCGTGGTCGATAAGCAGTTCGGCGTTGACGCCGAAAACTTTGTACAAAAGTTCCTCCGAGGTTTCGGCAATACCCTTCATATCGAAAATACCGTATTTGGACAGCCGTGCCGAGATTCCCGAGGAGATCTGCCAGAAGTCGCTCAAAGGACGGTGCGTCCATAGGGTTTTTTTGTAAAGGTCTTCGTCGAGAAAACCTATGCCGTCCTTGGTTTTCTTTGCGGTCAGGTCGAGAGCGATTTTGGCAAGATACAAATTCGTGCCGATACCGCAGGTGGCGGGGATACGCTTGTTTTTTGCAATTTCGGCAAGGAGGAATTTAGCGAATTCATAGGGCGTTTTACGGTATAAACCGAGATAATCCGTCACGTCGAGAAAAGACTCGTCTATGGAATAAACGTGTATGTCGGAAGGGGACAGGTATTCCAGATAAACGTCGTAGATGTCTGCGGCGTAATCGATATATTTTTTCATACGGGGTTTTGCCACGATATATTTTATCGAAGAGGGAATTTCCGAAAGACGGCAGCGGTTTTTTACGCCCAAAGACTTGAGGTGCGGGGAAACGGCGAGACAGAGGGCGTTTTTGCCCCTGGTTTCGTCGGCGACGACGAGCGGCGTTTCGAACGGGTTAAGTCCGCGCTCCACGCACTCCACCGAAGCGTAAAAACATTTCATATCGATACAAAAATATATCCGTTGTTTTTCCGTCATAGACAAAGACTTTTAATTACTTTTATAGCGATGCCCTGGATTTCCACGTCTTTATATAACATATCTTCGTAGGACGGGTTTTCGGCTTTCAGGCGGATAAGGCGGTTTTCGGAGTCTTTATAATACCTTTTCAGTGTAACTTCTTCTCCGTCGCACAGCGCTACGACTATATCGCCGTCGGAAGCGGAAGATTGCACCTTGACGATAACGATATCGCCGTTGGCTATTCCTGCGCCCGTCATACTGTCGCCGTTGGCTTTCAATGCAAAAAACTTACCTTTCCCCAAAATTTTGGAGGAAATATCGAGGTATGTTTCCACGTTTTCTTCGCAAAGCAAAGGTTTCCCGCAGGACACGCTTCCGAGAAGCGGAGTCCTTACGACGTCGTCGATAGCTTTGACCATACGTTCGCTTTTTATACACCGACGGCCGTTTTCGTCCGCAAGCAAACCCGATTTTTTCATTTCCGCAATATAACGATGGAGATTTCCGGGATCCAATCCCAACGCGAAAGCGATTTCCCTTTCCGAAGGGAAACGGTTTTCTTCGAAATAACATTTTTCGATAAAGTCTTTTATGCGAGCATATCTCGCTTCGGCTTTTTCTCGCACGGCTACCTCCACAATACAGCAAATGCTGTAAAATAATAATAACCCGAATTCTCGTAAAAATCAAGCCGAAACATACAGGAAAAAAATGGAAAAATAAGATATAGCGTCAACAAAAATATAAAAAAACGTAAAAAATATAAATTGTTTTACGAGGGAGCTCTTTACAAATAGATAGTAGATATTATAATTAAAATTAAGCGACAAACAGGAGGGTCGATATGATAAAGAAACAAACGGCGGGCAGGGACGGTTTAGGCGAATTCGCTCCGGAATTTGCCAGGTTGAACGACGACGTGTTGTTCGGAGAGGTGTGGAGCAGGGAGGCTCAGCTTTCGGCTCGTGACCGTTCGCTGGTCACTGTGGTGTCGCTGATGTCGCAAGGCTTGACCGACTCGTCTTTTGCCTATCACCTCGAGAGTGCGAAAAACAACGGTATAACCAAAGAGGAAATTGCGGAGGTTCTTACCCACGCGGCGTTCTATGCAGGGTGGCCGAAAGCGTGGGCAGCGTTCCGTATGGCTAAAGAAATTTGGAAAACCGATGATAAGGTTTCCGATGCAAAGAGTTTACACGCCCAAAGTATGATTTTTCCGATAGGAGAGCCTAATGACGGATATGCGGAATATTTTAAGGGCAGAAGTTACCTTGCGCCTGTCTCGGTCAAACAGGTAGGGATATATAACGTCACGTTCGAGCCCGCTTGCCGCAACAACTGGCATATTCACAGGGCGGAGGAAGGCGGAGGTCAGATACTCTTATGCTTGTCGGGAAAAGGCTATTATCAGGAATGGGGTAAGGAAGCTATCGCCTTAAACCCGGGGGACGTGGTCAATATTCCTGCAGGCGTAAAACACTGGCACGGGGCGGCGGCGGACAGTTGGTTTTCGCATCTTGCCATAGAAGTCCCCGGGAAAAACGCCTCCACCGAATGGCTGGAAGAAGTAGGCGACGATTATTACGATAAATTAGGGCAATAAGGAGGTAAAGAGAATATGAGTAAGATTTTGGTTGCGTATTTTTCGCCGACCAGGCACACCGCTAAGCTGGCGACAAATCTGTCAAAAGTGATCAACGGCGATCTTTATGAAATAAAACCGCTGAAAATGTATTCGGCTTCGGATCTGGACTGGACTGACAAAAACAGTCGAAGCAGTAAGGAAATGCAAGACAAAACTTCTCGCCCGTCTATAATTACGGCAGACCTTCCGAATATAGAGGAATATTCCGTAGTTTTCGTGGGGTTCCCGATATGGTGGTATATAGCGCCCACCATCGTCAACACTTTCCTGGAAGCGTGCGACCTCTCGGGTAAGACCGTAGTACCCTTCGCTACCAGCGGCGGCAGCGGAATGGGTAAAACCAACGATTATTTACGTCCTTCCTGTAAGGGGGCGATCCTTAAAGAAGGAAAGGTCTTTTCCCCGTCCGTAAGCGGAAATGAATTGAAAAAATGGGCGGAAAATAAATTTTGATCAGCGGAAACGTTCGTTACGGTAATTTTCTTCACGCAATAAATAATCGCAACTGACCTCGAAAAAATCGGCTAAAGCCACGATATAGCTTGCTTTAGGTTCGTTGATCGATTTTTCCCAAAAATCAACGGCTTTCTGACTGACGCCGATTGCTTTTGCGAGTGCTTGTTGGGACAGGTTTCTTTCCTGTCTCAATTTTTTTATTACTTCGCCGATTTGCATAACTTAATTATAGTAATTTTCTTCTTAAAATACTTGACATAGAAGTTTTCTACTTATATAATGATTTACAAGTAGATAACTACTAAACAATATCGATTTAAGGAGAGGAAAAAATGGCAAGAACGACTTTCAGCGTTAACGTGGAACCGGACAGAGAGGCTGTCATTATCAGAAATTATGAGGCTTTCGGGTGGGAAGTTATGTCCAGTCAAAGGATATACAACGAGCATCAGGAGTATAAAGGCGATTATACTATCGGCAATACCGTTTATCAGAATTTCGAGACGAAGAAAACGGATTTTGTCAAAATTACTTTTTCCAGAGAAAAGGATTATCCTAATAAGGACGTATTGCTGCCGTTGGAAATAGAGTATAACGAAATTCAGAAAAATCTGGAAAATATGAGCAGTCCGTCGTATCCTGCAAAGTGGGGCAGTAACCTGATAGGGCTCCTTCTATGTTTTTGCGGCGGTTTTCCGGGGTTTGCCTATTTTATCGTCAAAGCGAGTAAAAACAAAGGTTACCGCAAACGGGTGAAACAATACGAAGAGCAGCGGAAAGCACGGGATGAACGAAGAAGTAAATATTTTGACAGACAAAGACAACTCGTAAAAATCGCACAAGAATACAGCGCATAACGCTAAGGGGGAAAAATCGAAAAAATCGGACAGGACTTTACGTTCTGTCCCTTTTGATTTTACGGAATTTACGTCAAAGAGTTTGCGGTGATTTTTTCCGGATCTTGTTGATCAGTCGGATTACCGCTTTTACCGCTTCGGACAAAACTATCGTGCAGGCGGCTATCCCGAACAGCTTGAGCCATAACGTAAACGGCAGGGGAACGGTTCCGAAGAAGGAGCCGGCAAATTGTATTATCAGCACCTGCAAAACGAAGGTAGTTCCTACCACTACAAGCATAAGTTTGTTTTGCAAAAGATGTCGGAATATGCTTTCGGAGTGGAGTTCCCGACAGTTAAAGGAATTAAACAGCTGGAACAACACGAACATCGTAAACAGTACCGTCAATTGTTGAGCTTCGGGTACGTTCAGGAAGTTATAAACGTATTGACAAAGGAACACCGCCGACATAAGTCCGCCCGTTACGAAAATTCTTGCAAACATCGGCTTTGAGATTATGCTTTCGTTACGTTTCGTCGGGGGGCGGGACATCAGGTCCTTGTAGTTGGGTTCCAGCCCCAGGGTCAGGGCGGGCGGTCCGTCCATTATTATGTTTATCCACAATAGTTGCAGGGCGGTAAAGGGTGCTTGAAGCCCGAGCAGAATGGACGTGAAAACCACAATGACCGAAGAAAGGTTTACCGTAAGCTGGAAAGTAATGAAGCGCTTGAAATTTTCGTAGATGTTCCTGCCCCATTCCACCGCTTTGACGATGGTGGCGAAAGAGTCGTCCAAAAGTACCACGTCGGCGGCTTCTTTCGATACTTCGGTGCCGGATATCCCCATAGCTATGCCTACGTCGGCGTTTTTCAAAGCAGGGGCGTCGTTTATGCCGTCTCCCGTCACGGCTACGACGTTTCCTTGATTTTTCAGTATCTGAACCACACGCATTTTGACTGTCGGGGTGCTTCGGGCGATAACGCATATTGAGGCAAGACGGTCTCCGAGTTCCTCGTCGGTCAGATTTTCCAGGTCCTTGGCTTCCACGGCAGTCATGCCTTCTTCCAACAACGAAAGTTCGGTTGCTATTGCCTGGGCGGTAAATATGTTGTCGCCGGTAAGTATCTTCAGACTTACCCCTGCACTCCGACAGGACTTGACTGCGTCATAGACCTCCTTTCGTAAAGGATCGCTTATCGCAACAAACCCGTCGAAAGTCATTCCGCTTTCCAGTAAACGGTGGTTTTCTTCGTTTTCGTAAACGAGGTCGGCTACGTCGTCTTTGTGAGCAAACGCAATCACCCGCATAGCTTTTTCTTCGCAGGACTTTATTTCGCTTTCTATGCGGACTTTTTCTTCTTCGTTTAAAGAGCAGGAATACAAAACGTACTCGGGACTGCCTTTCGTCAAGGCTTTAATCTCTCCGCCGACATCTATAAGGGTAGTCATATGCTTAAGGTCTGAGGTAAAGGGGAACGCCTTGATAACTTTGACTTTTTTCCTTTCGGCACGGTAGTCGTCGCCCGTCTTTCGTATTTTGCTTCCTTCGTAAAAATTAAGAAGAGCGCATTCGGTTGGATTGCCTAAGAATTTTCCGTTTTCACCTAAATCTGCGGTGGAATTAAGACATATATTGTATTTCAGGTTTTCGTCGTCGAGTTCGCTGACGTCTTCGTGAAAAGTTCCGTCGAAAAAGGTACGTACCGTCATTTTGTTTTCGGTCAAAGTTCCCGTTTTGTCCGAACATATTATATTGATACAGCCCACGGTTTCCGAAGCTATCATTTTTTTAACGAGAGCGTTGTGTCGGGCGAGTTTTATGATGTTTATGGAGAGGGAAACGGCGACTATGGTCGGCAGACCTTCGGGGACTGCGGCGACTATCAGTACGATACTGGTAACGAACGCTTCCATGACGTCTTCCGCGTTGAGTCCGTCGTGTAAAGCAAAACTTATCAGTTCGGAAATAAATACTATCGCCGCTGCGGTAACTCCGAGGATGGTGATGATTTTTCCCAGGCGGGCGAGTTTTTGTTGCAGGGGAGTGGTGGTTTTGACGTTGTTGCGGAGTTCGCTTGCGATTTTTCCGAATTCCGTTTTATCCCCGACTGCGGTTATAACCGCTTTTCCGCTACCTGCGGTAACGTAAGTGCCGCCGTAAACCATATTCGCTCTTTCTGCGAGAGGAGTTTTTTCGTCGCAAGAAACAAACAAGGCGTCTTTGCGGGCAGGCAGACTTTCGCCCGTCAACATCGATTCGTCGCTTGACAGATCCACCGAGGAAACAAGTCGTCCGTCTGCGGGAACTTTGTCACCCACGGCAAGACAGATAATGTCGCCGACTACTATTTCCTGTTGGGGGAGGAGTAAAGTTTTTCCGTTTCGGATAGCTTTGACGACGATATTTTCGCTGATGTCGTTCAACGCTTCGAAAGCTTTTGCACTCCTGCCTTCCATAACCACGCTGATAATGACCGAAAGTGAAATAGCGCAGAAGATACCCACGCATTCCAGAAAGTCGGCTTCCCCGCCGCTGATTGCCCGATAAATATTGACTGCGAGCGCGATAAAGCCCGCCGCAATCAACATAATAATCATAGGTTCGGTGGCGGCTTCCCATATTCTTTTCAGCAAGGATTCCTTTTTCGGTTTGGTTAATGCATTGGAGCCGTACTTTTTACGGTTTTCCTCCACGCAACCGTCCGAAAGTCCGTTTTCCGCATCCGAAGATAATTCGCTGAGAACGGTCTCCCTGTCGTCGAAAAAATCTCTCATAGATACCTCCGATATTCCGAGGCGAAAAAAATGTATGGCGTATCCGACTGCCATACAATAAAAAAAGACTCCATGCATGGCAAAAATATCCATACATGAGTCTCGCCATTTAATACAAGCCAGGTAGAGTAACCAGTATGTTGACTTGTCGCACCGCAGTGCCGACTACTCCCTCATTGACGAAAAAAAGTATAGCAAACCTTCCTCCGCTTTGTCAACGAAACAAACTAAAAAAACACCCCTTAAAACGTAGCGTTTTTCGGGGAGAAGAGCAACGCAAACAAAAAACCCCGTTGAATGGGGTTTTCGCTTGCTTTTTTTTAGATAAACACTTGTTTAATCGCTAGATACAAAATAGTTATTAATTTTAAAGATTCATAGAAGTAATAAACTCCGTAATGCTTTTATACACTTCGTCATCCAAATTCGTATATTCTACTAAAACTTTATTTACCCATTCAGGACCATGTCCACCTACTTCTTTTATAAAACATTCTAACTCGCCTACAGGTACGATATATACGCCATGCTCTTTTAGCAATCCATCAATTCTTCGGAAAGAACTGGTTGCGTCTGCTGGTGGTAAAGCTGATATTCCAGATGATTTCAATGTTTTCCACTTGGAAATTGTAGAAACCGCTTCCTTAATGGTTTCACTTTCTTTATTAGATAAAATCTTGCTTGTTGATGAATCCAAAACTTGATTTATTGTAATTTTCGCTGTAGTTCTATCTATCTTTTCTTTAGGACTATGCAAATTGCTTACAATTTTATTATAATCCGTTTTAATACTATCATAATCTACTGCATATGCTTCAACAATACCTTTAAAGAGCTCTTCATCATTTAAAACATCAATGTCTACGATAGTTGTAACTGGCACATTCAATGAGCGCAGCGCTTGAATAATTTTAGACATACGGTGTTTGCCGCCGCAATGAATAAACAAAGTTTCAGAATACTTCTGTTGCTTTTGCTTGATATGGCTTTCAATTATTGAATACATCTTACAATCAGAATCACTTTCACAAAGAACAACCGATTTGTGGAAAAGACTTGCCATAATATTAGAGTATTTTAATAACGGATCACTCCAAACCCTATTGAAATCTGCATTATTTAAGATCGAAAAGTGATTAATATTTCCGTCTCGAGTAATTCTGACTATTTTAATTCTTTCGGGGCAAGAATCCAACAATCCTTTTATAATTTCTTCACTATGGGTTGAAATAAATGCTTGTTGTTTATCTGACAATGTTTGCCCTATAATTTGCCCCATAATTCTCGCTTGCGGAGGATGAAGAAACGATTCTGGCTCATCAATCAGATAAATTCTGTAATAATCCAGCATTAAATACAGCAAAATGCCGGTGAAGCTTTTTATTCCATCTCCTTGATTTTGAACCTGATCATAGGTCTCAAGAATTTTTGCAAATGCTTCTTGACGAGTTATTTCGTCATCGAAATTACCATCCAAAACAAAATTTTTGCCTATGCATAGAGGAATTGCTGCACCATAAAATGTATTAGGTGTTAAATCTTGCCCGAAAGCCTTTTTAAAATTGTCAGACAACCATTTTCTATATTTACCGTCAAAAGCTGCATAATGTATTGGATGACTTTTATTCTCGTCTCTTCTGATGTTCTGTGGTGCCGAGCAAATAGTTAATCGTGCTGAAGTATCTAAATTAGCCACAAATAAATCACGAAAATTATCAAAATATGGGGACGATTGAAATCTTTGGTCTGTAAAATTAAAAACATTCATATGATGTCCAAAAACATTATATGATATATGATCTCCATTATGAATTCCTTTTGAAACGCAAGATAATGCAGACGATATCGGCGTTGAAGATTTTGTGATTGTTATATTTGATATCACCACACTTGGCACTTTTTTCGCAGAAAGTGCGTATACATCTTTTAAAGCTTGGCTTTTACCTGCATTATTTGGACCGACAAAAACCACTATATCATTTTCCGATATATCCAAGTTTTGACCATTATTAAACTGTATTTGAGAAATAAATCCCCCTGCTTTTTCTTCAGACATTTTTATTCTCCTAAAGGATTAGTATTTCAATTCATCGCACAGGGCGAGAAGTTCTTCGACTCGTTTGACGATGCGTTTTTGCTCGGCAAGCGGTGGCAAAGGAAGCAATAAGTGTTTTAGTTTATCTGCCTTGATACCTTTCGCAGTAGCACCCGTACAATTATCAAGGAGTTGCTGTTGGAATTGTGGTGATAATATAAAATACATAAACAAAGCAGGAACTACAGTTTCTTTTTCATATTCTTTCAAAGTAATAACTCTTTGTCCACAAGAACATTCGTCTAAATCACATAATGCTACGTTCCCCATAGGAGCTTCAGTGGTGAATAACAAATCACCATGTTCTGTTATTCCACGACTTTTCCTCTCGGAATATTCTTTTTTGGATATGTACTCTTTTCTTGAATAATCCATATAAGCTCGCTTAATATTTGATGCTGTAATCAAAAATATACCTTGGGAAATTTTATTTGGTGTTTTTCCCCGATAATCAACAAAGTCAAATAGTTGATTAAGTTCCACCATTATCCAAGAATTGGGTATTTCAAAGTTCATAGCAGACAGATTAAGTTCGCTTTTACACGGTTTGATTTTGCTATGATGCTTTTTCAATTTTTGAACAATATCAGCACTTAACCCTTCTTCATTGTGCTGATTTACAAGTTTACCTTGTACTGCTTGTTGCAAAATCGACTTGCGGAGCTTATCCGGGAATTCGGCATTTAATTTGTTTAACTGTTCTTCTGCCTTGCCGTATTCCTCAATCAAAGGCATCAATTCTTCGATTTTTGCAACAATTCGCTTTTGTTCCGCAAGAGGAGGAATAGGGATAGGCGTATTTTTTAGAATTGTGAGGTTTATATTCATCTGCGCCATTCCTTTTCCTTTTGACACAAGAATGTCCTTCAAACCAATCAAAACATAATACATGTAATCGCGACTATATTCACCGAAAAATGTTACACCTGCGACAGCTTGATTTGTGGCTGCATCAATATTCAATATCCCAACCGTTCCTATTGTAGCAAAAATAGTATATAAAATAGTTCCTTTGGGAAAAATCTTTGCTGATGATGAATTCAATCCTTGTTCAGAAATTTTTTCTTCTGTTGTGGAAATATATTTATTTCTGATATCTCCGATTTTTACCCACGGGATATTACCATTCCAAAATGATGAATTAGTGCGCGCTGGCGTACCACCGGAAGTAATTGAAGAAATATCATTTAGACGAACCCATTCCCAACTTTCAGGAATATCAAAAGGAATTTCATCTTCTGATATTGCAGGTAACGATTTTTCTTTTATCCCGAGTTTCTGTTTTTCGGCACGAATATGTTTCAGCAATTCCAATGCCGGTTCGTCATCTTTGCATTGCGGCACAAGTTTCCCCTGTACCGCCAACTGCAAAATGGAGTTTTTCAATTCCTGCGCGGTCATTCGTTGCCCTCCAATTTTGCGGTGATACTTGCCAAGATGCGGTCTATTGCGGTATTCAGTTCGGTGCGCTCCGCTTCATAGTGGGCAATCAGATCTTTCGGCTCGAGAATTTCTTCTTCCGTATGCGGGAAAGGACAGCATTTATCGAAATCATAGTTCAGTGCTTCCAATTCTTCGGGCGTATAGAAGCGTGCTTTGTCAAAACCGTCAACAATAATGGCTTGTTTGTTGGCCCACCACTCACGCACAGGGTCAAAGTGCTTGTCCAGCATGGGTTTTGTTTTGGAAAAACTCTTTACGCCTTCGGGATAGTCAAGGCGGTAAAACCATACACCGCGGCTGACAACGCCTTTTTTGAAGAACAAAAGATTGGTGTTGACGCTGGCATAAGGTTTAAACACCTGCGGCAAACGTATGATTGTATGTAAGCCGTATTCTTTTAGAAGCTTCTCTTTAATCGTGTTCTTTACGCCGTCGCCAAACATAAAACCGTCGGGCAAGACGACGCCTGCTCTGCCGCCGTCTTTAAGCAGATTCATAATGAGCGCCATAAACAGATCCGCCGTTTCGCTGGTTTGCAATTCGCTCGGAAAGTTTTTCTTGACTGCGGCGTCTTCCGCTCCGCCGAAAGGGGGATTAGCGACTATCACATCCACACGATCTTTTGCCGAATAATCGGAAAGAGGTCTGTTCAAAGAATTGATGTGTTTTATTCTCGGTATCTCGATGTCATGCAAAATCAAGTTTGTCATGGCAAGAAGATAGGGAAGGGGCTTTTTCTCCCAACCGCTAATAGAAATCTGAAGCTTTTCGAGTTCTTCAGTCGTCGTAACGCTGCCGATATGCGCAATAGTGCTGGTCAAAAAACCACCCGTGCCACAAGCGGGGTCGAGGACGGTTTCTCCGAGTTTAGGATCGACCTTTTCGACGATGAAATTCGTAACGGGTCGAGGCGTATAAAATTCACCCGCTCGCCCTGCGCTCTGTAAATCTTTCAGCATACCTTCATAGAGGTCATTGAAAGTATGTTTCTGTGTTGCGTCGATAAAATCCACCTTCTCATTGATGCGGTTGACAAGCTGACGGAGATAAACGCCCGATTTCATATAGTTGTTGATGTCTTCAAACACGTTACGGACAACGAATTTGCGCATATCGCCGTCGGACGTATCTATCTTTTTGAGTTTATCAAACAGTTCGTCTATAAATTTGATGAGAGCGTCGCCGGTAATTCCTTCTTTGTCCGCCGCCCAATCGCGCCAGCGGTAACCCTGAGGAATGACGCCTTTATAGTCCGGACGGAACTCCCATTCCATTTCTTTGGCGTCAAACGCTTTCAAAAACAAAAGCCAGGTGATCTGTTCGATATACTGTGCATCGCCGTTCAAGCCTGCGTCTTTACGCATTATATCTTCCAGCGATTTTATCATAGTGGACATTGCCATAGTATGTACTCCTTATTTTCTCTTTTCCGATGAATAAACTTCTTTATGGTCACCGCAAGAACCGACTATTATTTTTTTATCCTTATCGGAAAATCCAAAGTGGATGCTTTGTTTTTTCTGGGCATAGGTTATATGCGCTTCTATATTGATGCTTTCGCCGTTATAATCAGTCACAAATTGGCGCATAAGTTTTGCATCAGCTCTTGTCATGGACCCTTCACCACGCGTCGCTTTAATACCTGTTTGCATTTTAAATTCTTTATAGATGTCTCCACCTTTTGTAAAATACAAATCCCACATTACGGTTGATAAAGCAAAAAAAGCTTTCCAAAGTTCAGACAAGTCTATAGTGCAAGTTTTTAATGTTTTTCTTGCATCATCCGTAAATTGAATTTTATCTCCGAAAGTTGCTTCAAAATAATTTACTATGTCATTACACGTTTTCGGATAATTTTTAATGTCCAATCTACTTAAAGTGGCTTTCCTTAATGCAGCATTTTCTTGTGCAAAAGACCGATAACTTTCATTTTGTTGTGTAAGACTATAATTTTCATCTTTTAGGTTAATAAGTTCTACTTTTAAACGATCTCTTTCAGCTTCTGCTATAAGTTTTTTTTCTTCTTCCTCCATCGCCAAGCTTATAGATTCGTTTTCGACTTCTTTCAGTTTTTTTTGATGTGTAGATTGAAGCTCCTTTAATCTCTTTTGCCTAATATTAGCTTCTACCTTTGCCCGACAATCATCTATGCGGAAAAATTTATCGTAAGCAGTCATATCTTGAGCAAGGGCTCGACGCAGTATTTGACAAACGGCATTTTCCCCAATTGTTTCAATTCGATCAGGGTGAAAATATCTATGACGGGTATAGTCTAATTCGTCAGTTGGCTTTACACCCGGATAATAAATGCGAATCATTCCATTGTAGCAAGCTAATTCTTGGGGGGTGAAGAAATTCATTTCATCTGTTACTGCTTTGCTTGTGGCATAAAATACAAGCGCATTTCCACCTACAGCTTTTGCTATATTTTCCGGGTTTACATACAAACAATCCGTTTCGCTCAAAGAACTATTTTTCGGGCTAATATAAATATAAGGGATATTTCTTTCTTCACTTTGGAGTTTTTCCCAAAAATTCATCCAACCGCCGTCTCCTATTTTTTGAGGCGATATAGAGATTCTATCGACACCGCAATAACATTCGATTAATTTATCATCTACTACTTTCTTTATTAATCCTGGAATATTTGGTAAAGGCATAGGTTCAAACTCCCCGATGAAGCCCGGTCTATCGCTATACGATATAACGCAAGAGAAATACGCTTTATTCTCATCGATGGGCTCATACCCGACTTCCGTAACCCATCTTCTGGGGGCGAATCCGTTTTCAGAAAACGGCGTCTCGATTATTTGGCAAGCCCAGTATATATTATTCTTTGCAGGTTCTGGCACATAACATACGGCAGAGGATATTGTAACTGTTCTGTTGTCAAAAGATGAGATTGTTCCGCCCTTTTTTAAGCTACTCCAATCTTTTGCATCATCTGAAAGGAGTTTTTCTTTTTTATTCCATTTATTTGTTTGCCAATTTTTGATATGACAAACTAAACGCCAAAGTAAATCTTGTTCGGGGGCTTGCAGAGAAAGCATGAATCTAACCTTATAAAATATAGTTGAATTTAAATCAATCATCTTCTTCAGTACTCCTTAAATTATTATGCCGCGTAGATAGCCCTTTCTAATTCTCTGATAGCTTCACGGAATTTTGCTATCCCGCCGAAAATGGTATTCACAATATAAACTTGTGTTCCGTATTGCTTAATCGGTTCAACCTTCAAAACGTCCACGTTTTCAAGGTCAGTCAGACCGCTATCGGCATACTTCGTCAAAAGTGCATCCAAAATCTCTGCGGCTTGCTTTCCGTATTTGGTAAAGTAATTGTGTTTACGGACATTTTCGGCTCGCTCTTTTCTTGTCAGCGGCGGTTGGTCGAATACGATATGCAAAATCAAATCAAACGGGTCTAAATCCTTACTGACTTCGTCACACAAGTCATCAAAGAACACACCGCGTTTTTCAAGCTCGTCAACGATTGCTTGTTTGCGCTCTGCCGCATTCCAAGCCGCAAGAAAATCGTTCATCTCCGCATACTGGCTCAATACGTTTCGCTTTGTATAATCGATAAGACGTTCGGTAATCAGATGACCGTTTTTATCAAGATATTGCACATGCTTTTGAGAGACAGAAACCTGAGTGTCGCCGAGAACGTATTTTTGTCTTCTTTCGCGTTCCGGAGGCGTAATTTCAGGAGGCCTTTCAGGTCCTTCTCCGGGTTTATTCGGATGAAAATCGTCTTGCTGCTCAATCGGACCGTCAAAATCAGGATCATGGAAAAGGCGTGTAACATCGCGGAAGTCGAAAATCGTAAAGTACATTTTTCCGAGGTCTTCCCGGACACGTGTGCCGCGACCGATAATCTGTTTGAATTCGGTCATGGATCTGATATTGGAATCCAGCACAATAAACTTAACCGTCTGAACGTCAACGCCTGTGGAAAGCAATTTGGAAGTCGTAACAAGCACGGGATATTCTTTTTCAACATTTCTGAAATTATCAAGTTGCTTGACGCCTGCTTCGTCATTTGCCGTAATACGCATAACATAACGGGAATCTAACGCACACATATCCGCATTTTCATTTACCAATGCTTGACGCATACGGTCTGCGTGCTCCTGATCGACACAGAAGAATATTGTCTTATCCATTCTGCAATCGTGCTTTTTAAGATAGTCGGAGACGGTCTTTGCAACGAGTTTTGTTCGTTTTTCGAGAACGAGATTTTTATCAAAATCAGTCGTGTTGTAAACTCGGTTGTCGATGACTTCACCGTTGTCGTCAAGCTGACCTTCATAAGGAACAAAACCCTCGATGTCTTTATCAAAAAACACTCGAATGACACGATACGGGGCTAAGAATCCGTCGTCTATACCTTGTTTCAAAGAATACGTATAGATTGGCTCGCCGAAATAATCAATATTGGAAACAGTATTTGTTTCTTTCGGCGTTGCGGTAAGCCCTACCTGCGTGGCAGAGGAAAAATACTCCAATACTTCACGCCATTGACTGTCAGCTTTTGCGCTACCCCGGTGACACTCGTCAACGACAACTAAATCGAAGAACCCCGGACTGAATTGCTTAAACAAACTGTTGGCATCTTCGTCTTCTCCTGTCAACCCCTGATAAAGGGCAAGATATATCTCATGAGCCGTATCAATGTTTTGTTTTGTTACCCACGTCATCTTATCCTTAAACGGAGCAAAATCATTGGTAAAAGTCTGCGCAATCAACGCCGTTCTGTCGGCAAGGAAAAGAATGCGCTTTTTAAGACCCGCTTTCCAAAGTCGCCAAATAATCTGAAAAGCAGTATAAGTTTTACCAGTGCCTGTTGCCATAACAAGCAAGACTCTGTTTTGCCCCTTTGCAATAGCTTCAACGGTTTTGTTGATTGCGTTCATCTGATAATAGCGCGGCTGCTTATCGGGATTATCAGAGTAGTACGGCTCATCAATAACAGTATCTTGCACCTTGCTGATATTGTTTTGTTCGTGATACATTTTCCATAAAGTTTCCGGTGACGGAAATTCATTCAAAGAAAGATTTATCTCGGCAGGTCCTTCGGTAATGAACTTGTTATGAAAAACAAAACCGTCACCGTTTGAAGAAAACACGAACGGAACATTCATCATATCGGCATATTGCAACGCTTGTTGCATACCGTCTGCCATAGTATGGTTATTGTCTTTGGCTTCAATAACAGCTATCGGTTTATTCGGTTTGTAAAAAAGAACATAATCCGCTTTCAAAGGGGCTTCTCGTTTGCAGACTTTCCCACGGGCGATAATTCTGCCATTCGTAATTTTATATTCCTCACGTATTTGTGAAAATAAACTCCAACCGGCAGAAACGATTGCAGGCGTAATGAATTTTGTCCTTATATCCATTTCAGATAAAGATTTTTTATCGTAAGAATTCATATTCTCTCCCTTCAAGCGTGAAATCCTAATATATTTAAATTAAGAATTTAATCTTTTACCAAAATATATTTTGATATTATAAATTATATATTTTATATAAATAGTTTTCAAGCATATATTAATAAAAGATAAAAATAGATATGCCCGATGCTTGTCAATTTAAATATATCATTATATAAACAAAAACCCCGTTGAAGGGGTCGTTTTGTTTGTATTGGCGTTCCCGGCGGGAGTCCCTCGCACTCTCGCTATCGCTCGCCGACGGGCCTGGGCGGTATGACAGCATACTATGCTGTCAACTACGACGGCAATGCTCTTTGAATTTTCTTGTGCCGTCTATCCGCCCGTTCGACTCCCTGAATAATCTCGTATGCAAACAAAAAACCCCATTGAAGGGGTCGTTTTGTTTGTATTGGCGTTCCCGGCGGGAGTCGAACCCACGGCCTTCCGCTTAGGAGGCGGACGCTCTATCCTACTGAGCTACGGAAACTTAAATGCCTTTTTCGCTTTCGCATAACTATAATAATCTTTAAGCACCGTTTTGTCAAGAGAATACGCTTTTTTACACTTAGCTCTTCTCCCGCATCGTAGGAAAATTTAGCTTTTCGGAATTGACACGAAGTACGTTTCGTTGTATAATGAAGAAAACCAAAATATAAGGAGATTGATTATTATGGCATATGTAATTAACGATACTTGCATCAGCTGCGGTTCCTGTGAAGGCGAATGCCCCGTTAGCGCTATCAGCGCAGGCGACGGAAAATACGTCATCAACGCCGACGAATGCATAAGCTGCGGTTCCTGCGCCAGCGTTTGCCCCCAGGAAGCTATCAGCGAAGAATAATTTTTCTTTTTCAAAAATCGGAAAAAGACCGTTTTACGACGGTCTTTTTTCATTTGCTCCCGAATGAAGAAATATTTTTTTTATCGAGAAAAATTTATTGCGGTAAATTCTTGACAACCTTTTTAATATAATGTATTATTAAAACAATTAAACAATCATTTAATTGTTATGAGGGAGTCTATGGCAAAACTTGAAAAATATTTACCTTTAATAAAGATAATTTTAACGTTAGCTTTACTGATAGTGGGACTTGTTGCGCCGTTAAACGAGGTCAGCGAACTTATTGTGTTTATTGCGGCATTGATTATCATAGGTTACGAACCGTTTTGGGAATGTTGCAAAACTCTTGTGAAATTCAGGTTTGACGAAAACCTGCTTATGATAATTGCCGCCGTAGGGGCTTTTATCTTGGGGCAGTACGCCGAAGGCATCGCGGTATTGCTTCTTAAGACGGTAGGGGAGATGTTCGAAGAGTACGCCGTAGATAAAAGTCGTAGTTCGATAACCCGTATTGCGGAAATGAGGTCCCCGTACGCAAGGGTAGAACGCAACGGCGAATATATTGAAACCGACCCGGAAAGCGTAGTGAGAGGCGAAAAACTTTTGATTAAGCCGGGGGAGAGAGTGCCGGTCGATTGCGTTATTTGCGAGGGGGAAAGCGCATTGGACGTATCGGCTCTTACAGGGGAGTCGGCTCCGATAAACGTCGCGGCGGGAGACGCCGTTTTGAGCGGAAGTATAGTTCTTAACGGTGCTTTGACGGCATATTGCGAAAGGGAATACCGTGACGGAACGGTGGCGAGAATACTGGAAATGGTGGAGAGCGGCAAAGCCAAGAAAGCCATCACCGAAAAGTTTATAACTAAATTTGCCCGTATCTATACTCCGGTCGTCGTTGCGGCGGCGATACTTATCGCTCTTATACCGTCCTTGATTACGGGGAACTATTCCGAGTGGATATACATAGCCCTTAATTTCCTGGTAATAAGTTGCCCCTGCGCTCTTGTAATCAGCGTACCTTTGGCGTTTTTCAGAGGGATAGGAATAGCTTCCGGAAAAGGTATCCTTATTAAAGGAAGTCACTATATGGAGGAATTGAGCAAAATACAGGCGGTTGCTTTCGATAAAACGGGAACTCTTACCGAAGGGCGTTTTGTTATTGAAAAAATAAATCCTTATAAAATCGACGAAAAGGAATTTATGCAAAAAGCCCGTATTGCAGAATGTGACAGCAATCATCCGCTTGCAAAAGCCATAGTGGGAGAAAATTATAACGGAGCACGCCCCGACGTTTTCGAGGAAAGAGGCGGTAAGGGCGTGGTGGCAAAATACGGAGAAAACAGTTATCTTGCCGGGAACGCCGCTTTTCTCGCTTCAAACGGAGTGGAAATAGAAAGAAGCGAAGGCGGAAGCGTGGTTTATTTTGCCGAAAACGGACGTTATATCGGGAGTATAGTTTTGCGTGACGCCATCCGCAAAGAGGCGGAAACCGTGTCCGAAAAACTCGCTGCAGTCGGTATAAATCGGACGGTAATACTGAGCGGAGACGCAGAAAAAGAATGTAAAAGAGTTGCGGAAAATCTCGGTTTTTGCGAATATCACGGCGAATTATTGCCCGCGGATAAAGCTTTATATTTCGAGGAACTGAAAAAAGGCGGAGTAAAGGCGGCTTTTGTGGGAGACGGAATAAACGACGCTCCGAGCATAGCTTCCGCCGACGTAGGGATAGCTATGGGCGACAACGGAAGCGACGCGGCGGTGGAAAGCGCAGACGTGGTGCTTATGAAAAACGACCCGTCCCTCGTTGCCGACGGCGTTAAAATCAGTCGCAGAACAATGCGCATAGCAAGGGAAAACATTATTTTTTCCATAGCCGTAAAGGTTGCGGTAATGGCTTTAAGCCTTGCCGGGATAGCGAGTATGTTTTTAGCGATATTTGCCGACGTAGGCGTAAGTTTTATCGCCATTCTGAACGCCGTCAGACCGATGAAAAAAGAAAGGGAAAAAATCGCTCGGAAAAAGTAGTTTTCTTTAATAAAAACCTCCCCGACAAGGGAGGTTTTTTGTGTTCATAAAGACGGATTTAACCGTAAAGCACGGGTTCGTGTTCGGGCAGACTGTCGCCGAGTTCCTTTATTTTATCCTGGAGATAAACGCAGATTTGTTTGCGTTGCAGTTTCATAGGGACGTCGGGATTATATTCTATCGGATCTCCTACGGCGAAAGTGCGGAGTTTTTCGGCGCAATAAACGGGATAAAATTTAAGTTTTTTGCCGGTTTGCTTGTAATACATCTCGGCAACCAACGGGAAGCCTGCGTTGAATTCGTAAACGTAACGGTTGACCTGATTTTCGGTGCGTTCGGGAAAAACCACCTGGGCAACCCCTTCTTCCATAGTGAAAATACTTTTTTCGAAGGTTTCCATAACTTTGGAAGACTTGTGGTAAACGGGGATGGGTTCCAACGCGCGGAACGTTTTGACTATCAGAGGGGTCAGTAAAAATCCTAAAGGTTTAAGTTTTTTCCTTTTTCCGCTTAAAACGTTATTTTTAAGATGCTGCCAACATTCCTTGTAAAAGCAAAAATAGTAATTTGCCCACGGACGGACGGTTTTCTTTTGCAAGAGGAAATATACGGGAGCGTAAATTTTCGTATGGTTGCAAACGAAGAACACCGGTTCGTTTTCGGCAGGTTTTTCGGTTTTCCATATAAATTCGTTTTTCGGGAAAAACAATCGCACCAATCCTCTCAGACAACGGTAGAAAGGGTGGAAGGATTTATGTTTGGAATATTCCTTGAAAGGGCTGTAATATTTTTTCATATTGTTATATTATCATAAACGCCGATATCCCCGCAAGGGAATTTAACTTATTTCGGGAAGGAGAGTTTTTACGACCTTTTTCGACGACTTCATTAAAATGCCCGACTTCGGTTATTATAGTTGCAAAAATACGACTTTAACAATATAATATTAGTTAATATATTTTACGGCGGAGGAAAAAATGCCTAACATAATGGATATCCTCAGAGAAAGAGGATTTATAAAGCAAACCGTTTACGAAGACGAATTGTACGAACTTCTCGGAAAACAATCGGTACCCTTTTATATCGGGTTCGATCCCACAGCCGACAGTTTGCACGTAGGTCACTTCCTTGCTCTGATGGCTATGAGCCATATGCAGAAGGCAGGACACAAACCCATAGTTCTGATAGGCGGCGGTACGGCTATGATAGGCGACCCTTCGGGCAGGACGGATATGAGGGGAATGATGACTAAAGAAACCATCGCCCATAACTGCGCCTGTTTCAAAAAACAGATGGAAAGATTTTTCAGCTTCGAAGGAGAGAACGCGGCGGTTATGGTCAATAACGCAGACTGGCTTCTCAACCTCAATTACGTGGATTTCATAAGAGACATAGGAGTGCATTTCTCGGTAAACCGTATGTTGTCGGCGGAGTGTTTCAAACAGCGTATGGAAAAGGGATTAAGTTTCCTCGAATTCAACTATATGCTGATGCAGAGTTACGATTTTCTGGTGCTGTGCCAAAAATACGGGTGTCTTTTACAGTGCGGCGGCGACGACCAGTGGTCGAACATTCTTGCCGGCGCCGACCTCATAAGGAGAAAGGAAGGGAAAGCGGCATTTGCCATGACTTTCGAACTTCTGACCACTTCGGAAGGAAAGAAAATGGGCAAGACCCAGAAAGGAGCGGTATGGCTGGACCCGCAGAAAACCACTCCTTACGAATTTTATCAGTATTTCCGCAACGTGGACGACGCAGACGTCAATAAATGCATGCGTTTCCTGACCTTTATGGATATGGCGGAAATCAACGAACTTACCGCTTATATGGACGAAAGAATGAACAAAGCCAAAGAGCGTCTTGCTTACGAAGTCACCAAGATAGTTCACGGCGAAGAGGAAGCGGAAAAAGCGGCAGCTCAGGCAAAAGGCGCTTTTTCGGGAGACGAAGACGCAATGCCCACGATGGAAGTTACGCTGGAAAGTCGCAACGTGGTGGACGTACTGTGTCAACTCAATATAGCCAAAAGCAAAGGCGAAGCCAAACGTCTCATAGACGGCGGCGGAGTAAAGATAAACGACGACGTGGTGACGGGGTACGGAGCCGAACTCACCGACAGTCAGTTCAATAACGGGTTTATCCTTCACAAAGGCAAAAAGGTGCATATAAGGGTTAAGGTTCTGTAATGGAATATCTGACCGTCGAAGGAAGCGAGGAAGCCCGTTACGAAATAAAAAAATCCGTTTTTATCGGCAGAATAAAAGGAATAAACTCTTATGACGAGGGAATGGATTTCGTAAAACGGACGGCGAAGGAATTTTCCGACGCCACGCATAACTGTTACGCCGTGATAACCCGCAGCGGGGAACAGAAATTTTCCGACGACGGAGAACCGCAGGGTACGGCGGGGCAACCTATTCTGCAAACGCTGAAGCGTAAAGGTCTGACCGACGTGGCTTGCGTGGTGACGAGATATTTCGGCGGCATAAAACTCGGAGCGAGCGGACTTACGTCAAGTTACGCCGAAAGCGCCTCGTTAGTTGCCGATAAAGCCGAAAAAGCTCTTTACAAAGAAAGCCGAACAGGTTTCGTGGAAGTGGATTACGCTCTTTACCGACCGACTGCCGACAAGCTCAACGCTTTGGGGACGGTTACGGGAACGGATTTTTCTTCGGGAGCAAAGATATATTTTGCGATACCGACGGGGTGTGAAGGGAAAGCTGCCGACCTTATATCCGCTCTTACCGCAGGGAAAGCCGAAGTTTCCTTCGGCGAAACAAAATTTATAAAATACACTAATTCGTTATTTAACGGAGGTAAAAAATGAAAATAACGCTTACGAAACAGAAAAAACAGAAACCCGACTACAAGAATTTAGGTTTCGGCAAGTATTTTACCGACCATATGCTGGTTATGACCTATTCCGACGGGAAATGGAACGAACCGGAAATCGTCCCCTACGCCGATTTCAGCATGGACCCTTGTACCAACGTATTGCATTACGGACAGGGAATTTTCGAAGGGTTGAAAGCGTATAAGGACGCCGACGGCAAAATAACGATGTTCCGTCCTTACGACAATATGCGCAGAATGAACAAATCCGCCGAAAGACTTTCCATGCCCACTTTCGACGGGGAAAAAATGGTGGAATGTATCAAGGAACTCGTCCTTATCGACAGCGACTGGATACCTACCGACCCGGGGACCGCTCTTTATATCCGTCCCACGATGATAGCCAACGACAAAGCGCTGGGCGTGCACGCCGCGCACAATTATATTTTCTACGTTATCCTTTCTCCGGTAGGAAGCTATTACGCCCACGGACTTGCTCCCACGAAAATAATGATAGAGGAAGAATACGTCAGAGCTCCTCTCGGAGGCACGGGAGAATGTAAATGTATGGGTAACTACGCAGCCAGCCTTCTTGCCGGCGAACTCGCAAACAAAAAAGGTTACGACCAGGTATTGTGGCTGGACGGAAAGGATAGAAAATATATCGAAGAAGTGGGTGCAATGAACATCTTTTTCGTTATCGACGGAGTGGTTATTACTCCTGCGCTGGTGGGAAGTATTCTGCACGGCATTACCCGCAGAAGTACCATTGAGGTTCTGGAGAAAGCCGGCTACAAAGTGGAAGAAAGACGTATTTCGGTGGACGAAGTGGTTAAGGCGCAGAAAGAAGGACGCCTGAACGAAAGTTTCGGAACAGGCACGGCGGCGGTTATTTCTCCCGTAGGCGTATTGCATTATAAAGGCGAAGATCTTATAGTCAACAATAACGAAATGGGACCGATTTCCCGTTACGCATACGATACCATAACCGGTATTCAGAACGGCAGACTGCCCGATGAATTCGGTTGGGTTTACAGATGTAACTGATATTTTATGAAAAATTTTCTCTTTCTCGGCAATCCCGAAAACAGCCGTTGCCGTACGTTGGTAAAAGAAGCGTACGAATTTCTGACCGCATCGGGAGCGGAATGCAGGGCGGGAGGTAAACTCTCCGACTTAGGACTTCTCCCCGAAGCGGAAGACGACTTCCCTGCCGACGTTGCGTTGGTTTTCGGAGGAGACGGAACCATTCTCAACGCTTTGGGATTGCTGTCGGAAAAGGAAATCCCCGTTTTGGGTATCAATTTAGGACACGTCGGATACCTTGCGGCGGCGGAGCCGGAAGATACGATAAGTATTCTGAAAGATTGCCTTGAGGGAAAATATTTAACGGAAGAACGAATCACTCTGGAAGCTTGTTTCGAAGATAAGTCGCTTTGCGGTATCAACGAAGCGGTACTTTACAGAGGGGACAAGCCGCATATTCTCAACGTAAGCGTGGGAATAAACGGACAGGAAGTCACCAGGATAAGAGCCGACGGAATAATAGTGGCTACGCCCACGGGATCCACCGCGTATAACCTTTCTGCGGGAGGTCCGCTGATGGTGCCTACGGCGGAAAATCTCGTCGTAACCCCTATCTGCGCTCATTCCATGTTGTCAAGACCGTTGGTCGTGGGGTCGAAAGACGTCATAACTTTAACCGTGGAAGGCAATTCCGTCCTGAGCTTGGACGGCAAAACGGTGACGGAAATTTCCGCCCGTCAAGCGGTGACTTTGAAGACAGGCACAAGAAAAATCAGATTTATAAGAAGCGGTAACGACAGTTTCTATAAAACCTTACAAAAGAAATTATCCCGTCAATAAACGGGCAACTCGGAGAGGTATATGTTTAAGATATTGAAAAGAGAGGAACTCAATCCTACCGTCACACGGTTGGAAATCGAAGCTCCGCTCGTGGCGGCTAAAGCCCTGCCGGGGCAGTTCGTCATATTGAGAGTGGACGAAAAGGGGGAAAGGATACCCCTTACCGTAGCCGATTACGACAGAGAAAAAGGTACGGTTACCATTATTTTTCAGATAGTGGGCGGAACCACAGAAAAGCTCAATCATAAGAAAGAAGGCGAATTTTTAGAAGATTTCGTAGGACCTTTGGGTCGCCCGTCGGAACTGGACGGGCTGAAGAAAGTAGCGGTAGTGGGCGGCGGCGTAGGGTGCGCCATAGCTTACCCCGTAGCCAAGAAACTTGCCGAAAACGGAACGGAGGTTCATTCGGTGGTAGGGTTCAGGAATAAGGAATTGGTCATTCTCGAAAAGGAATTTTCTTCCTGTTCGGCAAAATACGTTATTATGACCGACGACGGAAGTTACGGAGAGAAAGGGCTGGTAACCGACGCCTTGGAAAAACTGATAAAAAGCGGAGAAAACTACGACGAAGTGATAGCCATAGGTCCGCTTGTAATGATGAAATTCGTTAGCCGTCTTACCGAAAAATACGGTATCAAGACGGTAGTCAGTATGAATCCGGTTATGGTGGACGGCACGGGAATGTGCGGAGGCTGCCGCATAACCGTGGGAGGCGAAACCAAATTTGCCTGCGTGGACGGACCCGAGTTCGACGGGCATAAAGTGGATTTCGACGAGGCGATAAAAAGTTCGGCAAAATTCCGTTCCGACGAAATAGGACACAGGGAAAAGGTCTGCAATCTTTTCCGTCAGGAGGTGAAATAATGACCGACGTTATGAAAAAACACTCGATGCCCACGAGGGATCCTGCGGAAAGAGCGAGAGATTTTTTACCCGTAGAAACGGGTTACGACGAAGAAACGGCGGTTGCCGAAGCCAAGAGGTGTCTTAACTGCCGTCATAAGCCCTGCGTCGGCGGTTGTCCCGTTCAGATAGACATACCGGCGTTTGTAAAAAAGATAGTCGAGAGGGATTTCGAAGGAGCGTACGAAATAATCGCGCGCACGAGTTCGCTTCCGGCAGTCTGCGGCAGAGTTTGTCCGCAGGAGACGCAATGCGAAGCTAAATGCGTAAGAGGCATAAAAGGCGAACCCGTCGCGATAGGAAGGTTGGAAAGGTATGTTGCCGACAGACACCTTGCCCTTAACGAAAAGCCGACTAAATCCGACTCCAACGGTCATAAGGTGGCCGTGATAGGATCGGGGCCTGCTTCTCTTACCTGTGCCGGGGCGCTTGCAAAAAAAGGTTACGAAGTTACCGTGTTCGAAGCTTTACATACGCCCGGAGGAGTAATGGTTTACGGAATACCCGAATTCAGGCTCCCGAAAGCCATAGTAAGGCAGGAGATAGATAACCTTTCGAGTTTAGGAGTGGAGATAAAAACCAATACCGTAATAGGTAAAACGCTTACCGTGGACGAAATACTTGCCGACTTCGAAGCGGTATTTATCGGAAGCGGAGCGGGCTTGCCGAAATTTATGAATATACCGGGAGAAAATCTCAACGGAGTATTTTCGGCTAACGAATTTCTGACGAGAATAAACCTTATGAAAGCCTACTTAGACGAGTACGACACGCCCGTAAGGAGAGGTAAAAAGGTAGCCGTCGTCGGCGGAGGCAACGTGGCTATGGACGCCGCCCGCTGCGCGCTCAGACTGGGAGCGGAGGAAGTTTATATAGTTTACCGCAGGTCGGAAGAGGAACTTCCCGCCCGAAAGGAAGAGGTGGAACACGCCAAGGAAGAAGGGATAATTTTCCGCCTTCTCACTAATCCGGTGGAAATACTCGGCGACGAAAACTATTTCGTCAAGGGAATACGTTGCAACAAAATGACTCTCGGCGAACCCGACGCAAGCGGTCGTCGTCGTCCGGTAACTATTCCCGACAGCGATTTCGTTATAGACGTGGACACGGTTATTATGAGCATAGGGACTTCTCCCAATCCGCTTATAAAGAATTCCACCCCGGGGCTGGAAGTCCAGAAATGGGGAGGTATCATCGTGGACGAAGCGGGACTTACCAGCAAGGACGGAGTTTACGCAGGAGGCGACGCGGTGAGCGGAGCGGCGACGGTAATACTCGCTATGGGAGCGGGAAAGAGAGCAGCCGAAGCCATAGACGAACGCATAAGGAACGGAAATGGCAAATAAACCGAAAGCCAAGTGGTACCGTCTGGACAATTCGGGAATGATTTATCCTATGGTAATAACTCTGCGCACGCAGAGTCTTTACCGTATAGGAGCCGAATTGAAAGAGAAAGTCAATAAGACTTATCTCCGTATTGCGGTAAATTCGGCTTTGGAGCGATTTCCTTACTTCAAAGTGGAGTTAAAACACGGACTTTTCCGTCATTATCTGGACGAAAACAACCGTGCGCCTCTCGTAGAAGAAGACGACGGTATTTTGTTAAAAATTCTCAATTTTCGTCACAACAGATATTATCTTTTCCGCACGACTTTTTACGGAAATAAAATTTTTATAGATTTTTTCCACGGTTTATGCGACGGTACGGGGGCGTTGGAGTTTTTCAAAAGCGTCCTGTATTATTATTTCAAAGCCGCAAACAATTCTTTTTCCAGGGATAACGTAATGACGGTGTCGAAGCCGATACTTGAAGAAGAAACCGAGGACGCTTTCAAAAAATATTACAAAAAAATCGAACTCGGAAAAGGTATAAACAAAATGGCGGGAGGAAGCGCTTTCCGCCCCAAGGGGAAACAGTTTTTTTATGAAGGTTTCGGACTTATACAAGCCGAAGTTTCCACAGAAAAACTGTTGGAAGCGGCGAGGAGACACGGCTGTTCGGTTACCGTTTTTATTGCCGCACTGGCTATGTTTTCGGTAAGCCTTTGTTACGACCCGAAAGACGTTAAAGAAGATTTCGTGGCGTTTATTCCCGTCAATTTACGTAAAAAATTCCCCTCGGGAACGATGTTTAATTTTACTAATTTTGCAAAATGTCCTATTCCGAGAGATACCGAACGCACTTTCGACAATTTTATATCGGTAATGAAAGAGCAACTCGCTTCTCAGCTTACCGAAGAGGAGTTACAGATCAAGCTGAGTTTTTCTTCTCTTATGGATAAACTTCCTTTGTTACGCTATATGCCGCTTTTGATAAAAGGATTTATTTCCAGAATCAGCCGTGAACTGTCCCCGAAATCCAAACAGACGATGATAATTTCCAACCTCGGCGAAGTAAAACTCGAGGACGGGGAAAGGGTAAGGAATTTTCTGTTCAACTTAAACTGCAACGAACGTACTCCCGTAAATTTGGGCGTGATAAGTTATAACGGAGTAACCTTGTTGTCCTTTACGAGGAAACTTATAAGTACGGAGATAGAGAAAACGTTTTGCCGTATGCTCAGCGAGGAATGCGGAGAGGTGAAAGTCGTTTCAAACTTCAGGGAGGAAAGCGATGTACTGTAAAGAGTGTAAAGTTACGGTCAACTGTAAAACCGACGTTTGTCCTCTTTGCCACGGAAAGCTCGAAGGCAATCCCGAGACCGAAGCGATGGCGTTTCCGAAAGCGAAAATCAAGCGTTTTCAGCCCGACTGGTTCGGAAAAATCTACTTTCTCATAGCCGCGGTAATCACCATAGTCTGTCTTGCCGTAAATTTAGCCCGAAACGAAAAGTTTCTTTGGAGCATAATAGTCCTCGTGAGTCTGGTTTACGGCTGGTACTGTATCCGTTTTACCATTATAGCGCAGGGGCATTTTACGGCAAGAATTTTCGGGCAGACGATAGCGCTTACCTTACTTTTCATTGCGGTAAGACTTACGGCAGGCGGTAACCATTTTATTTTCATAACCTGGCTGCCCGTGGTATATTTTTGCAGCGAAGTCTTGCTTTGCGCCTATATTGCCATAAACCGCCGTCAGGCGAGGTTGGTGATGATGAGCCTTGCGGTAGTGGCGATACTCGGCATAATTCCCGTTTGCGCGGCTTTTATCCTCGACTTAAGCGTCAAATGGCCGAGTATAGCCGTTTCGGCTTTTTCGGGGGCGATTTTTTTAATAACTCTGATTATCGGCAGAAAACACATTCTCGGAGAGCTGAAAAGATATTTTCATCTTTGATGACTCCGTTGAAAATATAATAAAAAAAGGCGGTTTCGATACCGCTTTTTTCAATATTTCAGATTTGATTTTTTTTCTTTTTGAAGAGCTTAAAAACGCCTTTCGTACGCCATACTTCTATGTCTTTCCGTAATTCTTTTACGTCGAAAGGTTTGCCGTGGGAAGGGTAAACGGTGGCTACGTCGGGAAGAGCGAGGATTTTTTCCCAGTTTTCCAGGAGAACGTATTTGTTTTCCAGCCACAGCGGAAAATGTGCCGAAGCAGGAAAAGCGTTCATACAGATATCGCCGCAGAAAAGCATACTGCCCACCTTTACGGCAAGGTCTGCGTCGGTGTGTCCCGCAAGAGGAATCAACTCTATCCCGTATTCGGTAAGAGGATTTTGTTGATAGGAAATGAAAGAGTCGGTCTTGATTGCGGGAAAACACTGAGTTTTGTCCACGAACATTATACTGCCCCAGCTTCCGATAAGGGAAGGGAAATTACTAACGAATACGTCTATATTGTTTTTCCCTGCCTCTAAACGGGCTTTTTGCGCGGGATTGTAAATAACCTTGGGAGAAACGTCAGCCAACATTTCCTTCAGGAAACCGACGTGATCGGAATGAGCGTGGGTTATTATAACGTATTTTATTTCTTCTTTCCGAACGCCGAGTTTTTGGAGTTTTTCGCAAAATTTCGGATATTCCCACTTGTATCCGGTATCGATAAGGCAGTATCCGTCGCTTAAAACCAACAGATATCTGTTAAAATAGCGGCTGCCTGCGTTCAGAACTTTCATTTTTAAGAATTTTTAGCTTCTTCGAGAGCTTTCGCCAACTGGTCGGGACAACTCGTCGCGCGGTAACCGCAACGGATACCTTTGAGTTTTTCTATAACGTCGTCCACTTTCATACCTTTTACGAGGGAAGCGATGCCTTGAGTATTTCCGCTGCATCCTCCGCCGAATTTTACGTCGGTAAGCACTCCTTCGTTAATTTCGAAATCGATATAGGACGAACAGGTTCCTCTGGTTTTGTATCTCATCATACCTCCGTAGTCTTTCGCTAAATTATATATTAAAATTAAAAAAATAGTACTATAATACCGCAAAAAAGTCAAGTATAAAGGACGCCCCTGCTTGTAAAGGAAAGTAAAGAAAGAGTTTTTCTTTAGTCTTCTTTATTCAAAAGTATCGGATTTACGTAGCGGCGTCGTTTTTCGGTGACCTTTCCGTACTGGATAGCCTTTACGGGACAACGGTTGATGCAACCGAGACAAAGAGCGCACTTGTCTTTGGTCCACCGAGGTTTTCCCGAAGCAAGAGAAATGGCGTTTTCGGGACAGATTTTCTGGCAAAGACCGCAATTTAAGCAGGCGTCGGTAGCATAGAAAGGCGAAGTTTTACGCCCTCTGAGATAAAACGGATAGGAAAAAAACGAATATATCCGTCCCGCTATAGAAGAAAGAAGCGAGGTATGCTGCCTTGAAATAATTTTCTCGACGATTTTTTCTGTTTCCGAATGAGCCGATGCGATAATTTTTTTACAGGTCCCCTCGTTCTCGGGATTGAAAAGCGGAAGAAAATTGTCGGGATATTTGAGACCGAAAACCGCGTGCAAAGGGATATTGACGTCATCGAGGAGCTTTTTCAGACGGTAGTCGGCTCCGCCTATGCTTCCGCCGTAAGTGAAAACGGCATAAACGTAAGGAAGGTCGGTGCCGCAGGAAAATTTACGGAGGAATTCGCTCAAGGGCAGAGGAATACCTCCGTAGTAAACGGGAATAATCAGTCCCACGCTTTCCCCGTGAGATTTTTCAAAGGAATATTCTCCCTTTTTGTTCAGGGCGGCGACGTCGTAAAGTTTTTCGTCGAGGGAGGAGGCAAGACGTTTTGCTACGTCCAGGCAGTTGCCCGTTGCGGAAAAATAAAATATCATAAATACTCCTTATTTTACTGCGAGAAGACAAATCCAGTCTTTTTCGGTATATGCGGAAATTTCAGAAAAACCGGCTTTTTTGAGAAGGGAAGAAAGTTTTTCGGGAGAATATATCGTTATATCGATTATCTTTTTAAGTTCGGCGTATTTGTCGGGTTCGTTCTCGGAAAGTTCGTTGACGATTAAAAAAACGCCTCCGTCGTATAGCGCTCTGTGTATTTCCTTAAAACTTAAGGAAATATCTTCCCAGAAATAAACCGTTTCGAAAGCGGTAACTAAAGACAGGGAGCCGTCGGCAAAAGGCAGGGAAGACGATAACCCTTGCAGGAATTCGACTTTCCCTGCTTTTATTTCCTTACGGCAGAGTTTTGCGCTTTCTTTCAAGGCAAGGTTGCTCGGGTCTATTCCGTAAACTTTACCTTCGCAAAGCAAAGTCAACCGTTTTACGTTGGCTCCGCCGCCGCTTCCCGCGTCGCAGGCGTCGGTAAAGGTTTTTTGGGGCAGGAAAGACAATCCCCATTCCGACAAAGCCGAATGGCCTTTATTCATTGCGTTGAGCATAAGTTTGCCCCAGAATCCCTTAGGGTGCGGGGCGTTTTTTATCATTTTTTTAGGTTTCATAATCCGATTATATCACTTTTTACAACTCAATACCCGTTTTTCGAGGGAAAAATTTTGTTATTTTACCGAAAGAAGGTAAATCGTTTACCGAAAGATAACTTTACAAAGAATAAATCCGTCCCGAAGGACGGATTATTCAAAAAGGAACAAACAACACAACACTTTTTTACCGGTTGACTTAAGTTTAAGATAATTTGCTTTAATTATTCTTAATAAATTATAATTTTATTCCTTTAATTTATGATATAATTATGGCGATTCGAAAAACGACGGAGGAAGCGTAATGAGCGTCAAAAAAGCCGAAGAATTGTTTTATAAAGGTTATAGCTGCGCCCAGTCGGTGGTCGGGGCCTTTGCCTCGGAAGTCGGACTTACCGAAGAAGAGGCGTTGGCTGTGAGCGCTTGTTTCGGCGCGGGAATATGCGCGACGAGAGGTATATGCGGAGCGTTGAGCGGAACGTTAATGATAACGGGTTTAATTGAAAAATGGACTACCCCCGAGCAAAAACCCGTAGCTTACGAAAAAGGGAAGGAAATCATGGACGAGTTCGTAAAAGAATTTGCTCATATAAACTGCGCCGAACTGTTGGAAGAATGCGGAGCGACGTATTCAGCCGTGCCGAGCGAAAGAACCGAAGAGTATTACGCTTCCCGTCCTTGTCTCGGTATAATAAAATTCTGCGTCGCTCTTTTGGAAAACCGCTTGAAAAACAATTAAAATACTAATAATAGGTCATATTCGTTATAAATAAACAGGCAATAAAAAGGACCCGAGTTTCGGGTCCTTTCTTTTGTCGGTAAATGCCGCGATTAGTCTTTCTTGGCCATAGCCTTGTATCTTTCTCTGCGTTCTGCGGCTTCTTTTTCGTTGATATCGAAGAGTTTTTCCGCCTGTTCGGGGAAGAGTTTCTTCAAAGAAGCGTATCTGGTTTCGCCTGCGAGGAAAGCCTTGTAATCGCTGACGGGATCCTTGCTGTCGAGGATGAAGGGGTTCTCTCCTTTGTCGGCAAGGGTGGGATTGTAACGGTACATCGACCAGTATCCGCTGTCGACCGCCTTCTTCATTTCGGCGATGGAGTTGGACATATTGATACCGTGGTTGATACAGGGAGCGTAAGCGATGATGATGGAAGGTCCGTGGTAAGCTTCGGCTTCCTTGAACGCTTTGACGGCCTGTTCGGGGTTGGAACCGAGGTTGATCTGAGCTACGTAAACGTAACCGTAACTCATAGCCATCATACCGAGGTCTTTCTTCTTGGTCTTCTTTCCGCTTGCGGCAAATTTGGCGATAGAGCCGGTAGGAGTGGATTTGCTGGCCTGTCCGCCGGTGTTGGAGTAAACTTCGGTGTCGAGGACGAGGATGTTGACGTCTTCGCCCATAGCAAGAACGTGGTCCACGCCGCCGTAACCGATGTCGTAAGCCCATCCGTCACCGCCGAAAATCCATACCGATTTCTTGACCAGGCAGTCTTTTTCTTCGAGAATAGCTTTGCAAAGGTCGTCGGCTTCGCATCCGCATCCGTTGCATTTTTCCACTACGGCAATCAGTTTTGCCGCGCTTTCCTTGCTGCCTTCGGCGTCTTCCATATTGTCTATCCAGCTCTGGCAAGCTTCGGCGCCTTCGGCAAAGTCGGCGAATTTTTCCTTCAGAGCGAGGACGTTTTCTTTGAGTTTTGCTCTTCTCTGAACGTAAGCGAGGTTCATTCCGTAACCGAATTCGGCGTTGTCTTCGAACAGGGAGTTAGCCCAAGCGGGTCCGTGTCCTGCGTCGTTTACCGTGTAAGGACAGGTGGGTGCGCTTCCGCCGTAAATGGAGGAGCAGCCGGTCGCATTGGCGATAATCATTCTGTCGCCGAAAAGTTGAGTTACGAGTTTGACGTAAGGAGTTTCTCCGCAGCCTGCGCAAGCTCCGCTGAATTCGAACAGAGGTTTGGCAAACATGGTTTCCTTAGCGCTGTTGAAGCTGTAAACTTTGTCGTTTTCGGGGAGAGCTTCGAAGTAATCCCAGTTGGCGGCTTCCTTTTCGATAGCTTCGGCAACGGGAACCATGGTGAGAGCTTTCTCCTTGGCGGGGCAGACGTTGGCGCAACTTCCGCATCCGGTGCAGTCGTACGGGCTGACCTGTACTCTGAAACGGTATTCCTTGAGTTTGGCGGGAGCTTTGATTTCCGCAGTTACGAAGGTTGCGGGAGCGTCGGCAATCTGAGCGGGTTTCTTCAATACCGGACGGATAGCGGCGTGCGGGCAGACCAAAGAGCAACGGTTGCACTGTATGCACTTGGTGATGTCCCAGGAAGGAACTTTAACCGCGGTTCCGCGTTTTTCGTACTTGGTGGTTCCTACGGGTACCGAGCCGTCTGCGTTGAACGCGCTTACGGGCAGGGTGTCGCCTTTCTGGCAAAGGATGGGATTGACTACGTTCTTGAAGTAGTCGTCGCCCTTAACGGTGACCATGGGAGCGCCTTCGGTAGTGGTAGCCCAGCTTTCGGGGTATTTCACTTCGATGAGGTTTGCGATGGCTCCGTCCACTGCGGCGTAGTTCATATTGACGACGGCGTCGCCTTTCTTGCCGTAGGTCTTCTTGATAGCCTGTTTCATATATTCTTCGGCCTGAGCGTAGGGGATAACTTCGGTCAGTTTGAAGAAAGCCGCCTGCATAACGGTATTGACGCCCTTGGTGGCTCCGATGCTGGCGATAACTTTGTTACCGTCGAGGGTGTAGAACTTGATGTGCTTTTTGGCGATGGCGTTCTTGACGGGAGCGGGGAGTTCCTTATCCATTTCTTCCGCGGTCCAGATGCTGTTAAGGAGGAAGGTTCCGCCTTCTTTAAGATCGCTGAGCATATCGTAACGGTAAATATAGCTCGGGCAGTGGCAAGCCACGAAGTCGGCGTGGTCGATAAGATAACTGCTCTTTATGGGTTTGTCGCCGAAACGCAGGTGGCTTATGGTGATACCGCCGGACTTCTTGGAGTCGTAATGGAAGTATCCCTGAGCGTATTTGTCGGTGTGGTCACCGATGATTTTAATGGAGTTCTTGTTGGCGCCGACGGTACCGTCGCTGCCGAGACCGTAGAACTTGCAGCAGATGCTTCCTTCGGGAGCGGCGTTGACGAATTCGCCTGCGGGGAGGGAGGTGTTGCTGACGTCGTCCACGATACCCACGGTGAAGTGATCCTTATTGGCTCCGCCCATATTGGCGTAAACGGAAGCTATCATAGTGGGGTTGAATTCCTTGCTGCCCATACCGTAACGTCCGCCGAGGATAACGTAATCCTTTCCGCGGAGAGCGGCGCATACGTCGAGGTAGAGAGGTTCGCCGAGAGAGCCGGGTTCCTTGGTACGGTCGAGGACGGTGATGTACTTAACCGTGGAAGGTATGGCGGCGGCGAGTTTGGCTACGTCGAAAGGACGATAAAGTCTGACCTTGATAAGACCGGTCTTTTCTCCTCTTGCGTTGAGGTAATCGACGGTTTCTTCGCAGGCTTCGCATCCCGAACCCATCATTATGATAATCTTGTCGGCGTCGGGCGCTCCGTAGTAATCGAAGAGGTTGTATTTTCTGCCGGTGATGCTTTCCACCTGTTTCATGCAGTCTTCCACGATTGCGGGAACTTTTTCATAGTAAACGTTGCAGGCTTCTCTGTTCTGGAAATAAATATCTCCGTTCTGAGCGGTACCTTTCTGAATGGGATGTTCGGGGTTGAGGGCTCTGTTCTTGAAATCTCTTACGTCCTTCATATCCACGAGTTTAGCCATATCTTCGTAATCGATGGCGTCTATCTTGCTGACTTCGTGGCTGGTACGGAAACCGTCGAAGAAGTGCAGGAAAGGAACTTTGGCTTTCAGAGTGGCGAGGTGAGAAACCAGCGCAAGGTCCATAACTTCCTGAACGGAGTTGGAGCAGACCATCGCGAAACCGGTCTGACGGCAAGCCATAACGTCGGCGTGGTCGCCGAAAATGTTGAGGGCGTGAGCTGCGAGGGCTCTTGCCGAAACGTGGAATACGCAGGGCATCAGTTCGCCGGCGATTTTATACATATTCGGAATCATAAGGAGCAAGCCCTGAGAAGCCGTAAAGGTGGTGGTCAAAGCGCCCGCGCACAGAGAACCGTGAACGGCGCCGGCGGCACCGGCTTCGGACTGCATTTCCGCAATACGCAATTCCTGTCCGAACATATTTTTCCTGCCTTGAGCGGCCCACTCGTCGGAGTTTTCCGCCATGGGGGAGGAAGGGGTAATGGGATATATTGCCGCTACTTCGCTGAACGCATAAGCAACGTGTGCGGCGGCTGTATTCCCGTCAATGGTCATTTTCTTACTCATCTGAACCTCCGTAAATATAGTTGTTATCGTAAATTATTTTAGAATATAACCTTTACTATTATAAATAAATACCATACTAAAGTCAAGTTCTGAAACCGACTTGGGAAACGGAAAATCCTTCGGCGGTCCGAAAGGGGCAAACATTGCCGGACACTAATATAAATATCCTTTCATAAAAGTTTGACGGCAGGGTAAAGACAATAAGACAAATGAGACGGATTAAAAATTGCTTTTTACATAAAAATACGTTAATAGGTTTCCTAAATAAGGTATACGATAACCCAAAACAAGATTTTTATCGATATATATTTTTATCGTCGTATCGTGCGGCGAAAAGGACAAAAGTTGACAAATGTAAAAAATTTGACGCTTTAGGGAATTTGTGTTAAGATATAAAAAACGTATCCGAGAGGTAAGGAATGATGAAAGACGCCACTCAAAGGAAGCAGACGGTAGCTACCAAAAAGAATTATGCCGCACTCGGAAAGGCGCTTCGGGAATTGATGGAGGAAAAGGAATTCGGGGCGATATCGGTCCAGGAAATCTGTGTGAAAGCCTTGGTGCCGAGGGCGACTTTTTACAATTATTTTGCCGACAAATACGATCTTTTGAAATTCCGTTTCCGTCAGCTTGCAGACAGTATGGCGGATAAGCTGAAAAATTACGACGCAGGCAGTCGGGAGTATTTCGACAAGTTCGTGAGCATAGTTATAGAATACGTGGACGCCAACCGCAATCTCATATCGGGATTGCTGAAAGCGGGGTCCGGGATGGGGCTTGCCATTATAGAAAAAGCGCTCAGCGAAAGGCTTTACGAATATCTTCTTCGTTCGGAGCGCTCTTACAAGGTCCCGACGGAGCTTCTGAGCGAGTTCTATGCGGGAAGCATTATTTTTATGGTGAAGTGGTGGTTGGAGAACGAAACTTCGTATAAAAAAGAAGAATTAGCTCTTTTTATAGACTTACTTGTCAATCCTTATCGATTTATCTAGAAATATTTATAATAATATATTATCAATATTAAAGCGGATAAATTTGTTGACCTCGCGCGGTAAGTGATAGTATAATAAAATCGTAATACCTTGCTCAGGAGAATTATGCTCGAAATAAGCGCGCCTGCGAAGATAAACCTCGCCCTTGACGTGACAGGAAAGGAAGGGCGGTTGCATACCGTGGACACCCTTATTTATCCCGTGAGTTTGCACGATACCGTCAGGATGAAGCCCTCGGACGTGACTACGGTCAAATACGTCGGTAAGAGGGGAGTTTATCCCGGCGACACGGTGCTTAAAACTTTGGAACTTTATAAGAAAATTTACGGCGAAAGGGGAGTGGAGATCGAAATAATCAAACGTATTCCCGAAAAAGCCGGTCTGGGCGGTTCGTCGGCGGACGCCGCTGCGGTGGCAAGAGGATTGGAAGAACTTTTCCTTTATCCTTCCGTCGGAGCGGAAAAACTACTCGAGGTCGGCAGCGACGTACCCGCTATGTATGAAAATTCTCCGCAGAGGGCTACTTCTTTCGGGGAAAGGACGACGCCTTTCGTCGTTAAGAAAAAAATTTATTTCGCCGTACTTCTCGGAGGAGAAGTAGATACGGGAAAGTGTTACGGATTATTCGACGAAACTGGAGGGGAACGCCCCGAAGTGCAAGACGTCGTCGAGGCATTGCGGTGCGGGGAATATTTTACTCCCGTCAACGCCCTCGAACGGGCTGCGGAAATAATTTGTCCCGACGTGAGGGAGAAAAAGAAATTGCTTTCCGAGGCGGGATTTATCTGTTCCATGACGGGAAGCGGCAGCGCGGTATTCGGTTACGAGTACGACTTGGATTTATTTGAAAACAAACTCGCTTTTCTGAAAAAAGCGGCAGGAAAAAAATATAAGACAATTACCTTTTAAGGAGCGGACATGGCAAAGAATACTTATGATTATCCCGTGTATCTGTTTAACGAAGGCACAAACTTCGAAGCCTATAAACTTTTTACGGTGACCAACGTTCAGAAAAACAAGAAAAGGATGTGGCGTTTCAGAGTGTGGGCGCCCAACGCTTTGAGCGTTTCCGTCGTCGGGGATTTCAATAACTGGGACAGGGAAGCCAACCCTATGGAAAGACTCGCCAACAGCGGGATATGGGAGTGTTACGTCAAAGGTATCAAGCGTTACGATAATTACAAGTATTCCATCGAGGGAGCCGACCACACCGTCAGACTCAAGGCCGACCCTTACGCCACCCACAGCGAAACCGCTCCGGCGACCGCGTCCAAAATTTACGAACTGGAAGGTTACGAATGGACGGACGAAAATTATCTTGCAAAACGGAAAGAACGCAATTCCTATGAATTGCCTATGAATATTTACGAAGTTCATTTAGGTTCCTGGAGACTTTATCCCGACGGAAATTATTATTCCTACAGACATCTCGCCGACGAACTCGTCCCTTACCTTAAGGAAATGGGTTATACCCACGTGGAACTCATGCCCGTCACCGAACATCCTTTCGACGGCAGCTGGGGATATCAGGTCACGGGACTTTTCGCTCCCACTTCCCGTTACGGCACGCCGCACGACTTTATGTATTTCGTGGACAAATGCCACAGCGAAGGGATAGGAGTCATTATGGACTTCGTATTGAGCCACTTCCCCAAAGACAGCTTCGGACTTTACGAGTTCGACGGGACCTGCCAGTACGAGTACGACGATATTTATAAGCAGGAACACAAGAGCTGGGGAACGAGAGTATTCGATTACAACAAGCCGCAGGTAAGGAGTTATCTTATAAGCGCGGTGGATTTCTGGCTCACCAATTACCACGTGGACGGTATGCGTCTCGACGCGGTGGCGAGTATGCTTTACTTAAACTACGACCGCAGACAGGGAGAGTGGCGTCCCAACGAAAACGGAGAGGAATATAACCTCGAAGCCATTTACTTTTTACAGACGCTCAATCAGACCATATTGTCCCGTCATCCCGACGTGTTGATGATAGCGGAAGAATCCACGGCTTTCCCGATGGTGACGATGCCCCCGAATATCGGCGGACTGGGTTTCAATTACAAGTGGAATATGGGGTGGATGAACGACACTCTCGATTATATCAAGACCGATCCTTTCTTCAGAAAAGGAAATCACGACAAACTTACTTTTTCCATAACTTACGCTTTCAGCGAAAATTACATTTTACCTTTCTCGCACGACGAAGTTGTGCACGGCAAAGCCAGCCTCATAGGAAAGATACCGGGAACTTACGAGGAAAAATTCAGCGGACTCAAGACGCTTTTGTCCTATCAGATGGCGCACCCCGGTAAAAAGCTCAATTTCATGGGTAACGAATTCGGGCAGTTTATCGAATGGGATTACAAGAAGCAACTCGACTGGATGCTTCTCGATTATCCTTCGCACGCTTCTTTGCACGAATACGTTAAGGACCTCAACAAATTCTATCTCGCAAACAAACCCCTTTTCGAACTGGATACCTCTTACGACGGATTCCGTTGGATAGTGGTGGACGACAAAATCCAGAACGTGGCGGCGTTCACCCGTTACGACAAGGCGGGCGATTTTATAATAGTAGTTATCAACTTTTCGCCTACTCCGAGGGAAAATTATTGCATAGGCGTGGAAAAATACGGCGTTTATACCGAAGTTCTGAATTCCGAGAGCAAGAAATACGGAGGAGAAGTCCCGGCAGGAAAGGAATACACGACGATAGATGAATGTCATCACGGACAGGAACAGGCGATAAGCCTTGATCTGAAAGGTAATTCCGCGGTATTTATCAAACTTACCAAAGAGTTGGTCAAAAAGAAACCCGCCAAGAAAAAAACCGTAAAAACCAAGGCGAAAGCCGAATAATAAATTTTATTTCAAAAGATGACAAGGGGAAAGGAGTTTACCCCGCCGACCCGGTAAGGGAAAAATCAATTCAAGGAGAGAAGCAAATGTTAAGTACCAAAAAAGATTGCGTGGCAATGTTGCTTGCCGGTGGGCAAGGGACGAGATTGGGCGTGCTTACTCAGGAAGTAGCCAAACCCGCCGTTCCTTTCGGGGGAAAATACAGAATTATCGATTTCCCCATTTCCAACACCATAAATTCCGGTATCGACACCATAGGCGTACTCACGCAGTATCAGCCCTTCGAACTCAACCAGTATATCGGAAACGGACAGCCCTGGGACCTCGACCGACTCAACGGAGGAGCGTTCGTGTTGCCGCCTTATCAGAAAGGAAAAGCCGGAGAGTGGTATAAAGGCACGGCAAACGCCATTTATCAGAACATCAATTTTCTGGACAGGTACGATCCCGATTACGTGCTTATCTTAAGCGGCGACCATATCTACAAAATGGATTATTCGGAAATGCTGGAAGCCCACAAGAAGAATAACGCCGACTGCACCATAGCCGTTCTGAACGTGTCGATAGAGGAAGCCAGCCGTTTCGGAATAATGAACACCAACGAAGACGGGTCCGTTTACGAATTCGAGGAAAAACCCCGTCATCCGAAGTCCACGAAAGCGAGTATGGGTATTTACATATTCACCTGGGATAAACTCAGAGATTATCTCATAAGGGACGAAGAAAACAAAAATTCCTCCAACGATTTCGGTAAGAACGTTATACCCATGATGCTTGCCGACGGACAGAGGCTTTTTGCTTACGAGTTCTCCGGTTACTGGAAGGACGTAGGCACGATAAGTTCGCTTTGGGAAGCCAATATGGATATTTTGAATCCCGAAAGCGGCATAAATCTGAATGACAGAGATTGGAAAATTTACGCAAGGAATATGGCGGAACCGCCTCACTATATCGGTGAAAACGCCGAGATAAGCAATTCGATAATCAGCGAAGGCTGCAACGTGGACGGGAAGGTAACCAACTCCGTTATTTATCACGGAGCGACGATTGAAAAGGGTGCGGAAATAAGAGACAGTATCGTGATGCCCAATTCTTATATCGGGGCAAACTCCCGTATCTGTCACGCCATAGTCGGATGGAGTGCGGAAATCGGCGAAAACTGCGTAATCGGCGCGCCGCAGAAGGCTCCCGTGGGCGGCGAGTGGAATATCGCCGTGGTGGGACCGGAAGTCAAACTGGAACGCAACAGCGTGGTAAAGGAAGGAGAAATGAAGGGAGGTAACAAATAATGAACAATATGATGAGTATTTTGTTTGCGTCTGGCAACGAATCCAAATTGAACGAACTCACCTTGCACAGGACCACCGCTTCTCTTCCTTTCGGGGGAAGGTACCGTCTTATAGACTTCAGCCTTTCCAACCTCGTCAATTCGGGAATAAGCAACATCGGCATAGTCACGAGAAGCAACTACCAGTCTTTGATGGACCACATCAGACAGGGCAGAGACTGGGACCTCAACAGGAAAAACGGCGGAATAAGCGTTTTCCCGCCGTTCGTTTACAACTCGTCCCGTGAAGTTTACAAGGGAAAAATCGAAGCTATTTATTCCATATTCAGTTTTCTGAACCGTTCCAAGGAAGATTATGTGGTTATCAGCAACTGCAATATCGCCGCGAATATCGATTTCGAGGAAATATTCGACCGTCACGTCAAGAGCGGGTCCGATCTTACCGTGGTCTGCCATAAAGGTTACACCACCACGTCTCACCGTATAGTCATCGAAAAGGACGAAAAGAATAAAGTCACCGACATTTACGAGACCGAATATGCGGGGAACGAGGAAAAAAACATTTCCTTGAATATTTACCTTATTAAAAAGGACGTACTTATCGACCTCGTTCAGAAGGCTTACGCCAGGGGAATGGTGGATTTCGAAAAGGATATTCTTTTCAAGATGGTTTCCGAAGGCAGAGTTTCCGCTTACGAAGTTTGTTGTTACGCGGCGATAGTCGACGACGTCAAGACCTATTACAACGAAAGCATGAACCTTCTCAACTTCGATACCAGGGAAGCCTTGTTCGGACAGGAAAGCAAAATTTACACCAAGGTAAAAGACAGCGTGCCTACCGTTTACAAATCGGGTGCGAAAGTCAGCAATTCTCTCCTTGCCGACGGTTGCGTCATCAACGGCACGGTGGAAAACAGCATCCTTTTCCGTAACGTCCGCATAGAAGAGGGCGCCGTGGTCAAGAATTCCATCGTTATGGAAAACGGCATAGTAGGGAAAAATTCCTCTCTTCAGTACGCCATTACCGACAAGGACGTCACCATAAGCGAAGACAGGAACATTTCCGGATTTATCACTTATCCGATAGTTATAGTAAAAGGTAAGAAAGTTTAACGAAAATCAGTATTGACAGGAGGTGTCAACAATGAAAATATTATTTGCGACAAGCGAAGCCGGTCCCTTTATGAGAACGGGCGGACTCGGAGACGTCAGTCAGGCGTTGCCGCTTGCCCTCAAAAAGGAGAAGCAGGACGTCAGAGTCATAATGCCTCTTTACGACGGTATCAGCGACGTTTACCGTCAGACGATGCAATTTATAGGCTCGAAAGTGGTCACTTTGGGTTGGAGACAGCAGTACGCGGGAGTTTTCTCTTGCGAATACGACGGTGTAAAATATTATTTCATAGATAACGAATACTATTTCAAACGTTTCGGTATCTACGGTCATTACGACGACGGAGAAAGATTTGCCTTTTTCTCCAGAGCCGTCCTCGACGTGTTGCCGCTTATCGATTTTTATCCCGAAGTTATCCATTGCAACGACTGGCAGACCGGACTCGTACCCGTCTATCTCGACGCTTTTTACCGTTGGGACGAACACTACGCCAATATGAAAACGGTCATTACCATTCACAACATCGAATTCCAGGGCGAAATGGACAAGAGTTGTATTTCCGACGTTTACGGGATACCGGCGTCTCACGCCAACATAGTGGAATACGCCAACGACGCCAATATGCTCAAGGCGGGTATAGAGGAAGCCAACGTCGTTACCACCGTAAGCAAAACTTACGCTCAGGAAATTCTCAATCCGTATTTCGCTTACGGACTGGAAGATATACTCGGAAAACGCAGTTATAAGATAAGAGGTATATTGAACGGTATCGACACTAATCTTTACAACCCGTCCAAAGACCCCGCGCTTTTTGCCAATTATACCGTAAAGACTGTGGCTAAAAAGGCGGAAAACAAAAAAGGATTGCAGGAAATGGTCAATCTGCCCGTTTCCGACAAACCTCTTATCGGAATGGTCACCCGTCTGACCAATCAGAAGGGAATGGATCTCGTTATGGAAGTTATAGAGGAGATCCTTTCCATGGATATACAGATGGTGGTGCTGGGAACGGGCGACTGGAAATACGAAACGGCGTTGAACGAGCTTGCCCGTCGTTATTCCAACAAACTTGCGGTCATTATCAATTTTTCGCAGGATATAGCGAGCAAGATTTATGCCGGAAGCGATATGTTCCTTATGCCCAGTAAATTCGAACCCTGCGGACTCAGTCAGATGATCGCTATGCGTTACGGTTCGGTGCCCATAGTCAGGGAAACCGGCGGACTTAAGGACACCGTACCCGCATTCAATCCCGTGGAACTTACCGGAAGAGGATTTACCTTCAAGACCTACAACGCTTACGATATGCTGGACGCTATTCACCGTGCGGTGGGAACTTTCTACAACAAGACGGAATGGTCTGCGGTAGTCGCCAACGCAATGAACGGCGATTACAGCTGGAAGTCTTCGGCTAAGGAATATATGGCTCTTTATAAGGAAATACTTTCCTAATTCTTACAAACATAATTTTTTCGGAAATACCCTCGCAAAAAGCTTTGCGAGGGTACAAATTTCCGAGTTCAGAAATACTATTACATAGGAGAAAATATGGATATCAGCAAAAAAGAATTGCAAGAGTTGATCGAACTGAAACTCGCAAAAATGTTCGGAGTTAAAAAAGAGGAAGCCAGCGAACAGATAATGTATCGGGCTTTGTGTTTGGTAGTCAAGGATCTGCTTACCCAGAAAAGAGTGGAATTCAAGAAAAAAGTCCGCAAGACAGGGACCAAACAGGTCTATTATATGTCGATGGAATTCCTGCTCGGACGTTCTTTAAGGAACCACCTTTACAACAGCGGGCTGTTGGACACGGCTACGAAAGTTATTAAGGATATGGGCTTCGATATAAGCCGCCTTATGGAAATAGAGCCCGACGCCGGACTCGGCAACGGAGGTTTAGGCAGACTTGCCGCCGCATACATGGACAGTCTTACTTCCTGCGGATATGCCGCAGGCGGTTTCAGTATCCGTTACGACTACGGTATTTTCAAACAGAGAATAGTGGACGGTTGGCAGATGGAACTTCCCGACGACTGGCTGCAAAACGGCGACGTCTGGCTTAATCCGAGAGAAGAAGACACCTGCGAAGTTAAATTCGGCGGACATCTGAAAGAAACCTGGTCGGACGGGAAATTGCACGTCGAACAGGAAGGCGCGACCGTAATTCTGGCGGTTCCGTACGATATGAACGTATCGGGTTACGGAAGCGACGCCATCAACACCTTGCGTCTGTGGAGCGCGAGAGCTCCTATGGGCTTCGATATGACGGCTTTTTCCAGAGGTCAATACGTTAAAGCCATAGAAGCAAAAGCGATGGCGGAAGCGATAAGCAAGGTTCTGTATCCTGCCGACGACCATTACGAAGGAAAGTCTTTGCGCCTCAAACAGCAATATTTCTTCGTCAGCGCCTCCATTCAGAGCATACTGAAAAAGCATCTTAAATATAATCCGTCACTGGACAATCTTGCCGAAAAGGTGGCTATACACATCAACGATACCCACCCGACGCTTTGCATACCCGAGCTTATGCGTATTCTGTTGGACGACTACGGATACGGCTGGGACGACGCGTGGAAGATAATCACCGAGACCGTTTCCTACACCAACCATACCGTAATGCAGGAAGCGCTGGAAAAATGGCCGCAGGAACTGTTCAAGACTCTGCTTCCCCGTATTTTCCAGATTGTTTCGGAAATCAATCAGCGTTATTGCGCGGAACTATGGAAAGTTTATCCCAACCAGTGGGACAAGATAGCCGCAAACGCCATAGTGAGCGACGGCGTTATCAGAATGGCAAACCTCTGCCTTGCGGCAAGCCACACCATAAACGGCGTGAGCCAGTTGCACAGCAATATCCTTAAGGAGACGGTTTTTGCCGACTACTATAAGGTAGCTCCCGATAAGTTCACCAACGTGACCAACGGTATCACTCACAGGCGTTGGGTAGCCGAAGCCAACCCCGCTTTGGCGTCTTTCATAAACGACAAAATCGGAACGGGGTGGTTAAGAGACGCGTCGGTTTTGGAGAAACTTGCCGAATTCCAGCACAACAAATCGGCGGTGGACGAACTTTTCGCTATCAAAAAGCAAAACAAAATCAAACTTGCCGAATATATCAAGAAAGCCAACGGCGTGACCGTAAACCCCGACAGTATTTTCGACGTGCAGGTCAAGAGGTTGCACGAGTACAAACGTCAGCTTCTGAACGCTTTGCACATTCTGGAACTTTATAACGAACTTAAAGCCAATCCCAATATGGACATAGTTCCGAGGACGTTTATCTTCGGGGCGAAAGCGGCGAGCAGCTATTATATGGCAAAACAGATCATCCGTCTTATCTGCGTAATGGCGGACGTTATAAACAACGACCCTGCGGTCAAAGACAAGATAAAAGTGGTATTCCTGGAAAACTACAGGGTATCCCTTGCGGAAATAATAATGCCGGCAAGCGACGTCAGCGAACAAATTTCCATAGCGGGTAAGGAAGCCAGCGGCACGGGAAATATGAAATTTATGATAAACGGCGCCGTAACCATCGGAACGATGGACGGAGCGAACGTGGAAATCCACGAGAGAGTGGGCGACGAAAATATTTTCATATTCGGATTGTTTGCAGACGAAGTGGCAAGGCTTTACAAGGAAGGTTACAGACCCACGCATTACTATAACACGGATAAGCGTATCAAGGCGATCATCGATATGCTGCGTAGCGGAATAGGCGGAGTATCTTTCGGAGAAATAGCCGATTCTCTTACCATAGGCAGGGGCGGACAGGCGGATCCGTATATGTGTCTTGCCGACTTTGCAAGCTATTGCGACGCTCAGAACAGGCTTAACGCAACCTACCTCGACAAGTACCGTTGGGGCAGAATGAGTATGGTAAACATCGCAAAGGCGGGCTTCTTTGCGGCGGACAGAAGCGTGGAGGAGTATGCAACCCGCATTTGGAACCTCACCAAAGTGTGATACGAGAGTTCCGTTCAATTCTCGGAACAGCTATTTCAAAAATCCGTTCGGCGGTATAGAAACCCGCCGAACGGTTCATTTCCTTTTCCCGGTAGTCGAATATATGAACCCTGACAGGGTTACTCTTTTTTTGCGGAGAAACGACCATACCGTACCTTATCCTATGATTTATTCGGGGAAAAGGGACGGATACGTCAATTACGAACTGGATTTTTCTTTGGAAAGGGACGGAACGTACTACTATCGTTTCGAAATTCTCCATACCGACGGGGGGATAACCTACGTCGGGAAAGGCGACGGAGGCTATGCCGTATGCGGCGAGTGGCTTCCCGAATGGCAACTGACCGTTTACGAGAAAGATTACAAGACGCCCGACAGTTTCAAGGGCGGACTTGTCTATCATATCTTCGTGGACCGTTTCCGCAACCTCGACAATAACGAAAAACCCCGTTACGGAATTTTGAAAAACTGGTCGGAAGACGTCACCGTCAGAGATATGGACGGCGTTTACAGGGCTAACGATTTTTACGGAGGAAATTTCAAAGGGATAATTTCCGAACTCGACTATCTTGCCGACCTCGGGGTGACCGACTTGTATCTTTCGCCGATTTTCAAAAGCAGTTCCAACCATCGTTACGATACAGGCGATTATCTGAAGATAGACCCGTTGTTGGGGACGGAAGAGGATTTCCGTCAGTTAATAAAGAAAGCCGCCGAAAAGGGGATGGGAATAATCCTCGACGGCGTTTTCAACCACACCGGAGCCGACAGTCTTTATTTCAATAAATTCAATCATTACGACAGCGTAGGCGCGTATCAATCCAAAGACAGTCCCTATTACGACTGGTATACTTTTTTCGACTACCCGAACGACTATCTTTGTTGGTGGGGAGTCACCGTGGTGCCGACGGTAGCCCGAGACGCAAAGGGGTTTCATAAACTCATAGCCGGAGAAGGCGGAGTTATCCGCAAATGGACGGATATGGGCGTAAGAGGTTGGAGACTGGACGTGGTGGACGAACTGAGCGGGACCTTCGTCAAGGCGCTTAGGGTCGCCGTCAAAAAGAACGACCCCGAAAAAGTGTTGATCGGAGAAGTGTGGGAAGACGCTTCCAACAAGTACAGCTACGGAGAGGAAAGGGAGTATTTTCGCGGAAACGAGCTGGACGGGGTAATGAACTACGTGTTTAAGAAAGCCATACTCGGGTTTTTAACGCACGAGTTTGACGGAAGCGAGTTTGCCGAGAGGGTGATGACCATTATCGAAAATTATCCGAAATGCAGTCTGGATACCTGCCTTACCCTTATAGACAGTCACGACACCGTAAGGGCTATCAACGCTTTGAGCGGAGCCGACGGCGGACCCGATAAAGAGGGAAGGAAGAACTACAGACTGTCGCCCGAGGAGTACGAAAGAGGAAAAAGACGTCTTATTCTCGCTTCCTGTCTGCAATACTTTCTGCCCGGAGTCCCGAGCGTATATTACGGAGACGAAGTGGGTATGCAGGGTTTCGAAGACCCGATAAACCGCCGTCCTTTCCCTTATAAGGAAAATTGGGACGAAGATATACTCGCCCACTACCGTTATTTGGGTAAATTCCGCAAGGAAAACAGGAAAGCCTTTACCGAGCAAGCCTTTGTTTACGGCAACGGAGAAGAAGTCGTCATAGAAAGAGAATCGTTGAGACTCAAACTTCACCGAGGGTTCGGGTCGTACACCATAGAAAAGAAGTAATTTTCAGATAAAAAAGAGCTGCCCTTGCGGACAGCTTCTTTTTTATGTAAAGGGAGAGAATTATTTTTCGAAATATCTCTTGAGAAGACCGTTGAAGGCTCTGCCGTGACGGGCTTCGTCTTTAGCCATTTCGTGAACGGTGTCGTGAATGGCGTCGTATCCTCTCTGTTTTGCGATTTTGGCAAGTTCCATTTTACCCATGCAGGCTCCGCTTTCCGCTTCAACTCTCATTCTGAGGTTGGTTTCGGAGGAGGGGGAAACGACTTCGCCCAGGAGTTCGGCAAATTTTGCCGCGTGTTCGGCTTCTTCGAAAGCTATTCTCTTGTAAGCTTCGGCAATTTCCGGGTATCCTTCTCTGTCGGCGGCTCTGCTCATGGCAAGATACATACCTACTTCGGTGCATTCTCCGTTAAAATTGGCTTTGAGTCCTTCGATGATGTCGTCTTCTACGCCTTTGGCTTCGCCGATGATGTGTTCGGTAACGAAGGAGACGTCTCCGTCAACCTTGGTGAATTTTTCTGCCGGCGCTTTGCAGATAGGGCAGAATTCGGGAAGGGTGTCGCTGGTGTAACCGCATACTGAACAAACGTACTTCATTTTTTGCAATCTCCTTTATTGTGGTTTTTTTAATTATTTCGGCAGTCTTTACAAAGACTGTAAAAATTGAGTTCGAATTTCGCTTCGGGTTGTGTCTCGCTTAAAGCCTTGATAAGCTCTGCGTCCAACGGAAGGTCGGAGACCTTTCCGCAGCGCGGACAACACAGATGAGCGTGAGGAGTAACCGTCCCGTCGTAATGCTCTTTGTCGTCGGACGTGTGCAACACCAGCACTTCTCCTTCTTTAGCGAGCATTCTCAGATTGCGGTAAACCGTAGCCAGACTGATTTTGGGACAATTTTTTTTAACTTCCGCGTAAATTTCTTCCGCGGTGGGGTGCGAAACCGTATTTGCAAGAGTCCTGACTATGGCTTCCCTCTGTCGGGAATAGTTTTGCATATTCTCTCCTTAATCGATACTTGTAATTATTATTATAAATTTTTTTCCGATATTGTCAAGTATTTTTTATAAAATAATAATTATTATTATTTTAGCGGCATATGATAGGATAATTTGACAATAATATGGTATTTATTATATAATATAATATAATCAAAAAGGAATTAAAATGTACGGAACTTTATTTTTATTGATAAGTAACAAGTCTTATCTGCTCCCGCTGATTGCGGCGGTAGCTTTCCGTACGCAGATTTTAAGATTATGGGAGAATGTGGCGGACCTGTTTTTCCTGGCGTGGATGGCTGTCCGCAATCTTATTTTTTTACTTGCGGCGAGTTTTGTGACCGTAGTGCTGACCGTCGGGAACTGGGGCGGTTCGGTATTGAACGAATATGCTTTGGAACATATTCATCCTTGGGTTTGCTTTATTTTGATAGAATTCAGCCTTATGCTGACTTTCCTTATGAAATTTGTTCATTTGGAGGACAATTTTTCGGCGATAATTTATTCGCTGGAAAGTTCATCGGGGGAAGAAAAAGTTTCCCGCGGCGGAATTTTTTTCAGAAAACCCCGTTTTGCGATGTTGCAATAAGCCCGTTTTTTTAATTCAGGCTTAATCGATTTGCGTTGCCTTTTCAGGAGGCATTTTTTTGAACAGGAGAAAGAATAATGTTAAAGATAGACAATTTAAGAAAAAAATATCCGCATAGCGAAAGGTATTCGGTGGACGGACTGAGTTTAGACGTGCGTGCGGGAGAGATATTCGGATTTTTGGGTAAAAACGGCGCGGGTAAATCCACGACCATCAAGTGCCTTACGGGGATTTTGCCTTTTGACGAAGGTAAAATAGAAATTTGCGGTTACGACATCCGAAAGCAACCCATAAAAGCCAAAATGAACATAGGTTACGTTCCCGACAACCACTCCGTCATCGAAAAACTGACGGGCAGAGAATACGTCAACTACGTTGCCGACGTTTACAAAGTGGGACCCGAGAGGGAGGAAAGACTGAATAAGTATCTGGAACTTTTTAATCTCGGTTTTGCGGTGGACAGGCAGATAAAGAGTTATTCCCACGGTATGAAGCAAAAAATTTGTATTACTGCGGCTTTGATACACGAACCCAAACTGTGGGTGCTGGACGAACCTATGATGGGATTGGATCCGCAGTCTATGGCGGAAATCGTTTTACATATGCAGGAACATTGCGCAAAAGGCAATACGGTTTTCTTTTCCTCGCATAACCTCGACCTTGTAAAGAAACTTTGTCACAGAGTGGCGATAATCAACGACGGAAAACTCTACGAAGTTATGGACCTTGCCGGCAACAAGGAAAATCAGGACCGTCTGGAAGAAACTTTCTATACCGCCACAGGAATGGACAGGGAAAAAATTCTGTCCATACTGGAATTGGAAAACTCGGGGAATTATTCGGCGGAAGAGATCCAAGATGCGGAAAAAGCCTTAGTCAACAACGCTTCGGAGGAACAAAAATGAGTAATTTCCTGATAACTCTCAGAATGGAGTTCAGGGGACAGTTCGGATTGGGCAAAAACCCGAGTAAGAAAGCCTGGGGAGTTTTTGCGCTCAATCTGATATTCGACGCGCTTATTTATTGCGTGTTCCTTTTGGCGATGTATTTCGTAAGCAAGATGATTTTGACGGGATCGGTACCCATGCAGTACGAATTCCTGGTGGTGGCCACTGCCGCGAGTATGCTGGTTCAGCTTTTTACCAGTACCGGTAATCTCATCAAAGTCCTGTATTACGACGTCGATAACGAACTTCTGATGCGTTTCCCGATAGACGGAATGGAGTTGTTCCTCGCCAAAGCGACTTTCGTTTTCCTGAACAATTTAATTATTTCCTTTGTATTTACCTTGCCGTTTTACGTTTATTACGGAGTGTTTACTCACGCTGCGGCGGGGCATTATGTAGGAAGCGTTGCGGCGGCGTTGTTTATAAGTTTTATTCCTTTCTTTATAGCCAACCTTATAGCCGTACCGGTAATGCACCTCAACAATCTTATAAGAAATAAATTCGGACTGAAACTAACGTCTATCATCCTTTTGATGATATTTGCCTTTTCGATTTATATGCTTCTTTTGCGAGGGATACTGGAGTATTACAAAACCAGCGAAGCAAGCGTGTTGTTTTCCGAAGACTTTTTGCTTAAGATAAAGTCCATAGCCCGTTCCTTCGTGCCGGCGAGTTTCTTCGCAAACGTCTTTTACGGGGATAAACCGGGTCTGAACGTGCTTTTTATCGCTTTATTTACTTTAGGTATAGGGGCGGTAAGTTTGCTTCTCAGCCGAAAAAGCTATTATTCGACTTTGCTTAAAAGCCTGGAAAAAGGCAGGGAAGCTTTTACCAAAAAAACCAAAAACAAAATACGCAGTCAATTTGCCACGGTTTTCGTAAACGAACTGAAAGCGATTTTCCGTTCGTTCAACTATTCTTTCCAGTATCTTGCCATGGCTATAGCCGCTCCGCTTATGGTGTACTTCTGCAACAACCTCGCCGTGGCTGTGGGAGACTCTGCGGTGGGCGGAGGAATAATCCCCGGACTTACGCTGATGGTTATACTGATTTTCGATACGATAATCGTCAGTTTCGCCTCCACTACCGTCAGCCGTAACGGCGCAACGTTTTATCTTACCAAAATAATACCCGTACCGTATAAATTGCAGATGTTTTCCAAAATGGTGCTTTATTTCACCGTGGCAGGGGGAAGCAGTCTTCTTTCCTGTCTGGTCACCTGGGCTGTCTTCGGAGGGGAAAAATACGGCAATTATGTGGGAATAGTGGACGTAGTCAGTATTTTCGCCATTTCCGCTCTGGTCATAATTAGTCAGACTTGCGTAGCCATTATGAGTGATATGAAGTCTCCGACTTTCGACGTAAACGGCGAAGGCGAACTGACCCAAGCGAACAAGAACGTTTCCAACAGTATGATACTCGGAATAGTTATCGCCGTTTTGTACGGCTTGATAGCGATGATTTTTACCTATCTTCCGATAGGGATATTCAAAGCGGGGATAGACGCGGTCTACGTGTTGCTGTCCTGCGTAAGTCTGGTTATGACGGCTGTTATACTTACCGTCTTTTTCCTGACCGTCGATAAAAAATACGACAAGATAGTGCCGTAAGGAGGGAGTATGAAAAAAATAGTCATAGCAATGCTTCTTATCCTTCCTTTGATTATAGTCGCGACAGTACTCGTGGCTACCAACGTCATAAGCAACGAAGTTTATATAGCGGTGGAAGGAGTCAGCCTCAACGTGGATACCTCCAAGACCATAGAGATAGGAGTAAGCGAGGAAACCTTCCAACTCAAAGCCACCGTTTATCCTTCGGGAGCCAGGAACACCAACGTCATCTGGTCGGTGGAAGAAGTGCAGTGTTTCGGAGAAGAAATGGCTGAACCCGTCACTATAGAGGACGGACTGGTGAGTTTTTATACTTATTGTACCTTTGACGCCGTAGTCACCACCGAAGAGGGCGGAAAGAGCGCAAGGGTGAATTTCTACGTCAAATGCGACACTCTCAACGGAGTGAGTATCGACAACGGCGGACATTCTTCTGTCGCAACGGGCGAAAGCCAACGTTATAAAGCCGTATACGACCCCCTGGACGCCGAAGTCGGCGAAGTCTTTTGGGAAAGTTCCGCTCCCGAAATAGCTGCAGTGGACGCTAACGGCATTGTCACGGGAATAAGCGAAGGACAGGCGGTAATAACAGTGCGGGCGGAAGAATTCACCTCCTCTACCACCGTAACCGTTACCCCGGGCATAACCCGTTTCGGGGAGAGTTTTTCGGTTTCGGCGGAGAGTTTTGCCATATCGGACATTGCTCCTGCGGGAGAGGTTACCGTAGTGAGGGGCGGCACCCTCGAAGACGGCTACTTTACCTTTACTTCCGACGAAGCCGTGCTTTCGATAAACGATACTTTCGTAATAATTTCCAGGTGCAGCCCCGACGATATATTCATTCCGAATAAACAGCTGCTAACGGAAGAGGTGCTGAAAATAGGCAAACTGCCGTTGTATCTGACGGCAAAATATAAGGACGTGTTCCGTTCCGACTCGCCCGAAGTAACCTTTGCGTCTTCGCCGGATGGCGTGGTCTCCGTAGAAAACGGACGCGTCACGGCTATTGATAAAGGAACGGTCCGTATTACCGCTTCAAGCGGTTCGTCCTCGGATTATATCGACCTCGAAGTTGTCCGTCCCGTGAATTACATCCGTCTTTCGAATATCGACGCAGACGACAATAAAGGTATTGCTTCGGAAACCGTTTACGGCACTTCGGAATACCAAAACGGGGAGTTAACGAACTATAAGGTGCCTCTTTCCATCCAGTATCCGTCTGACGCGGACTGGAGTGATTTTACCGTGACGATAAGCGACGAGAATTTCGCGGTGTTCGACGGAGAAGGTCTTTCGATAATCGGGGAAGCTCCCGAAAGAAAGACTTTGACGGTGACGGTGACGGCGCATTATTCGGCTTTCGAGAGTATGGACGCGACCACGAAAAGAAATTTCGTATTTTTAGACGGAGTTAACTGCACAAGCTACGACGAAGTCGTGAAAGCCGCCGACGCGGGCAAAAACGTTATGCTCGCAGGTAACGTCGTTGCAGAGGGCGGAGAAGGTACGATAAACCTTTACGGAGATTTTTACGGCAACGGTTATATGCTGGACGCAATCAAAGTCGCCAAAGCGGATTCCTTTACTCCGATACTTGCCGTCAACGAAAGCGGAGTTACGGTTTCCAACGTTCACGTCAGATCCGACGACGCCGTGAAGATCAACGAAGCCAACGGACTCAGCGGAGTGGCGGTGCAAATAGGCGACGCCGAAAGCGAATTTATCGAAGACGTGAAGATAGAATACAGCGTTCTGGAAAACTGTTATTACGGCATTTATTCCGAGAGAGCGGAGTATCTGATAGACGGTTGTATCGTCCGCAACACGAGCAATTTCGGGATACACGTCGTCAACAATAAGAACGAGTCCGGAGAATACGTTTACAGCAACGTTACCGTAAACAATACCATAATGAGCAATATCGTCGCTACGGCGGTAGGCATATCCACCATGAGCGAAGAGTCCGACGGCAGTGCGCTCAGGACGCAGAGCACGTTTACCCAGACAGGTTTTCTGGATATTTACAACTGGCAGGACGTGACGGCTATGCGTATGCTGGACAGGGAACTGATCCCCGGTAATCCCGGCGCCGACGAAATGATAAAAAGGATAGCCAACAGCGCCATAGCCGGCGAAATAAA
>CALVNL010000005.1 GCA_944349655.1 uncultured Clostridia bacterium
CGCTCAAAAAAATTAACTCGGTTTATCTTCGTTTATTTTCTTTTCGTCTTTCCGTTCCGTTGTTAAGGTTCGCTCGCGGTCGCTTTCGTGCGACAGCTTCATTATAATAATACATTGATTCCCTAAAGTCAACTGATTTTTACAAAAAATTACAAAACTTTTTTTTGTTTTTTTTATCTTGTGGTCGCTTTCGTTTTTACCCCTATATATTGTAGTCGACGTTTCGTTTCCCCCTATTTTACAGGCAATCCGTCTTTTGAAAAATTTTTTATCCGATAAAATCGGGAATCGTCTTAACCTGAATTCCCTTTTCTTTATCCTTATATATAATAATGCAAAACCGCACCGTTATCTCTAAAAAGGAAACTCCTTCCCGCTCCCCCTTCTCTCAATTAAAAAACCGGCAACTGTCTGCCGGTTCCTCTTTTTATCCTGCTTGTTTTCCTACTACGTCAATTATAACACGGCATCCACGAACTCTTCGGCATTAAACGGAAGAAGGTCGTCGATTTTTTCTCCCACGCCCACATACACTACGGGCATTTCGTACTCGGCGGAAATTGCCATAACCACGCCGCCCTTTGCCGTGCCGTCCAGTTTGGTGAGAATTATTCCGTCTATATCCACCGCTTCGTCGAAAATTTCCACCTGCGTAACCGCGTTCTGTCCCGTGGTGGCGTCGAGTACGATAAGGTTACGCCTGTCGGCGTCGGGCATTTCTCTTTCGATGACTCGGTTTATTTTCTTGAGTTCGTCCATAAGATTTTTCTTGTTATGGAGTCTGCCTGCGGTATCCACCAGTAAAACGTCGGTTTTCTTGGCTTTCATACTGCTGATTGCGTCAAACACTACCGCCGCAGGATCGCTGCCTTCGGAATGTTTGACTATTCTTACGTCCGCTCTTTCCGCCCAGACGGAAAGCTGCTCGCTCGCCGCCGCCCTGAATGTATCCGCAGCTGCGATTATTACGGACTTACCCATATTTTTGAAAAGGTTGGCAAGTTTCCCGACGGCGGTAGTTTTGCCCACGCCGTTGATACCGGCTATCATTATTATAAGCGGATATTCGTACTCGGGAATTTCATAATCGATGCTCTCTACGAGAATTCTTTTCAGTTCGGCTTTCGCCTTTTCGGGCGAAGTTATTTTTTTGGCAAAAACGTCGTCTTTAAGCTGTTCGATAATGTTTTCGGTGGCGACTACGCCCATATCGGACGCAATCAAAGCCGCCTCCAGCTCTTCGTAAAAATCTTCGTCGAGCTCTTTTGCCTTGAAAACCTCGAAAAGCTTTTTGGAAATGTTTTCTTTGGTCTTTTTTAGCCCTTGTTTTATTTTTTCGAAAAATCCCATAATATGTCTCCTTATACCGAGGTGGCAAATTTTTCGGCTTCCTTGAATTGAGTGCTGAAAAACTTGGAAACGCCTTTTTCCTGCATCGTAATACCGTATAAAGCGTCGGCAAGCTGCATAGTCGGTTTACGGTGCGACACGATAATGAACTGCGTTCCTTTGGAAAATTTCCTCAGGTATTTTGCGTAAGTTGCGGCGTTGTTGTCGTCCAGCGGCGCGTCCACTTCGTCCAGAACGCAGAAAGGCATCGGATGCAGTTTTATAATAGCGAAAATCAACGCTATGGCGGTCATCGCTCTTTCTCCGCCGCTCAGAAGGTCGATATTCTGCAATCTTTTTCCCGGCGGTTCGGCGGCGATTATTATCCCCGCTTCGAGAATGCTCGTGTCCCTGTCCATATCGAGGTCCAACATCCCCTTTCCGCCCCCGAACAGTTCCTTGAAAACTTCGGCGAAATTGATTTTTATCTTTTCGAAACTCTCGGCAAAATTCCTTTCCATTTTTGCCGTGAGGTCTTTAATGGTGTCCTCGAGAGAGGCTTTCGCTTCGGTAATGTCGTCGAAATGCAATTTCAAATCGGCGTACTCGGCGTTCATCGTCGCAAGATCTTCCACGGCTTTTTCGTTTATGTCTCCGAGTTTTGCAAGCTCTCTTCTCAAAACCTTTGCTTCCTGCAAGCCTTTTTCGTCGTCATAGTCGAAGTCCTTTAATTCACACGCGGCTTCGTAATTCAGCCCGTACTCCTCCATAACTCTTTCCCCGGCGGCTTTGATTTCGCTGTCTATGCGTTCCAACGCCGATTCGGCTTTTGCCTTTGCCGCGGAAAGCGTTGCCAGAGTTTCGCTGTTTTTCTGTTCCTTACGACGGAGTATTTCCAACCTTTCGGCAAAGGTTACCTTATCCTTGTCCATCAAATCGATTTTTTCCTGTACCGCCACCAGTTCGTCGTTTCCGCTGAGTTCGGCGGCAAGCTTTTCCAGTTCTGCAGTGATGACTTTTTCTTCGTTTTCCGCCATTCTGATCTGCACGTCGGCATCGGCTATTTCCCTATGTAACCTCTCCACCGTTCTCGTGGAAATTACAATGGATTTTTCTATTTCGGACAGTTTACTTTCCAACTGCTTGGCAAGCAAAATGATTTCGGTGCGTTCGGAAGAAATTTTTTCCCTTTCGCGTTCCTTTTCCTTAAGCTGAACAGCCAGTTTTTCCAGAAGTTCGTTGGCGTCCACCCTTTCGCTGCTCGTGGAATCTATCTTTGCGTTTTCCGCGGCGAACAAAGCTTTCTTCGTTTCGATTTCCTTCCCGGTTGCAGAAATGGTTTCTTTCAATAACGCACTTTCCTTCTGTAAACGGGACACCTCGCTTTCCACCGAATTTTTTTTCTGTTCGCAAACTCCGATATCCTTATCGAGTTTTGCGATAATACCGTCCAAAACTCTGGACGCGGTCTCCATCTCTTTGAGTTTTGCCCTGAGTTCGGTAAGTTCGGTCCCGAGAGCGGAAAGCATACGGTTCTGATTGTCCAGCATTTTTTTGGATTCGCTGAGATCCGCTTCCACTTTGAGCATACGGGTATCCGCACCTTCCTTTCTTCCTCCGCTGACGGCTCCGTTGACGGCGTAATGCGCCCCGTCTAAAGTAACTATACGGAACGCGTTGCGGTAAGTCCGAACCATTCTGACCGCGGTATCTTTGGTATCCACCACCACCACTCTTCCGAGAAGGGTCTCTATAGCCGGACGGAAACGACGGTCGTATTTAACCAAATCCGCCGCAAGTCCGAAACAGCCCTCTTCGTCGAGAGCGTCCATATATGCGTCTTCAAGAGGTCTCGGCCTCATCGCTTCCAACGGAAGAAAAGTTCCTCTGCCTCCCCTGTTGGCGTTCAGATAATCTATGAGATAACTGGTATCCCGCTGATCTGCGGTAATCATATTGTTGATGTTGCCGCCCAAAGCCACTTCTATCGCCGTGGCAAACTGCGACGGCGTGGAAATAACGCTTCCCACCACTCCGAGAACTTTACTCTTAACGGCGGGTTCGGCGTTCATTAAAAATCTTACCGCTGCATCATAACTGGAATAACTGTTTTTACCCGCTTCGAGATATTCTATTTTACTGGTAAGTTTGGCTATCGTGCCTCTTATTTCGTTATACTGATCCTGCGCTTCGTCGCTTTCGGCAAGTTTTTCCGAATACTCTTTGTCTATGTCCTTACGGAAACTCCTCTTTTCTTCCCTGTCGGAGCTCTTCGACGCTATTTCCGCTTCCACGTCCGCAAGAATTTTGCCGGCTTCCTTAAGTTCAAGCGTTTTTTCTTCCAGTAAACGTTTGTTTTCTTCGCGGCTCTTTTCCAACAAAACAATTTCCGTCTTGAGCTGACTCAAACCGCCGTTAATCTGTCCCCAGGCGTCGGCTGAACTCAACAGCATAGAGTTGGTGACGTCTATCTGCTCCCTCTGCCTGTCCACTTCCTCGTCGGCTTTTTTCAACCTTTCTTCCGCTTCCTGCTCCTCTTGCTTGGTGGAAACGATTTTGGCTATGACTTCCTGTTGCTCCTTTTTGTACGCTTCCGCGGCGGCGCTGTGATCGTTTATCGCCGAAGTCTTTTCTTTAACCTCTCCTTTAAGACGGGTTATCCCTTCCCTTACCGTTTCCAGTTGCTGAAGTTTCAGATTGTTTTGCCCCGTTTTCTGACTTAATCGAATACTTATTTCCAGTTTTTCGTCGGTAAGACGGCGGTACTCTTCGTCCATAGTCCTTACTTTTTCCTGTACTTCGGCGTATTCGTTAGCCAATATATCCCTTTCCTTTTCGCTTTCGGTCAAACTCCTGTCCAAGGACGCGAGACGATTGGTGACGGTTTTCTTTTCCTCGGCGTTGTGTTCGGTAAGGTAAATGTAATGATTGACTTCGCAATTTTTCAGTCTGCCTTTCAGCTCCCTCGCCTTTAACGCTTCTTCCGACTGCTTGATAAGCGGAGCCATACGACTTTCGTAAACGTCCAGTTTATCCTTGATACGCATAAGGTTGTCGTTGGTTTTGAGAAGCTTGTTCTGACTTATCTGACGTTTGGCTTTATATTTGCTAATTCCGGCGGCTTCTTCGAAAACCTGCCGCCTTTCTTCGGGTTTTGCGCTTAAAAGAGAGTCTATCTTGCCCTGCCCGACTACCGAATAGCCGTCCTTTCCTATACCCGTGTCTCGGAAAAGGTCGGTCACGTCGAGAAGACGGACCTGCTTGTTGTTTATATAATACTCGCTGTCGCCGCTGCGGAAAAGTTTACGTTTGATGATGACTTCGTCGGCGTCGACGTCGTACGTCCTTTCCTCGTTATCGAAAATAAGGGTAACCTCGCAGTAGCCTAAAGCTCTGCGACTCTCTGTTCCGTTGAAAATGACTTCCTGCATATTTTTGCCGCGAAGTTTTTTCGGGCTTTGTTCTCCGAGCACCCATCTTATGGCGTCGCTTATATTACTCTTGCCGCAACCGTTAGGTCCGACTATGCAGGTAACGCCTTCGTTGAAATTCAGCACCAGTTTGTCCGCAAAGGACTTGAACCCGTACGCTTCCAGTCTTTTTAACCGCATTGTTTCTCCAATATAAAAAGTATTAAAATTATTATAATGAAAAACAATACTTTTGTAAAGGATTTTTAAGACCGCTAAACCGTCGGAGGGCACCGAAAAAACCTGACGTCAATAACTGCCTTCCTCGGTAAGAATCTCGCTTACCGTTGCCGTCGAAAGCCCGTTCGCCGCGTAATAATCCAATATCGTCGGCAACGCCTTCAACGTGTGTGCGGTAGGATGCATAAGCACTAAATCGCCGCTTTGGATATCCGAAGTCGCTCTTTTATATACCAATTCGTAATCTTTATCTCGCCAGTCGATGGTGTCCTTACTCCACATTATTATCTTGTAACCGAGTTCTGCGCATACCTTGGTCATAGCGTTTCCTATGCTGCCCGAAGGGGGTGCGAAAAGCGTAGGCGTTTTCCCCGTTACCTTTTCTATCAGCGTTCCGCACAAACCTATTTCTTCTCTGTTGGATTGCTCGGAGATGGCGGCGTGGTCTAAGTGAAGGTACCCGTGGTTGCCTATCTCGTATTTTTCGCTCATCGATTTAAGGAGGGTCATATTTTTTTCCGCCCAGCAACCTCCCACGAAAAAGGTACAGGTCGCGTCGTACTTTTCCATAACTTCCATTATTCCCTCTACGTATTCGGAGCCTTGATAAACGTTGAACATAAGCGCGACTTTTCCCGAATTCCCGTCGCCTTTGTAAATAGGCGCATAAGCAGGAGTGTCGGGAGAAGGAACGCAGGCTAAATATAATCCGAACAACAAGGCCACGATAACGCAATTACTGACGATATGAACGAAAACGTTATATTTTTTCATAATAAAAATGTATTCTTTATATAAACGGATTATGAACGGTTGACTTTGGTCGGGTTTTTTAATATCATTAACTGGAATTAAATTAAATACCTACCGTGCGTACGGAAACAGGAGTTGTTATGGCAGAACTGACTATGGATAAACTTGTATCGTTATGTAAAAACCGCGGGTTTATTTTTCGCGGGAGCGAAATTTACGGCGGACTCGCCAATTCCTGGGACTACGGTCCTCTGGGAGTCGAGTTGAAAAACAACATCAAAAAAGCCTGGTGGAAAAAATTCGTTCAGGAAAGCGAATACAACGTCGGAGTGGATTGCGCGATACTGATGAATCCCCTCGTTTGGGAAGCGAGCGGTCACGTGGGAGGATTTTCCGATCCGCTTATGGACTGCAAGGAATGTAAATCTCGTCACAGAGCCGACCAGCTCATCGAAGATTACGCCGCGAAAAACAATATTTCCGTCAACGTAAACGGATGGACGAACGAAGAAATGGAAAAATACATCGCCGACAAAAAAATCAAATGCCCCGTCTGCGGCAACAGTAATTTTACCGGCGTAAGACAATTCAATCTGATGTTCCGCACCTTCCAGGGCGTTACCGAGGACAGCGCCAACGCTATTTACCTTCGCCCGGAAACGGCACAGGGTATCTTCGTTAACTTCTTGAACGTTCAAAGAAGCATGAGAGCGAGAGTACCTTTCGGAATAGCTCAGATAGGTAAGAGTTTCCGTAACGAAATCACCCCCGGTAACTTCATTTTCCGTATAAGGGAATTCGAACAGATGGAACTGGAATTTTTCTGCAAACCGGGTACAGACCTCGAATGGTTCGCTTACTGGAAAGAGTTCTGCAAGAACTGGTTACTCGGACTCAATATCGATCCGGCAAAACTCCGTTTAAGAGACCACTCGCCCGAAGAACTTTGTTTTTACTCCCGCGCGACTACCGACTTCGAGTATCTCTTCCCCTTCGGTTGGGGAGAACTTTGGGGAATAGCCGACAGAACGGACTACGACCTCAACGCCCATATCAAAAAGAGCGGAAAGCCTCTCGATTATACCGATCCCGTCACCAACGAAAAATACGTTCCTTACGTCATAGAACCGAGTCTCGGCGCGGACAGAGTAACGCTTGCCTTCCTTTGCGACGCTTACGAGGAACAGACTCTCGAAGGCGGCGACACCAGAGTGGTAATGCATTTCCACCCCGCACTCGCTCCCATAAAAGTAGCCGTCCTCCCCTTACAGAAAAAACTTTCGGAAAAGGCTATGGAACTTTACCGCAAACTCAGCAAAACTTACGCTTGTTCCTACGACGAAACGGGTAGTATCGGTAAACGCTACCGCCGTCAGGACGAAGTCGGTACGCCCTATTGTCTTACAGTGGACTTCGACACCCTGGAAGACGGAGCTGTTACGGTACGCGACAGAGACACAATGGCGCAGGAAAGAATAAAAATCGATGACCTCGACGCTTATCTCGCTTCTAAATTCAATTATTAAAAACAATTAAATAAAGTAAAACCCCCGTCCGTTGCGGACGGGGGTTTTCTTTTGCCTGAAACTCAAATTTTGAAAAGATCCGTAGAAAGATATCTCTCCCCGGTATCGGGCAGAATAACGACTATATTTTTGCCTGCGGCTTCCTCTCTCGAAGCTATCTTTGCCGCCGCAAACAACGCCGCCCCCGAACTTATTCCGCAGAGCAAACCTTCTTCTTTGGCTAAAGCCGAGGCGTAAGCGAAAGCGTCTTCGTCCGAGCAAACGACGATTTCGTCTGCAAGAGTTCTGTCCAAAACCTCGGGAATAAAATTCGCTCCTATCCCCTGAATTTTGTGAGAACCGCTCTTTCCTTCGGAAAGAAGAGGCGAACGGGCAGGTTCGACCGCGATTATTTTTACGTCGGGTAAAACTTCCTTCAGTCTCTTTCCCGTCCCCGTCAACGTTCCGCCGCTTCCGAACGCGCTGACGAAATAATCGACTTTCCCTTCGGTATCGGAGAGTATCTCCTCGGCGGTAGTGCGATAATGAGCGTGGGCGTTAGCGGGATTAGCGAACTGGTCGGGAATAAACCCTCCCTTTTCTTTGGCTATTTCCGCCGCTTTCCTTACCGCGCCGCCCATTCCTTCCGCCGCCGGGGTCAGCACGACCTCGGCTCCGAAAAAACGGGCGAGTTTAATCCTCTCTTCGCTTGCCGTTTCGGGCATCGTCAAAATAAGTTTATACCCTCGTATCGCACTTATCCAGGCAAGTCCTATGCCGGTATTTCCGCTGGTAGGCTCCACCAAAACTCCGCCTTCTTTTATGAGTCCCTTTTCCTCGGCGTCCTTTATCATAAAGTATGCCGCCCTGTCTTTTACCGAAGACGCGGGATTGAAAAACTCGACTTTGGCAAGAATGTTCCCTTTGAGATTTCTGTTACGGCGGAACGCTCCCAGCCTAATCAGGGGCGTTCCGCCGATAAGTTCGGTCAGATTGTCGTAAATCATACAATTAGATCCTCGTCTTCATAAACAAAACTTTCCAACCGTCTTTTCCGTTGTCCAGTAAAATAAATCCGTAGACTTTTCCGTCGTTTACCGAAAATGCTCCGCAAACTTTTCCGACGTTCTCCGTTGCGATGACTTTGTTGATAACTTTGTCGCCGTCCAACGTCTTATAGGTGTAAACTTCTATTCCGTTCTTGATTTCGGAGTAGCAATAGAAGTCGCCGATAAATTTTATACTATATTTATTCAGATCTTCTTTTACCTTATATCCTTTGGAAGTAAGCTGTATAACGCCGTAGGAGCCGGGCACGTCGGAAAGACTCACTATGGCGCGGTCTCCCGAAATGTCTTCGATATAATATTTGGCGTCCACGAGCATTTTTCCGTTCACGGCATAGATTGCCTGCTTGTCGGAATAAGGCTTTCTCGCCCACATATACTCTTCCGTAATTTTCGTCACGTCGGAGAAAGCGTGCGAATACAGTTTTTCGTAAGAAACGACTTTTTCGTTATCCACGTAAGAGTAGCGTAAAGCATAAACGTCGGTCTTGTCGGACAATTTACTCATAACCGCCGAATCGTAACTCTTGAAGAAGCTGCTTTCGGTGCTTACCGTCAGATAATTTTTGTTGTGGCTTATGATAACGGAATTGTATCCGCGATAAATTTCCGTTAATCCGCTGCCGTAAGAATACAGGAATACCAGGTAAGATGTTTCCGTACGGGTTTCTCCGAAATAAGGTTCTCCTTCCACGAAAGAATTGAGATAATAAGTTTCGGTAACGGTGAACTTAAAGTAAGCGTAAATTTCTCCTACCTTGGCATTGTATAATAGAGTGGAAATTTCGTTGGCGTTAAATTCATAAGTGAAAACTTTACCTTCGCTCATTATTACGAAATCGGTACCGTCTATTCCGTAAGAAACGGGGAAGCTGTCGATATTGGAAAAACTCACGCTGTCCTTTTCGTTATAAAGTTCTTCTCCTTTAACCACGCTGAAATAAATATTTTTAGAGGTCTCGGAATCGACGAAAACGAAAATACCTCCTTTCAGCGAATCTTCGTAATCATACGTACTCTTGGAATAAACCTTTTTTTGCACTCCGTCGAAATAAACGTAGTAATCGGTATCGGTTTCTATCACCGCATAAATTTTCCCGTCCGTTTTGCCGTAGGCTTTGACGATATTGTTTCCTTCAACATAGGGACGGAGTTCGGCGTCGTAAATTTTACTCGCGTTATCGGTGTAATAATAAATCCCGTAAGCGGAATTATACACTGCCGAGAGATTTTCGCTAATTACGGCTTTCTGAGTCAAAGTATCGTCGTAATAAACGTATTTTCCGTCGGAAGAGGTTACTACGAGATACTCGCCTTTAACGTTTGCTTCCACGCCCGCAAGGGTGACCGAGGAGTCGTCTTCTAAATTTATAACGTTGACTCCGGACGCGTCGACGGTATAATAATATGCCTTTTCTTCACCGATAAAATCTTTGGCGTCGGTCACGTCGAGCAAGCTGCCGTCCTTTTTAACCAGACTGACGGTGTTTGCCACGGCGTCCTGAATGAAAAACCGTCCGTAAAAGGCAGTTACGGATGCGTCGGTCAAGGATTTTTCGTAATAGCAATTTTTGTTTCCGTCGAAAATTTTAACGGAGGTAGTGCTGTCTCCGTAAACGAGTATAGCCGAACCTTGGTAAACTTCGTTTGCTACGAGATTACTGCCGTCGACATAGGTTTTTTCGGTAACGGCGTCTATAATTTCGATTTTATCTACTTCGGTAAAATTCTGCATAAGAGCCGTATTTACCCCGTAATAGGCAACCAACGCGTCACCTTGGGCGTTGACGGCGTTAACCGTTACGTAAGTAAAATAACTTCCGAAATACCCCGTCGTCCCGTCGGACAAATAAGTCGTTTCGTCAACGGAATTGACCGTGGCTCCCGTAATTATCGTTTCGACGGAAGAGGAAAGCAATACGTTTCCGCTCCAGTCGAGCAAAGTGTATCCGACGTCGGACGCGTTGCGAGCCAGAAGATAACCGTTTTCGAGGAAAGAAAGTTCGTCATAGCCTGTTTTGAACACTTTTTTCCCGTTCATTTTGAAAAGATAAAGTTTCCCCTCGTCGCTTGCGATAAACGTTCCGTTCACGTTGGCTTCCATCACGTTGTCGTAGCTTTTCTTGGAGACTTCGTAATTCTTCTCTCCGCAGCCTACCAGAATCAACACAAGCGCGGCTATGGCAAGAATTAAAAGCATTATTTTTTTCTTCATAGTGTTCTACCTCCTTTTTTATAATATAAATCTTATATAATCGAAGTTCCTTATATGCCTCAGGGACTCCTTAACTCAAGCATATCAAAACATTGGGCAACTGTCAATGTATAAAAAAAGGCGGTTGTTACCGCCTTGAACGATTATTCCGCCTCTTCGGCTATTTTTTTGAGTTTTTCCAGGCTTTTTATATTGATTATTTCCTTGCGGAAGTCGAATATCCCGTCGTTGTCTCTCATTCGCATCATTTCTCTGGACATACTGGGACGGCTGACGTTGAGATAACGAGCCATTTCGTTGCGGTTCATTCCTAAATCGACGGTCAGACTTTCCTGAGCGAGATATTTGTCGTAAATGAGTTTAGCTATCTTTTTACGCATACCCTTGATGGTGATGTAACCGTTGTTGTTTTCCAGTTCGGCTATTCTCACGCTCAACTCCCGCAATACGTTGCCTACCAGTTTGACGTGGTGCGGACATACCTTGTTGCAAAGTGCGTTCACGCTGTCTGCGGCAATGTACAGCACCGAACTGTCCAACGCCGCCACCACCGAATAGCCCAGAATATTGGGCGGATTAAAGGCTTGCGACAACCCGAAATACTCTCCGTCCACCAGCGAACGTATAACTTCCCTCTTGCCGTTGTTGCGTGTGGCAAATTCCACCAGGTTCCCTTCCAGAAGTACGCATATTTCTTTGATTTCCGTATTGTCTTTGGCTACCAGCTGTCCCCGAGAATACTTCACGATGCGGGCTTTCAGACAGTCGAACATTTTATTGACTTCGGCGTCGGAAAAGCCCTCGAACAGAGGACACTTCTTGATTTGTTTTATCAGTTTCATTCCGTTTCTTCCTTTTTGTAGCGACGGCTACGGAATTATTTTAGCTTACAGTGGAACTTTTGTCAAGGGATACTGTTTGTAAAAGCAAAACGTTGTATTTTTCCCTCGAAAATGTTATAATCTCTTTATATACCGAGGAGGACTATATGAAAGCTACGGAACTTTTCATCAACGGAATAAAAAATCTCCTTTCCAGCAATTTTCTCACGGCGGGAAAAGATATTACCGAATTTCTGATGTTGCTGTCTTCCGACGAAGAACTGAAATCCGTCCTCCGCGCCGCCCACGAAAACTGCCGTTTCGAAACGGAATTCGAAAGAGTTTTCGTCAGGAAAAATCCTCTTCCGAAACAGAACGGAAAAGTAGTTTCTTTAATTACCAATCTTCTTTACCGCATAGACACGGGATTTGTCCCGCTGGCGGAACTATTGAATTACATATATCCTTCCCTCGATAAAGGCGACGCCTACAAATCTTTCCTTTCAGATTACGTGATGCCCTATGCGGAGTGTTTCGTCAATCTCCTTGTAGGGGAACCTATCGAGGAAGTCAAGGAACCTAATACCTCGTTTTTCGACAAAATGAACGAGGACGTCAAGGCACTTTGCGAACGGTTCTGCAATGATTTGAAATCCACTTCCGTTCCTGCCGACAAAGTCGTGGAACTTACAGAGCGGACTAACGGAATGGTCTATTCCCTTTCTTTCAAGGACTCGCTTCTTGCCAAAAACGCCTTCTGCGGACTTTCCAATACTCTCCGTCTGTTCGGAATAAAGAGCGAGTTCGAAAAGGAACTACGCCAAGTGCTTACGCTTTACGGAGTGTTGTAATCTATGCAATTTTCCACTACTTCGGTAAACGTTCTTATTTTACTCCTCTACGCCATACCGGGTTATATTCTCGTTAAATCCAAAGCAATAAAAAGCGAAAGCATCGCGTCTTTTGCCAAAGTGCTTTTATATATCTGTCAACCCTGTCTGTCGGTATATTCCTTTCAAAAAGTAGTTTACTCTGCCGAACTCATCAAAAATATGGGCATATTTGTGGGACTCAATCTCGGTCTTATGCTTTTTATTTTGCTGGTAGTTTACCTTGCTTTCCGCAAAAAATACGAAGACAACCGCTACAGAGTCTGCACCGTGGCGACCGCCCTCGGTAACGTAGGCTTCCTCGGCGTACCTCTTCTGGAAGCGTTGCTCCCAGAATATCCCGAGACCATAGCTTACAGCGCGGTATTTATCGTTACCATGAATATTTTAAGCTGGACCGTGGCAAGTTTTATTCTGACGGGAGACCGTCGTCACGTAAGCGTTAAAAAAGTTTTTATCAATCCTCAGGTTTTGTCCTTGATAGTATCGTTACCGCTGTTCTTTACGAAAACCGCTTTACCGACGGTTTTATTCAACGCGGTGGAACTCCTCGGCAAGATGACCACTCCTTTGTGTATGCTTATAGCCGGTATGCGGTTTGCCACCGCCGACCCGAAAGCCCTGTTTACCGACTGGCGGATCTACTTTACCGCCGCAGTAAAACTCGTCTGTATGCCTCTTATAGGATTTCTTCTCACCAACTGGCTTCCCATAGATTATCCTATTAAGGCAGCAATGGTGATATTGTGTTGCTGTCCTACCGCAAGCGTGGTCCTCAATCTTTCGGAAATATACGGTAAAGGTCAGGAAATCGCCGCCAACATCGTACTTACAAGTACCCTTTTCTCTATGGCTACCATCCCTCTCGTACTATTGATACTTTGATTTTTTTGCATAAAAAAAGCGGTTAATAGATAACCGCTTTTTTCTTAATAATGATTTTTACTCGGCTTTTGCCGCTTCGTTCAAGGCGTTCAGCATTACGTCGGGATCGATACCGTGTACCGCCGCGGCTTCGGCTATAGTTTCGCCGTGGCTCAGCGCACACCCTAAACAATGCATTCCGAAACTGCTCAAAACCTCTGCCATAGCTTCTATATTGACGCCTTCCGTCTGGAACGCTTCTATCAAAAGCATATCTTTATTGAACATATATACTTACCTCCGTGTGGTTTTTTCTATAGTATATACCTTATAAAGGTTATTTTCAAGGCTTTGAGCGGATTTTTTTATTTATCTCCCAAAGTAAGGTAAGTGTAAGGATTTGCTATTTTTCCGTCTTCGTAAAGACTGAAGTGTACGTGTGCTCCGTCCAGATATTCGTTAGCGGCGGTCACGCCCATAGTCCCCAGAACGTCCCCTTTAGCTACGGTCTGTCCTACCGCCACGGTGGGTTCGTTGAGCGAAGAATAGCTCGTTACCAGACTGTCGTTATGCTGCACTTTCACGGTATAACCGTTCAGAATGTCGTATTTTACTTCGATAACGGTACCGTCGTAAACGCTCATCACGTTGTCGCCGTCGTTTCCTCCGAAATCGATACCGTTATGCACCGCGTAATGTTTCAGGGTCTGATTCCAGACGAGACTGTCCATACTGTAATCCTTGATTACGTTAACGTTGGCTACGGGAGCGGCGAATACCACGGGAACGACTATCGGTTCGTCGGGATTATCCACGGGCGGAGTATTGTCGTCGCCGTCGCCTGGATTATCCACGGGCGGAGTATTGTCGTCGCCGTCACCGGGATTATCCACGGGCGGAGTGTCGTCGGGATCGTTGACGTTGTCGCCGGGACCGGCGTCGATACCGGGATCGAGATCGTTGTTGTTTTGCGAGGTCACTATCGCGACCGTTACCATTGCGGCGATGGCAAGCAGACATATCGCCATAATGATGTAATAAATGTTCTTCTTAAGAAAAACTTTGAATTTGCCGTTTGTGGCACGTTTCTTTTCCATTTTTTACCTCCAATGGACTTCTTTTTTTGCGTCCCTACGATTATGGACAGGAAAAAAAACTTTATACCTCACAAATAAAAATTTTTTGTTTGCTCCTCGGTCGTTTCATATTTTACATATCCGACTTTATTTTTTCATATAATTTTCTGTGAAAAAAATTCGTTTGCGTATATCGGGCCGATATTTGCTCATCTTCGCCGTACTTTTGCTTACCGTCCCCGTGGTTATCTTTCCCGACAGGTACGTTTCCTCTGTCTGGAACGGGTTCAAACTCTTCGCTTTAAGCGTTTTACCGGCGCTTTTCCCTTTCTTTTTTTTCACAAAAATTCTTTCGGGACTGAATTTCGGTTACGACCTCGGTCTGGTTCTGAAAAAACCTCTCGGGAAAATTTTCCGCGCGCCTGCCTCGTCGGGTTATATCCTCGTAATGAGCATGCTTTGCGGTTATCCCGTGGGAGCTAAACTCGTAGCCGATTTCTGCGAAAAAGGTTATATCTCCGCCCGTGAAGGAAAAGCCGTTTCCGCTTTCACCTCCACGTCGGGTCCTCTTTTCATCGTCGGGACGGTAGGCGTGGGAATGTTGGGCAACAAAACCGCAGGTTTTATAATATTGATAAGCCATTATTTATCCGCTCTTCTGAACGGAATAATATTCCGTCCGAAGGAAACTTCCTCGGTAACTCTGCCCGCGCGTCCTCTTACCGATTATAACTCTCTCCTTTCCGAAGGAATCTATTCGGCTCTTTCCTCGGTTGCGGTAGTGGGCGGATACGTCGCTATTTTCAATCTCGTTCTCGACCTTTTTGCCGATATAGGAATAATATCTTTACTATCCGCGCCTTTACAGTGGTTGGGATTGGGGAAAACGGCGGCGCAAGGCACTGCGTCGAGTCTTGTGGAAATAACGAAAGGCTGCCTTTTGCTTAGCGAATCGGGGTATCCGCTCTCGATAACCGCACCTCTTTGCGCTTTCGGAATAACTTTCGGCGGACTGAGCGTAACGTTACAAAGTCTCACCTTTCTCGGAAAAAGTAAAATTTCGCCCTTATATTACCTCCTCACCAAATCGGTCCAGGGCGTTACCGCTTTCATCTTCTGCAAAGCGCTTTGCCTTTTGCTCCTGTAAATAAAAAAACCGCCCCCTTAGGGAGCGGAAAACCGATTTGTTTATATAAATATATTATCTCAGGCGTCCAGTCTGTCCATCAGGCTTTTTATCGTGCCTTTCGCACCTTCCAAGGAAGCGTTTACGTCGGAAAGCATTTTCAGAAGATTGTTTTTAAGCTGTTCTTCTACCTCTTTTTTCCGCTGTAACGCCACGTCCACGGTATGCTCGGCTATGACTTTTGCTTCGGATATGATGATGTTTTCGTTCAAAATATTGGCTTTGCGCTGTTCGGCTTCGGCAAGTATCTGCTTAGCCTGCGCTTCGGCTTCGGCGAGTATTTTTTGTCCGTTGATTGCGGCAAGCTGTTGCCTTATCCTTTTTACCAGTAAAAGTATGGCTTCGCCGTTTACCACCACGCCGCCGCCCATAAAAGCCTTCTTGCCGCCTTCCACTTCGGTTTCGATATAGCTTAAAAGTAAACTTATGTCTTCCATTTTTCCTCCTTGGCAAGCATCGGAAGAAGTTCTTCGGCTACAAAATCGCCCACTTCTTCCCCCTTGAATAATTTTTCCTTCACGGCGGTACTGCTTATTTCGGGTCGGACTGCGGGAATAAACAACGTTTCCGTGCCGCCTCTGCGGAAATTGTAATCCGCCATTTCCCGTTCGTATGCAAGGTCTTTTTCGTTCCTTACACCTCTTATTATATACTTAATTCCGTGTTCCTTGCAATAGTCGGCGGCATATCCGTCGTAAAAGACGATTTTTACCCGTTTTTTATACCTTTTAAGTACGGTTTGTATCATCTTGAGGCGTTTTTCCACGGGAAAAGCGGTTGTTTTTGCCTCGTTGACGAGAACCAGAACATAAAGCGAACCGAATTGCTTTAACGCTTCCTCCGCAAGAAACAAATGTCCGTTGGTAAAGGGATCGAACGTTCCCGTAAGAGCGCATTTGGTACAATTTCGGAAAAAATCCAACGAAACGTTCCCGTAACGCTTGGTTTGTTCGGGAAAAAATACGTCCTCGGCAATTTCCCCGTCGTAAGAATGTCTTTCCACGGTAATAAGACCGCCCTCCGCCATAATTTCGCATTTTGCCGCAGCGGAAAGAATTTTACCGCCCTCTCTGTCGGCAAAAGGAGGATCGCAAAACATCAAATCGGCTTTTATTCCGCGAGAGGAAAGACGAAGGAGAATATCTGCGTAATCCCCTTTCAGAATTTCGTAACTTCCTTTTTCCACGAAAGTTAAATTGGATTGCAACAAAGCAATGCTCCTTGCGTCTTTATCGCAAAAGTAAACTTTTTTTGCTCCGCGGCTCAATGCCTCTATCCCGAGTGCGCCCGTCCCGGCAAACAAATCTATAACTACGGCGTCGGAAACTTCGTTCTGCAAAACGTCGAAAAGAGCTTCCTTTATCTTGTCGCTCGTCGGTCTGACGGAATTGTCTTTGGGCGGATTGATTTTACGTCCGCGATATTTCCCTGCTATAACTCTCATCGGCTTTTTCTATGCGTCGGCGCGATTGGCGTTGATAAGGCACCCTGCTTTAATTATTCTTTTTTCCTCCGCAGTCAAAGAGTCCATAGTTAAAACTATCGGATAAACTTCTTCTCCGCGGACGACTTCGGCTTCTATCCTGCCTTCGTCGAGGACTTTTGCAACGTCCTTTACCACAATGATATCTCCCGTCCGAAGCGGAAGGGAATTGTCGTAAAGGAAGGGCAGCATTCCCCAGTTTATGAGGTTACTGCGGTAACGCTTGGTAGCGTACTCCGCCGCAAGATTGGCTACGCCGCCCAGAACTCTCTGGCAGCTCGCCGCCTGTTCCCTCGCGCTCCCGTCGCCGGGTTTCACCGCATAAATAACGCTCCCTATCTCTATATCGCTGATTACTCCGCACTTTTCGCACGCCAAAGCGTAGTCGGCGGGCATTTCGCCCTTTGCGGTAAGGGAGGCTTCCTCGGCTATAGCCTTGGCTTTTGCCACATAGTCGGGTCTTTTCCTGCTTAAAGTGAATTCCGCAAGACGAAGGGGATTGCTTCTGTAAGAACTGGTCTCTCCGCTGGGGATAAGTTCGTCGGTAGTGGTGACGGGGTCGTCGATGACCGCCGCAACTTTCATTAAAAGATTGGTTTTGAGCGGACTCATTTCCGGCCAGTCGGCGATGTTGGGACCGTAACAAAGCGGCGCGTTCTCGTCGGCTTTCCCGAAGCAATCCAACACTCTGTTACGGTAAATCGTATCGTCGAAAGTGAAGGGTTTTTTGCGGAAAACGTAATCCGCGTCGGTAGCGGGAGTGAGGTATCCGCCGTTTGCCGCTGTGGCGGCTATGCTCCTTGCGTCCATCAACGCTACGCAGGCAAGCTGTCCTTCGCCGGGTTTGCTTCCCTCTCTGGACTCGAAATTACGGGTGGTGTGCCTTATGCTCAGTCCGTTGTTGGAGGGTACGTCCCCTGCCCCGAAACACGGTCCGCAGAACGCCGTCTTAATGGTAACTCCGCTGTCGGCAAGAGTAGCTAAATATCCTTTCTTCATAAGGTCGATATATATAGGTTGACTTCCGGGATAAACGCTTACAGATAGTTCGTTCCCGACGCTTTTGCCTTTCAGTATCTCGGCAGCTTCCGCTATGTTGTCGTAGGTTCCGCCGGCGCACCCGGCTATAACCGCCTGATCCACTTTTATCTTGCCGTCCACTATCTTGTCGGTAAGAGAAAAATGCCCTTTTTTGATAAGTTTATTCCCTTCCTTTTCGCATTCGGCAAGGATTTCGTAGGGATTTGCCAAAAGTTCCCTTATGGTGTAGGCGTTGCTCGGGTGGAAAGGCAGCGCTATCATAGGCTCGATTTTCGAAAGGTCCACTTCCACCAGTCCGTCGTAGCAACACACGTCGTCCTGTTTAAGCTCCTTATAGACGTCGGGACGTTTATGCACGGTAAAGTATTCCTTAACTACGTCGTCGGTTACCCAAATAGACGATAAGCAAGTGGTTTCGGTAGTCATTACGTCGATGCCGTTACGGTATTCTATCGGCAGATTCTTAACGCCGGGACCGAAAAATTCCATCACCTTGTTTTTGACGAAACCGCATTTGAAGGTAGCTTTTATGAGAGCGAGAGCCACGTCCTGCGGTCCTACGCCTTTTTTGGGTTTGCCCTTAAGGAGTACGCCGATAACGTCGGGATATTTGATGTCGTAAGTACGGTTAAGGAGCTGTTTTACCAGTTCCCCTCCGCCTTCGCCTATAGCCATCGTGCCGAGAGCGCCGTATCGGGTATGGGAATCGCTGCCCAGTATCATTTTGCCGCAACCGGACATTCTTTCGCGCATATAGCTGTGAATGACTCCCTGATGGGCGGGAACGTATATGCCGCCGTATTTCTTTACCGCAGAATAACCGAATTTATGGTCGTCTTCGTTTATCGTCCCTCCCACCGCGCAAAGACTGTTGTGACAGTTGGTCAGAACGTACGGAATGGGAAATTTCTTCAGTCCGCTGGCTTTCGCCGTCTGAATTATTCCGACGTAAGTTATGTCGTGCGACGCCATACAATCGAATTTGATTTTAACCTGACCGCCCTTTTCGGTCACGCCGGTAGTGTTGTGGGCGGCGATGACAGAATAAGCTATGGTTCCTTTGTAAGCGTTCGATCTTTCGTTTTCGTCGATGGGACGGGTCCTCTTGCCGTTGCGGAAATATACGGGTCCTGCGGTAAGTTTAATGGGCATAAATTACTCCTTATAATATAAATTTTCTTATCGTTTATTTTTTATTTTTGTTTTCGTCTATAAATTTTTTGACTTTCAGTCTTGCTTCGGCTCGGGCTATAGTCATTTTGCTGACGCGATAATCCGCCATCGTGTTTGCCCGGCGCATTTTTTCGGTATGCTCTTCTATGGCTTTCTTTACCCTGCCGTATTCGATCTCTTCGGGCCATTCGAAGGTCTGACACATTACGAAAACTTTGTCTCCTTCCACCACCGCGCTCCCTTCGCCGTTGGCGCAGTACTTTATCTCGCTCCCCGTGTTGATTTTTATCATATCGGGTTTCAGTCCGATGACAACGGGCATGTGTCCGGCAAGAATTTCCGTCTCGCCGTCCGGAGCTTTAAGCGTCAGGCTTTCCGCCTCTCCCGAAAAGAAATTTCTTTCGGGAGTGAGCATTTCCAGTCGGAATTTTCTCATTTTTTATCCTTTTCGTAACGATTCCTTACTTCGTCCAAATCTCCTGCAAACAAGAAATAGCTTTCGGGAATGTCGTCTGCCTCCCCGTCGAGAATAGCTTCCACGCTTTCTATGGTTTTGGCAAGCGGCACGAAACGTCCTTCCATATTCGTATAAACGCTTGCCACAAAGAAACTCTGCGAGAAGAACTTCTGCATTTTTCTCGCTCTGTAAACCGTGAGTTTGTCTTCCTTGGACAATTCTTCCATACCGAGAATTGCGATTATGTCCTGTAAATCCTTAAATTTTTGTAAAAGCTCCTGCGTGCGACGGGCGGCGTTATAGTGACGGGCGCCCACTATGGACGGCTCCAGTATCCTGCTGGAGGAAGCCAGCGGATCGATAGCCGGGTAAATTCCCTGCTCCACCACTTTTCTGCTTAATACGGTAGTTGCGTCGAGATGACTGAATATAGCCGCGGGAGCCGGGTCGGTAAGGTCGTCGGCAGGCACGTAAACCGCTTGAATGGAAGTTATCGCCCCGTTGGTGGTGCTGGCTATTCTTTCTTCCAGCATACCGAGTTCTTCGTTAAGAGTGGGCTGATATCCCACCGCGCTGGGCATACGCCCGAGAAGCGCGCTGACTTCGCTCCCCGCCTGGATATAACGGAATATATTGTCGATAAAAAGCAATACGTCCTGCTTTTTCACGTCACGGAAATATTCCGCCACCGTAAGCCCGGAAAAAGCCGTCCTCATTCTCGAACCGGAAGGTTCGTTCATCTGTCCGAAGATAAGGGCGGTATTGTTTATGACGCCGCTTTCCGTCATTTCGGTAATCATATCGTTACCTTCACGACTTCTTTCTCCCACGCCTGTAAAAACCGAGTAACCGTTGTACTCGGCGCTTATGTTTCGGATAAGTTCTAAGATAAGCACGGTTTTTCCTACCCCTGCGCCTCCGAACAATCCTATTTTGCCGCCTTTGGCATAAGGCGTAAGCAAATCTATGACTTTAATCCCTGTTTCGAAAATTTTGGTCCCCGAAGCAAGTTCGGTTATCGCAGGTGCCTTGCGGTAAATACTCCACCGCGTCTCGGTTTCTATCGGACCCTTGTTGTCTATCGGTTCGCCGAGTACGTTCATAACTCTGCCGAGCACCTTTTCCCCTACGGGAACGGTAACGGTGTTGCCGGTTGCGGCGACTTCCATACCCCTCTTCAAGCCTTCCGTGCCTTCGAAGGCAAGCGTTCTGACGATACCGTTATTGAGGTAGCTTTCTACCTCCAACGCTATATTTTTCTTGTTTCCTTTTACGTTGAGTCGTTCGTAAAGCATCGGAATATATCCGTAAAACCTTACGTCCACCACGGCGCCTATGATCTGAACTATACGTCCTATACTTACAGAATTCTGCATACGCCCTCCGATTATTTCTCCTCTCTACCGACCAGCGAAGCCGAAAGTTCGGTAAGTTCGGTAGTTATTTTTTCCTGTCTTGCTTTATTGTAATTGAGCTGTAATTGTTCCAGTAATTCGTTTGCGTTCTTGGTAGAGGCGTTCATCGCCCTCATTCTTTCCAGATGTTCGGTATATTTCCCCGCCGTTATACAACCGTAAGTTACCCCGATAAGATATTGCGGTATAAGGATATCGAAAACCGTCTTGGGATCGGGTTCGAACTCCATTCTTTCTCTGTACCCGGCTTCGTTCATCGTGGCTTTTTCCGGTACGACTATGGGGAGCAATTTCAATATTTCGGGTTGCTGTACCGCTTTCGTAACGAGGTTGGTGTAAATAATATTGATTTCGCTTACCTCTTCGGCTTTGTAGCTTTCCACGAGAAAGGTCGCTATTATTCTGGCGTCTTCGAGCGTCCCGTCGGGCGAACAATAAAGTTCCCGCGCATCAAATCCGTTTTCCTTAAAAAACTGATATACGGTGTTTCCCACGCAGTAAATGCAAGGGTCCTGTTCTTTTTCGATAATTTCCAGCGCAAAACCCGTCACGGCGTGGTTGTAACCGCCGCTCAGCCCTTTGTCCGAACCGATGACGAGGAAACATTTTTTTCCCTGCCTGCCTGCCGTAAGATAAGGATGTCGTTCTTCGAAATCGGTATGCGCCACTATATTGTAAATTGCTTTCCCTACCTTCCCGAAATAATCCTGACTACTGTTGTAACGGGCGGAGCTTTTCTGCATTTTGGACGCGCTGATAAGTTCCATTGCACGGGTTATCTTGGCCGTTTCCGAAACGCTTTTTATCCTCGACTTGATATCCTTAACGCTCTGCATCGTCCTTCTTTTCCTTAAAGAAATAGATATCGTAATTTATTACGTCGGCGTCCAGCACCTTCCTTATTTCGTCGGTAAGAACGCCTTGTTTCCGTAGCGTTTTGAGATCGCTGTAATCGCTGTTGACGAAATACTGGTAAAACCCTTCCATATATTCCTTTATTCTCGCAATCGGAACGTTATCGATATGACCGTTGATAAGATAAAGATAAATTATCTGCTTATCCACGCTCATCGGCGCGCCCTCGGCTTGTTTCAGTATTTCGGTGATTTTACGCCCCGACTCAAGTATTTTTCCGGTGGACTCGTCCATATCGCCGCCGAACTGCGAAAAAACGGCAAGCTCACGGTAATGGGCAAGATCCAAACGAAGTTTGGAGGCGAGTTTTCTTATAGCGGGATACTGCGCGCTGCCGCCCACACGGCTGACCGAAAGTCCCACGTTTACGGCAGGTCTTACGCCGGAGTGGAAAAGTTCGCTTTCCAAATAAATCTGTCCGTCGGTTATGCTTATTACGTTGGTGGGGATATACTGCGAAATATCCCCCGCCTGGGTTTCGATAAGCGGTAAAGCCGTCATACTGCCGCCGCCTAAATTGTCGGCAAGCTGAGCGCTCCTTTCCAGCAATCTGGAATGGATATAGAACACGTCTCCCGGGTATGCTTCCCTCCCCGAAGGGCGTTTGAGAAGCAAACTTATGGTACGGTAAGCGTTGGCGTGTTTGGAAAGGTCGTCATAGACTATCAAAACGTCTTTTCCCTGCGACATAAACTCTTCGCCTATGGCACAGCCGGTGTAAGGCGCGATATATTGCAACGCGGCGTTGTCGTCGGCGGTACTCGCCACTATGACGGTATTTTTCATAGCGTCGGCGTTTTTCAATCTTTCTATAATTTTTGCTATCGTACCCGCCCTTTGCCCTATGGCTACGTAAATACAGATAACTCCGCTTTTACGCTGGTTGATTATGGCGTCCACGGCGATACTGGTTTTCCCTGTCTGACGGTCGCCTATTATAAGTTCTCTCTGCCCTCTGCCTATAGGGACCATACTGTCTATCGCCAGTATACCCGTCATAAGCGGACGGGAAACTTTGCTCCTTTCTATAATTCCCGGAGCCGGACTCTCTATCGGACGCCTTTTCTCGCAATGCAACACGCTGTTGCCGTCCAAAGGCTTGCCGAGAGGATTGACTACCCTGCCCAAAAGAGCGTCGCCTACCGGTACTTCGACGATTTTACCCGTACCTTTAACGATATCTCCGTATTCGATATTGCTGCCGTCGGAAATGAGCATGGCTTTCACGCAGTCCGTCAAAAGGTTCATGGCGATGGCGTAGCTGCCTTTATCTATCTCCAGAAGTTCGAAATACCGACATTCGGTCAGCCCTTCCACGGTGATTATTCCGTCTGCGCTTTCGGTTACTCTTCCGTATTCCACCGAGCCGGCTTTCCCGTCGAGAGAATCGAGCAACTCCTCTTTCCAGTTTCCCGGAAGACTTTTTTTATCGGAAAGGATCTGGTTTATATACTCCTCGCCTTTACGCTTGAAATCGTATAATGCCGACGCCACGCTCGCATCGTAAATCCTTTCCCCGTCCTCGATAACGACTCCGCCTAAAAGATTTTTATCTTCCAGATAACGGAAAAACAATTCCTCGTCCCCGTATTTTTTATAAAAAGCGTCCTCGATCTTTTTCCGCTGCTGAACGGTCAGCGAAAGAGAGGACTTTACAACGATATTACGCATTGTTTTCCTCTTTGTTTTTCTTGTCGAGAGACTGAACGAGATTTTCTATGAAAACGTCGTTGTCCGAACTTTTAAGCTCCCTTCCGAGAAGTTTTTCGGAAATATCCACCGCAAGCCCCGATAAAGAATAATAAAAATTCTCCCTTTCGTTCTGCTGAGCGTTTTTACTGTCTTCCACCGCTTTCTTAATGATCTCTTCGGCTTCCTCGTGCGCTCCCGCAATAATTTCCTGCGTTTGCACCATCGCAAGGGCGTGGGCTTCTTCGGCGATTTTAACCGCCTCCTCACGGGCCTTGTCCAGCATTTCTTCGGCTTTACGGGAACTTTCTTCGGTGAACTTTAAGGAATTCCGGTACTTTTCTTCCGCCGCTTTATATTCCTCGCTGCGTTTCTTTATGAATTTTTTTACGGGTTTGTAAAGTAAAAGATAAAGACATACCACGAGTATAACGAAATTCAGAAGATGCAGTAAAAATTCCTGGACGGTAAGTCCGAGTATAATTTCCTTTGCAAAAAATTCCGCCATTTTTACCTCTTAACTCAAATTACACTTTAATAACCAACAATATAGCTATCAGCAAACCGTATATGGCCGTGGTTTCGGCAAAAGCAAGTCCCAACATAAGCGTGGTACGTATTTTGCCTTCGGCTTCGGGTTGACGGGCGATGGCTTCGACGGCTTTGCCGGTAGCAATACCGATACCGATACCTGCGCCTACGCCGGTGAAAGCGGCCACTGCGGCGCCGATTGCGTAAAGAGCTTCGCTGGTTATCGCAGCTAACATGTAAAACATAAAAATACCTCCTTTTACTCCGCCGCCTCGGCTATGAACAAAGTGGACAGAGTAGCGAAAATATACGCCTGGATAAAGGCGTGGAATAACGTGGTTATCACGCTTACCGCAACGGGTACGACGTAAGACGTAAACACGAAACTGTAACACAGTTCCATAATAAGCAATCCGCTTACGATACTTCCGAACAGACGGAAACTCATACTTACGGGAACTGCCAGATCGGTAATAAGGTTAATGGGATTCAGATAATGTTTGAAACGTTTTACGCCGTGTGACTTGAAACCGAAAAAGAAAATCAGTCCGAAGGTGGAAATACCCATCGCGAGACAAGCGTTGAGATCTGCCATTATGGGACGGAAACCGAGTAGTTCCACGAGCGTCCCGAGTCCGACGTAAAGAGCGGCAACGAGGATATATCCTCCGACGAAGTTGCCGTATTTCCCCTCCGCCATATTGGAAAAACCGCCCACTATGGTTTCCAGAATACCCTGAATTTTACCAGGGACGTTTTTCATGTGGCGAATGACTGTCAAACGAAGAATAACTGCTATTAAAATCAGAAAAACCGATACGGCAAAGGCGGTATAGAAACTCGGATTGACCATAATATCCGTACCGAACAAACTGACCTTTTCGGGAGACAACGCTTCCGATAATCTGTCTCCCACCTCTTCGGCGAGGAGCAAAGAATTAAACATAAACGCCTCTCAGAAATTTAATATTCCATTATAATATCACAATTCAATTCATTTAGCAAGCGATATCGCCGTCGTATAACTATTTATAATAGTTAATCTTCGGCAAAAGCGGGTTTTCCGTCAATTTTACTTGACTTTAGACGGTATTTTGTATAACATAAATTCATTATGAAAACATTTACTTACGAAGACCTCAACGTAGTTTACGAAGATAACCACGTCATCGTGGTAGTCAAACCTCCCCTTGTTCCTTCCTGCCCCGACGGCACGGGCGACAAGGATATGCTTACGATAGTCAAAGAGTATCTTATTCATAAATACGACAAACCCGGCGACGCTTTCGCAGGGTTGGTGCACCGTCTCGACAGACCTACGGGAGGCGTTATGGTCTTTGCCAAAACTTCCAAAGCCGCTTCCCGCCTTTCCGAAAGTATCCGTAACGACGAAACCGAAAAAAAATACCTCGCCGTCGTAGTCGGAACTCCGAGAGAAAAAAACATAACCGAACTCACCAATTATCTGTTGAAAGACCCCGCCAAAAATATGGTTTACGTCGTACCGATGGCGACGGAGGGCGCTAAAAAAGCCGTTCTCGATTATACCACCATAGCTACCGACGGGAAACTGTCTTTAATTTCCGTTAAACTCCACACGGGACGAGCTCATCAGATAAGAGTTCAGATGTCCACCCTCGGCAATCCGCTTTTCGGAGACCAGAAATACGGTCAAGGTAAATCCCCCGCCGGTTTTAACCTCGCTCTCTGGGCATACGAACTGGTTATTCCCCACCCCACTACCAAGGAAAGAATGGTTTTCAGAGTTTATCCTCCCGTGGAGGAAATCCCCTGGAAGTATTTCGATATAAACAGATATCTCGCAATAAGTATAAAAAATATATATTAAGGTTATATGACGGTCGTAAAGACCGTTATTTTTTTTTCATAAAACGCTTGACAGACATATATATGTATTGTATGATATACCTAATCAGATTAAATAGTAAAATCAATACAATATCTACGGAGGTTTAGGAATGTTGACGAGAAAAGCGGAAATGTGGGACAAAATGCAATACCTTTTTCGGAATTACTACGACAGAATGGTCCATATCGTAAGCAAAGTCCACGGAAAAATAGACCGTGACGCACTTACTAAGGCTATAGACGTATTGGTTTACAAAGTGGATATACTGCGATGTTCTTTCAAAGCCCACCCCCTTTTCCCGCACTGGAGACTTCATAATCGCTACGACGTAAAGGAAATTATCGAATATATAACGGTCGAAGACATAGAAAAAGGCATAGACGAACATTTATGTATGTATATCCCTGCGGATTCTTCGTTTCAGCTTAGGGTAAAGGTCTTGGAATGCGGAGAGGAAAGCGCCTTTTTACTGGTTATAAACCATATGTGTGCCGACGGGGGGGACAGCAAATATCTGATTAGTAAATTAACAGCCCTTTACGCCGATATACTGAAAGGCGGAGACGGAAGTTCGGTTGCGATAAAGCAAGGACGCAGGGACGCCAATCAGATCTACGACAGAATGTCCCCCGAAGAAATGAAAAAGGCAAAAAGCCTTTACAAGAATATTTCTCAAAGCAAAATAAACGTGGAGTTTCCTTTTGCCGCGGCTACGTCAAGCGAACCCGAGAAGGTAAGACTTTTCCGTACCCGTTACGAATGCGACTTCGTAAAAGCCCTTAACGAAGCGAGAAAAAAACAAAACGCCACGATGAACGATTTGCTGCTCGCCGCCTTTTTCCGCAACCTCTACAACTACCTGAAAGGCAAGGAAAAACATCTCAATATCGTTTCCATGATGGACTTACGCCGTTACTGCGGAGGAGAAACGTTGGGCGTTACCAATATGACGGGCTTTGCTCCCTGCGATATAGAAATAGAGGACGAACCCTTCCTCGTTACCCTCGACAAAGTCAAATCCCGTATGAACAAAAACAAACAAGACCCCTATATGGGACTTTACAGCCTGCCTTTATTGAAACTCGCCTTTACCGTTTTCCCGCACTTTATAAGCGAGATGGCTATTAAAATAGGTTACCAAAATCCTCTTATCGGTATGTCAAACATAGGAATAATGGAAAAAGAAAAATTCGCTTTCGCCGGGACGGTGCTGACCGATGCATTTATGACGGGAGCGGCAAAATACAAACCCTATATGCAGCTGACCACCACTACCTTCGAAAACACAATGACTTTTTGCATAGCCGAAAGATGCACCGAAAGAGACGCGGATATCCTGACGGTTTTTTTAGCCGATTACAAAAAGCAGCTTCTCCGCTTCATAGAAGAAGTCAACGAAAAACAATAACCTTCCAAATAAATTTTCACAAAAAAGACGGACGAGTTTTTTCGTCCGTCTTTTTTGCTATCCTTATTTTTTATTTACTCTTTAAGTGCGGTTTTCTATCATCGATTTTACTTTCATAAGACGAATGGTATTAGACCTTTCGTTTTCGTCCAGTTTCATCGTGATATACTTGATGGTTTCCTCCAGTTGAGGTATCATAACGTATTCCAACGCGTTTACCCTGCGGCGGTTTTTTTCTATTTCGTCGGCGAGCATATTGCAGGCTTTTTCCACCTCGGCAAGATGTACCAGCTTGACCAGTACTTCGCTGAGGTTGGCTATGCTTCCGTCCAATTCCGCCGAAACTCCGGCAAAGGAATAAGGATAAAGTTCCTTCTTGTCTCCTTCTTTGACGGAAATCTGCGGTACCATTACGCTCATTACGTTTTTTTCCGAAGTTTCCAGCTCCACGCTGTAGCCGGGCATAGCCACGGCTTCTTCCATAACGGGTGCCGTCGTCACCGCACCGGCAAGCAAAAAAGAACGCAAAGCCGCGCTGACTTCCCCTTCGGTCTCTTCCCGCAGGCGTTTGTTTTCTTTTATAAGCACCATAAACTGCCTTATGGTTTCGTCCGCCTTGTCCTTCAGAAGTTTATGTCCTCTGACGGCGGTCTTGAGACGGGTTTTCAACCGTCTCAATTCCATTCTGGTCGGATTTACGTTTAGTCTCGCCATATCTTCTCCAAAATATTATTTTTTATCGTAAAATTCTTCCAGATACTCGTCTCTTATACGTTTGAGTTCGTTCCTCGGCAACAATTTCAGAAGGCTCCAACCTAAATTGAGAGTTTCCTCGATACTGCGGTTTTTCTGGAACCCTTGCGAAACGTACTGATTTTCGAATTCTTCTGCAAAAAGAGCAAACTTTCTGTCCACTTCCGTCAAAGCCGCTTCGCCGAGAATAGCCGAAAGTTCCTTGGCTTCCTTGCCTCGGGCGTATGCGCTGAACAACTGGTTCATCGTGTCGGCGTGGTCTTTGCGGGTCTTGCCTTTGCCGATACCCTTGTCCTTCAGACGGGAAAGCGAAGGCAATACGTCGATGGGAGGGGTGACACCTTTTTTGTAAAGTTCACGGCTCAATATGATCTGCCCTTCGGTTATATATCCCGTAAGGTCGGGAATGGGGTGGGTCTTGTCGTCTTCGGGCATGGTAAGGATAGGTATCTGAGTTATGGACCCTTTCTTTCCTCTGATACGCCCCGCCCTTTCGTATATGGTGGCAAGGTCGGTGTAAAGGTAACCCGGATAACCTCTTCTTCCCGGCACTTCCTTTCTCGCCGCGCTGACTTCACGCAACGCTTCGCAATAATTAGTTATGTCGGTGATGATGACCAGAACGTGCATATCGCATTCGAAAGCGAGGTACTCCGCCGCAGTCAAAGCCATACGGGGGGTGGCTATACGCTCTATAGCCGGGTCGTTTGCAAGGTTCATAAACAGTACCGTCCTGTCTATAGCCCCGGTTTTGCGGAAGTCGGAAATGAAATAATCCGCTTCCTCGAAGGTTATGCCTACCGCCGCAAACACGACGGCGAATTTACTGTCGCTGTTGAGAACTTTCGCTTGTCTTGCTATCTGGGCGGCAAGTTCGGCGTGCGGAAGTCCCGACGCGCTGAACACGGGAAGTTTCTGCCCTCTTACGAGAGTGTTGAGCCCGTCTATAGCAGATATACCCGTCTGAATGAATTCGTCGGGGTAGTCGCGCGCCACGGGATTTATAGGTTGTCCGTTGATGTTTATCCTCTTGTCGGGGATTATGGGAGACCCGTTGTCTCTCGGTCTGCCCATTCCGTCGAATACCCTGCCCAGCATATCTTCGCTGACGGCAAGTTCTATGCTCTTTCCGAGGAAACGGGCCTTTGCCGTGGATATCTTCAGTCCCGACGAACCCTCGAAAAGCTGTACCAAGGCTTTGTCGCCGTTGATTTCCAGAACCTTTCCGTTACGGCGTTCGCCGTTGTCCTGTTCTATCTCCACGAGTTCGTCGTACTTGACTCCTTCCACGCCCTCCACGAGCATCAAAGGTCCGACTACTTCTCTGATCGTCTTGTACTCCTTAAGCATTGCGCCCTCCTATCCTATCAAATCGGAAATTTCTTTCTTCAGTTCTTTGTCTATCTCGTCGAAACGGGCAATATCCTTTTCTTCGATATACTTGGCTCTGCCGATTTTTTCACGCACGTCGAGAGTAATGACATCCTCGATATCCACTCCCTTTATCAATGCGTCCTGACCCAGTTCATAGAAAGAAATTATAAGTTTCAGCATCCTTAACTGTTTATTTAAGGACGCGTAAGTGTCGATTTCGTGGAAAGCGTTCTGGTGCAGATAGTCTTCTCTGACGGTCTTTGCCGTTTCCATCGTAAGGCGGTCCTTGGCGCCCAACGCGTCCATACCCACCAACCTGACTATTTCGTCCAGCGTGGCTTCTTCCTGTAGGATACTCATGGCTTTACGTCTTAAGGCGTTCCACTCTTTCCCCAGCTTGTCGTCGTACCAGTCGGCAAGACGGTCGGCGTAAAGGGAATAACTCTGCAACCAGTCGATAGCCGGGAAGTGACGTTTATAGGCAAGGGAGGCGCTCAGTCCCCAGAAAACCTTTACTATACGCAAAGTCGCCTGGCTGACGGGTTCGCTGAGGTCGCCCCCGGGAGGGCTGACCGCACCTATTGCGGTGACGCTTCCGGTTTTGCCCGAACTTCCCAGTACCTTTACTATACCCGCTCTTTCGTAGAATTCGGCAAGACGGCTGGATAGATATGCCGGATACCCTTCTTCGCCGGGCATTTCTTCCAGACGGCCGCTCATTTCTCTCAGCGCTTCCGCCCAACGAGAAGTGGAGTCCGCCATTATGGCTACGTTGTAACCCATATCTCTGAAATATTCGGCTATGGTGATACCCGTATAGATACTCGCTTCACGGGCGGCAACGGGCATATCCGAGGTATTTGCGATAAGCACGGTACGCTTCATGAGCGGTTCGCCTGTTTTCGGGTCGGTAAGTTCGGGGAACTCGTTCAGAACGTCGGTCATCTCGTTGCCGCGTTCGCCGCACCCTACGTAAACTATAATATCGGCGTCCGCCCATTTTGCAAGCTGGTGCTGCACTACGGTTTTTCCGCTTCCGAACGGTCCGGGTACCGCCGCCACGCCGCCTTTGGTTATGGGGAAGAAGGTATCGATAACTCTCTGTCCCGTCACCATAGGCATATCGGGCGCAAGTTTTTCGTGATAAGGTCTGCCTTTACGGACCGAACACTTCTGTACCATGGTAAGCGGAATTTCCTTCCCGTCGTCGGTTTTTATTTTCGCAACGACTTCGTCTATGGTGTATTCTCCGTCGGCTATCGCGGTAAGTTTGCCGCTGACTCCCACGGGGACCATTATGGAATGACGAATGAGGTTGTTTTCCTGCACGAAACCCACTTCGTCCCCCGGGATAAGCACGTCGCCTACCTTGGCGGTAGGATTGAATTTCCATTTTTTCTCGTGGTCGAGCGCTCTTACTTCCACACCTCTTCCGATACGGTCGCCGCTTTTTTCTCTCAAAGCGTTCAGAGGTCTTTGTATTCCGTCAAAAATACTTTCTATAAGCCCCGGTCCCAGTTCCACGCTCAACGGCATACCCGTGGAAATAACTTCTTCTCCCGGTCCTATGCCTCCCGTCTCCTCGTAAACCTGTATGGACGCTTTATCTCCTCTCAGCTCTATTATTTCTCCTATAAGGTGCGACTTCGACACTCTGACGACGTCGAACATCTTACATTCGCCCATACCTCCGGCCACTATCAAAGGTCCGCTGACCTTAATTACCTTTCCGCTTACATTGCTCATTTATCGATCTCCTTAATCTGAGAAGTTGCTTTCTTTTAATTTCCGTTCAGAATATCCGTACCTATGGCTTTTTCCACGTTACGGGATATTCCGTTCATTCCGAACCCGTTGCTGCCCTGTGCTCCCGGTATGGGTATCACCGCCGGATACGGACGGGTCTTGTAACGGGCGATGATTTCCGACACGTTTTCGGCTATCTCTTCGGTAATGAATATAACCGCATAGCTTCGGGCGAGTTTCTTGAGAGTTTCCGCCGCGTCGAAATAATTTCTGACGTGGAAAACGTCCGCTCCTACGGCTTTGAATGCCAAAATACTGTCCTTATCGCCGATTACGGCAATTTTATTGTTACGCATAAAGTTCCCTCACTCGTTTCCGCATCTGATCGCGCGGAACTTTGTTCTTAATACACACAAGCACCACCCTTATAACTTTTATTTCGTTGAGTTTTGCAAGGTAATACCCGAGTATGGGCGCCACGGAAAACATATCCGTCTTGTTCACGGCGAAGATTCCAAGGAGGAAATTGTCTTGCGCCGTCTCGTAAGACGCCATATCCCCGTCGTTTACGGTTGCGAGAAAATCTTTGCAAGGGTTGTTTGAAAGTTCTTTCGTAAGTTTTGCGATATCCCCGTTACAATCGGTAAAGGTTTTCAAAGGAATACTTCCGCCTTCCAAAAATCCCTCTTCGAAAAATTTGTTTCCCGCGCCTATCTTCAGAGTTCGCAGGTAACTCGAAATATTGGTGGCGTCGATAAATACGGTAAAATATTCCTTAATGTATTTATCTGCGTCTTTGGAAAGCAGGGAATCGATTTCCTTATATAAAGCCTTGTCGAGGACTGTATCGATAAGACGGGGAGACCCCGCGCCCGTTTCGAACGCCCTGTCTATAATAGCGCACGCTTCTGCGACAAATGGGCTGAAATCGAGTTTTCCTTGCTCGAACCTTTCCTTAAGATAGGAAAAATCGTAATTCCCGTCGGGCAGGAGCATAGCTTCGTATTCTTTTATGCCTGCGTATTTTGCCTTGAACAGCACCTTTATATTGTGGTAATCGTTCCTGAGGAAAAAACACTCGAACCCCGCCCCTTCGGGGACGGTCTCCCTGACGAAAGAAGTGGCTATTCTTTCCTCCTCGCCGAGCAGAGTATAAAAATCCTCTCCGTCGGGGACCAACCCTCCGCCGTAGTTTATTTCCAGAAGGATACGCATTGCGTCGGAAAGCGTCTTACACTCCGTCATACGCATAAGTCTTTCGGTAGTTAAAAGATTTCCTTCCTTCGCCTTTGCTCTGGCGTTAGCGAATATCAACCCTTCTTTCATTTATTCTCCAAACAACAATTCCGCAATAACCGGTTCGTACCGTTCTTTTACGGCTTTCATTTCCACTTCGAGAGTGAGGTTTTTGTCGCTCCCCTCGCCTTTTATTATCATTCCGCCGCGGAAAGGCGCATATCCGCCGAAACGGAATTTCTTACCCTTGTCCGCCGCTTTGCCCGAAAGCCATTTTGCGTTGACGAGTTTTTTGTCGTCTTCGGACAAAACCACTTCGTCGCCGTCGGACGCATACGAAAGCATACCGTCCAGTAACGCAAGATAAGCCGACGTATCCTCTTTAATAGCTTCTATGGCTTTTTCAAACGCCTCCGCCATAAGCTTCTGGCGGGTCTGAAGTATCATCTTCTTGACTTCGAGGTTGGCGACGGTGATTTTTCGCCGTATGTTTTCCTCTCTCTCGGCTATGGACTCAGCCATATTCTTTTCCCTGTAGATACGGGCGTCGTTTTCCGCAACGAGCAATATCTCCTTACCTCTGTTAGAGGCCTCTTCCAGGGTGGAATTCGCTATAATACGGGCGTCGGATATGATTTTGGCTACAATAGCTTCTTTACCTGTCATTTACAGTCCTACCTCGTAAATTACTTTTTTATTTCCAGGCAGGAATGAATACCGCCAGGAAGGATACCAGGAACGCAAGCAGAGCGTACGTTTCCACCATCGCCGTCAAAAGCATACCCTTGGTGCTTTCTTCGGGACGCTTGGCTACCAGTCCTATTGCGCTGACCGCCACCTTCCCTTGATGAATGGCGCTCAGAAGTCCGGCTATGGCTATGGGCAGGCTCGCCGCAAGTATTCCTATTCCGCCGGCTAACGAAATGTAAGTCCCGGTTTCGGAAAGAATGAATCCGCCGAAAGCGTTGAGTTTGATGAGGGTAAGGAAGCCCACTATAAATCCGTATATACCCTGCGTTGCGGGCAGAAGCTGCAAAATAAGGCATTTCATGAATTTATCGGGATCTTCTGCGGTAACTCCCGCAGCCGCCTGTCCGGCTTTACCCACGCCGATAGAAGAGCCTATGCCGCTCAGTCCTACCGCCAGCGCCGCTCCCAACAGAGCGATTCCAGTTCCTAAAAGTTCCATTTATTACCTCCTTGAAACAATCGTCTTTTTTGATTTGTTTTTTAATATCAATTATCGGGATAAGTGTATTTCGCTACGCTCCCCAAAGGTTTGAAAGCGTGTCCGCTTCCGTCGTAGAACCTGCCGAAAAATTCGATATACTGCAAACGGGAATTATGAACGTAAGCTCCCAGCAGGTTGATGGCGATATTGAAAGTGTGACCTATTATCAATATGGGTACGGCTATTATCCAGCTTGCCCAGAAACCGTGGAAAAAGGTATTGACGATAATGTCGGCAAGCATATTTATGACGTAACCGATAACGCCCGTGGTAAGCCCCAACCCGAAAAGACGGGAGTAGCTCAAAAGGTCGCTGACCACGTTTATCGCGCCGTAAGCGTTTCCCAAAGACCCGAATACCATTTTGACGGGATTTTTCTTGCCCAAAGCTCCACCGATAAGAAGCATGGCGGCACCAACGAGAGCGACGTACATTCCCACCGTTGCGCAAACGCCGAACCAGGCAGGCTCGGGGGATGTATTTATAGCGCCGAGGAAAAGCATAAGCTTTGGACTGATAAGACAAAGTCCTATGAAAATAATTACCCAACTGAACTGATTGAAGATCCCTTGCAAAGGATGTCCTTCCTTGATGAGGGCGACGCCCTTTAAGGCAAAGCCCGTTCCTATCTGCAACACGCCCATACCGAGTGCCAGCATAAACATTTTGAGCGGTTCGTTAAGCGGATTGAACCAGGAAATTTTTTCGAGGAAGCTGCCTTCGGGCAACGTTATCCCGAACCAACCGCCGAACAGCGTTCCCCAGATGACGGTACTTATTCCGCAAAAACCGAACATAAGGAGCATTTTGCCGCTGTTTTTGACGGGTTTAAGAATTTTGACCGCCGCAAAACAAGCTATTGCCATCAATATACCGTATCCCGCGTCGCTTATCATAATCCCGAAAAACAGGAAGTAGAACAACGCCACGAAAAGGTTGGGGTCCTGTTCCCTGTACGAAGGCGGTCCGAACATATCCGTTATCCCTTCGAATGTGCTGACGGGTCCGATGTTTTTGGTGAGCGTGGGCGGAACTTCCTCGTCGGTCGGATCGCGGAATTCTATCTCCGTCCGTTTCGACTTGTCCTCCACTTCGGCTTTGACCTTTTCCGCTTTGTCGGCAGGCACCCACCCTTCCATAAGGAAAGCGCTCTTGGTGTGCGGACTGCGTTCGGTTATGGCGCACTTGTCTATCTCTATGGTGTAATAGTCGTAAAGCACTTTGAGAGTGCCGATAAGCGGAATATATTGCTTGACCTTTTTCAGCGTTTCTTCCCGCTCTTTATCCAACTGAAAGATTTTACGCTCGGCGTCCTCTTCTTCCTGCGCCGCCGTGGCGTCGAAAGTGAACGGACAACGGACAAAGTCCGACGAAGCGAGCAAAGAGTCCGTTTCGCTTTTCGCTTCCTTGTGTCCGCAGATAACCACGGGACGAAGTTTGTCGCCGTCGTAAAATACCGCTTCGCAAAGTTCGGGCAAATTTTCCTGCAGAAAAGCGACTTTGGTTTCGGGGACGGTCCCTGCAACCATAAATGCACTTTCGCTGTCTTTAATGAGCGAAAAAGGAATTTCCACGTCGCGATAGACGTGTAACTGTTCTTTATAGGCTAAAACACGGGATTTTTCGCCTTTTATGTCCAAAAGACGGGCGTTTATCTTTTCCATCCCGGTAATTTCGGAAAAAATCTCCACCTCTTCTCTCGCCACGGTTTCGTATTCCTCGACGGCAACGAGGCGGTTTTCCTTCTTGAAGTTCGCTTTGGGCGGATCTTTTTCCAGACGGGCTTCTTCTTTCAGGGTTTCCTTCAGAAAAGTCAACGCAAAAGACACCTTGAGCCTTTTCGACTCCAGCGTTTCTCTCTTCGCGACGTCGACAGGGTAATTCGTCAACTCGCAAAGCGGCGTTTCGGTAAGCTCCACGCAACCGGATTTTAAGAAAATCCTCATCAGTTTGCTGCGTTCGCTCTTATGAGCCACGAGGCTCATCTTTTTCATTTTAACGATTGACATATTCGGACAAAACCTTTTCCTTAATAAAGTCCACCGCCTTATTCAATGCGGTACCGTTTTCGATTTTATCGGATTGTTGTTTCCCTGCGAGAAGGATTTTTTCGTAGGAGTCATTGCCCTCTTTTAGGGCACTTTCAATGACGTTTGCCCTCTCTTTCTTGACTTTCTCCACTGCGTCAAGGCGGATTTTTTCCGCTTCGGTTTCGGCTTGCGAAACTATAATTTTCGCTTCTTCCGATGCGGAAGAAGTAATTTCCTCTGCCTGCTTTTCGGCTTCGAGAATGGCGTTGACGGTGTCGGTAATCATTTTTTCTCCTTATTTGGTTCCGAACAACCTGTCGCCTGCGTCTCCGAGTCCGGGTACGATATAAGCGTGGTCGTTCAGTTTTTCGTCCAGCGCAGCCGTATAAATAGGCACGTCGGGGTGAGCTTTGTTGAGGGCGCAAACTCCTTCGGGAGCGGCGATAAGACACATAAACTTAATGTCGGTCACTCCTCTTTTCTTGATAAAATCTATAGCCATGGAAGCGCTGCCGCCGGTAGCGAGCATCGGGTCGACGACGATAACGGTCCTCTGGTCCACGTCCACGGGCAGTTTGCAATAATATTCCACCGGTTGCAGGGTTTCGGGGTCTCTGTAACAGCCTATGTGTCCGATTTTTGCACTGGGCACGAGTTCCAGAACTCCTTCCACCATTCCGAGTCCCGCTCTTAAAATGGGTACTATGCCTATACTTCTGCCGCCCAACATTTTGCTTACGCATTTTTGAATGGGAGTTTCTATCTCCACGTCCTTCAACGGTAAATCACGGGTCACTTCGTAAGCCATAAGCAAAGATATTTCTTTCAATAACTGTCTGAAATCTTTGGGATTGGTGTTCTTGTCTCTCATCATAGACACTTTATGGGTGATTAAGGGGTGATTTATTACGTTGATATGCATTTTTTATCTCCTTGTATTTACTGTCTTTTTGTAAAATTTTTTTGTAAAAATCAGATTTTTTATAATTAAAAATTTCCGTCTTCGATAGCCGTGATTTTGGCAACCCGCTTTTCGTGACGACCTCCCGCAAACGACGTCGCGAGAAAAACTTTGGTCATCTCGTAAACTTCTTCGGGGGTGGAAATCCTGCCGCCCATGGCTATCATATTGGCATTATTGTGTTCGGAAGCCATCTGCGCGCAAAAAACGTTCGTGACGTGAGCGCAACGGATACCTTTGACTTTGTTGGCGGCGATGGAAATGCCTATCCCCGTGCCGCAAAGCACTATTCCCTTGTCGGCTTGACCGTTTTTTACAGCCAAAGCGGCTTTCAGTCCGTAGTCGGGATAATCCACCGATTCCGTCCCGTTGTACGTACCGAGGTCCAGAACTTCGTCTCCTCTCTCTTTCAACGCCTTTATACAGGCTTCCTTGACGGCGAACCCTCCGTGGTCGCACGCTACAGCAATAACCATTTTAACCTCCGTATTATATCTATGTTATCATATTAAACGCCCTTTTTCAAGCAAAAATTTTCAAAGGCGTTCCGTTTATTGCAAAAATAACTTTCAATGCGGTAAATAAGCCGATTTACGACAGATATTTCCCGTCGCAGCTTTTTTCTATACGATTCATGACGGCTCCTTCTTCGCCTGTTTCGGAAAGAGCTTCGATTAAGATTGCGTCGTTTTTCTTTTCGTAGTAACGCAGAAGATGGAAAATATTATGGGCGATCTCTTTCCCGTCACAACCCATATCCACGGTATTCCTGTCCCCGAACAGCGTTTTGTTTGCGCTACGGGCAAAAATTACGGGATGTTTGCCGTTTTTCACTTCTTCGTCGTAATAATTCATTGCGTCAACGGGATTTCGGTAAAGCATACACGGTACCGTGGGAGCGTAGTGACGGTATTTCATACCCGGAGCCTGCGCAACCTTGACTTCTCCGGTATGAGTCTTTACCCTGCCCAAAACTTCTGCAAGCTCTTCTGCGGTGATTATCCCCGGTCTTAAAATCGTCGGAACCTCTCCCGCTAAGGAAATAACTGTACTTTCTATCCCCACGTCGCACCTGCCGCCGTCCAGAATAAGCGGTATCCTGCCCTTCATGTCTTCGTAAACGTATTCCGCTTCGGTGGGACTTACTCTCTTGGAAACGTTGGCGCTGGGCGCCGCCACGGGACGGTCGCACAGAGCAAGGAATTCCCGACACAGCGGATGAGACGGTATCCTTATACCTACAGTTTCCAACCCCGCCGTGACGATATAAGGCACGCACTCTTTTTTCTTCAAAACCACCGTAAGCGGTCCCGGCGAGAATTTAGCGAAAAGCCTTGCCGCTTCGTCGGTCACGAAAGCCGCTTTTTCGGCGTTATCGAGATCTGTAACGTGCACGATAAAGGGATTGTCTTTAGGGCGGTTCTTGGCTATATAAATTTTTTCCACCGCCTTTTCATCGAGAGCGTTGGCGCCCAGTCCATATACCGTTTCGGTGGGAAAAGCTACGACTTCCCCTCTTCTGATAAGCTCGGCAGCTTCGGTTAAATATTCCTTCCCGCCGACTTTAGTATCCCAAACCATTATTTTTCCTCAGTTTAATTTGTATATCGACGTTATTCCGTCTTTGGACGCGATAACGTAATCGGTCTGATAAACTCCGTTTTGCATAAACACTTCGAAAACTTCCAGGCTTTCGTATTCCGCCGCCATAATTATTTTCCCCTCGTAATTTTTCAAACCGAGTTTTTCGCTTTCGGAATAAACGTAAACGCCTTGGCGGACGTTCACCATATCGGTAATTAGTTTTTCTTTTCCGCTTTTATCGATAATGAAAGTCTTGTAAACGCCGTCCACCTTTCTTCTGCCTATGGCGTAACCGCCGTAAAACGGAGAGAGTTCCTCGTAAATAAACGGCAGTATCTGTTTCCCCGAAGTGTCCACCATTCCGTAAAGAATGCTGTTGGAGGTATAATTTATTTCGCTTGCGACGACGCAATAGTCGTGATAAATATAAGTGGCGTAGGTTTTGGTACCGCCTTCGTAAGAAGCCAGGGTATATTTTTCCAGCGAATAGTCGTAACAGAACACGTCGCCGTAATATTTATCGTACATCGGGTCGCTGGTTTCCACTCCGTAACCGCCCACGAATACCGGCGGCATAAGCATATCGTTTATGGTTATTATTTCCGCCTTGTCGTTCATAAGGCAGAAGGTTATCTCGCTCTGATAATTTCCGCTGTCGGCATACGGCAGATAGTAATAATACACTATGCTGTAGCCGTCTTTAACCAATGACGCGATATTCGCATACGGAAGCGAATACTCGTATCTTCCCGTAGTTTCGTCGAAGACGGCGAGATTATTGAGGTAAGACGCCATTTCGGTATAGTAATCGGCGGAATATTTATTCGCGACGGCGTCCACCACAAGCCACTCTTTCTGCGTGGAAGAACGGGTTTTTGCGTCGTAAAGGTCGCTTCTGACGTTAGCGTAAACAAGTTGAGTTTGTCCGGTACTTGCGTCGGTTTTTTCGTACTTCATCGTATAACCTTCGAATTCCTCGGTGCTCTCCAGCCTCGCCGTACGGGTAAACCAACCGTTTCCGAGATAATAAATATTGACCGTTATAGCTTCGGTATAATCTCCTCCCGTATCCTCGGGATACGCCATATATAATCCTCTTTCGTCGAAATTCAGATAACCGTCGGTCAAGACGGCGGAAGTTTCGTAAAAGAAAGCGTGGTCTTTCCCTATCGCCACGAGATAACCGTCGTTACACATAAATTCGTAGTCGCTCCCGCAACGAACGCGAAAAACTTCCAGTAAACTTCCCCTCGAATAATCGTAAAAAGTGGAAAAATTAAAATCGGAAAGGGCGTATTCTTTCGTTCCTACCGTAACTATATAATCCCCCACGAAAGCAAACTGCGTATAGCTCGAGGCGTAAGGCGTGCGGAAATCGGTTTTTTCGCCCTTACCCTCCCCTCGGAATTTTATAACTCCGACGGTAGGTCTTAAAACGGGATTGCCGGAGGTATCCACTCCTTGAGCGGGTTTAGCCACTATCGCGTAATCGCCTTTGATCTGCAAAATCGACGTATAAGTCGGGGAAAGCAATATTTCGTCGGAAGTAGCCAGCCCGAAAAGATTGATGTACTCGCTGTCGTCGTAGGAATTGAGTACTTTCATAAAAATAACGAAAAGATCGTTTTCGGCGTCGTAACTGTAAACCGAAACGTTTTCGGGCAAAGAAATACTCATTTCGGCAGCATTGAAGGACTGCCGAAATTCGAAATTATTGAAGTAATCGTTATTCTTTTCCTTGGAATTGCAACCGGCGAAAAGCGTAAGCAATATCGCAAGAAGCAAAACCGCAACAATAATTTTCTTCATAAAAGTATTATAACACTTCTTGACGGATTTGTTAAACGTCCGTATCCTTTTGTTTTTCCGTATCTTCGCCGAAAGAAGCGGACTCTTTTATTTCGACTTCTTCCGATACGTTGACCGTTCTTTCCTCGGTCGCTTCTACGGAAACGTCTTTTCCGTTTTCAGAACCGTCTTCACGGACGGTCGGCTCTTCTTTCGGGGTGACCGTTTTTCTCGTCTTTTTGTAGTTTTTAGGTTTTTTATCTTGTTTTTCTTTGCGTTTTTCTTTATTTTCTTTACATAAAGCGGAGATTTTACGTGCGGCAATCGTAAGTATACCCGTCCTGTCTTCTCCCACGACCTTTTCTATGAACGCCACGTCCTTTTCGTCGGTAAGTTCGAACACGTCGAAAACGTCCACGTTCGTGACGTTGGCTTCCCGCATCATTTTCACCGCGTTGGAAACCTTAGCCTTTCTGTTGAAGATATCGAACATTATCGGCACGAGGAACAACGTTATCAGCGTCGCGTAAATAAGTCCTCCGAGCATCGTAATGGCAAGAGGGGCGAGCAGCTTTCCGTAGTCGGAATTGTCGAACGCCATAATAAACATTGCGCAGACGGTGGTAAGAGTGGTCATCAGTATGGGACGGAGACGGTCTATACCCGTCCTTATCAAAGCCGTGCGCTTATCGGCTCCGCTGTCGATAAGCTGACCCGTGTACTCAACGAACACTATACCGTTGTTGACGGCGACGCCCATAAGGACGATTATTCCCATCAACGCCACCGCAGAAAGTTCGATACCCGTTATCAGTATGGCAAGAAAACTACCCGTAAATGCAAGCGGTATCGCAAACATAACTATAAAAGGTTTTTTCCAACTCTGGAATTGCGCCACCATTATCAGATAAATCAAAGCGATTCCGAAACCGAGTATGAGATACAGGTTGTTGAAAACCTCTTCCATCATTTCGTTCCCCTGCGCTATTTCCGCCGTGACGGAATTGTCCTCGCCGAAAAATTCGTCCAGAACTTTTTGTACCGAAGATTCAAGCTCTTTTGCGGAAACGGAGTCGGGGTCGTATCCCACCGACAAAGCTATTTGTTTACGCCCGTCTGCGTGTTTAACCGAAGTATATCCCGGTGTGCTTGCTATCGAAGCGGGTATTTTTTCGCCCGTTTCGGTGGTACGGTATATGACGTTACCGTTTTCGTCTTTCACGAAACTGTCGTCGTTCAACAATTTATACAGCGGAATATTAACCGTCGCAGCCCCTGTCCCGAGCAGATCTTCGGACTGAATTTCCAGATTTACAAGATCGATTTCCTCTTTCTTGACCGAATAGAACTTGGCAAAGTCGTCCACCTTATAAGTTTTCTTTTCGTAACTGACGGTATGCGTACCGTCTTCTTCGGGCGTTATAACGGCGCAGTCGTAAACGAAAAAGCCGTTTTCTTTCCTGAGATAAATTTTTCCTCCGTCGTAAACGGCTTCCGCCTTGCCGTCGGGATTTTTGACGAACAAAGTAATTCCGCTTTCGTTGTAAACGTAATAGTCGGCTTTTCCTTCGCCGTCGTTTATATTATTCAGAAAATAGAGTTTTACTTCCTTGCCATCGGGAGAAATAGCGTTATACCAGCTTGTGTTAACGTAGTCGGAGGAATAAATATACACGTCAGAGGACGTTCTTTCCGAAGAATCGTTTTCGTTGTAAATTCTTAAAGTATGACTTGAGGATACCGAACTCAATTTTTGAGATAACTGAAGATAGATTTGTCCTACGGTCAGTCCGTATTTGGAAGCCGTCGCCTTATCCACCGAAAGTTTGTAGACTTCGTCGGCCGTCTCCACGTCGGAATTGACGTAAGTTACGCCGTCGAGCTTTTCGAGCAGTTTCCCGAGTTCCTGAGAACGGGCGTTCATCTCCGAATAATCGTTTCCGAACAGATTTACGTTCAGGTAATAGCCCGAATCCATAGTGGCGTAAGAAATTATAGAACTCATGGCTACAGTAGCGGAATACAGTTTTCCGCCTTTAATATTGAGTTCGCTTTCCAGTTCGTCGCAAAGTATTTGCGGGTCTATGGTTCTTTTATCGGAATCGACAAGGTTTACCGAAGCCGTCAACGCTCCTCCGCCTATGTTCATACCGCCTATATTCATACCTGCCGAAAGATAAACCGCCGCCGAAGCTATGTCGGGATATTGCTTGAAAACGTCGGTTACCTGGTCTTTGATTTCGGCAAGGGCGTCGTCATAGGTAAAATAAGCGTCGTCCATCACCGATAGTCCTGCGTTTCTTTCGTCTATGGCTTCTTCGCTTATTTCGAAATTAACCGTAATAAGTCCGAGGTAAGTGGACGGGAATATCTCTGTCTTTGCCGTGCTGAAAACCGCAAAAGCGCTTCCGGCAAGCAATACCACGGTAAGAATAATCGCTATCCATTTATTGTTCAGAGAAAAGTTAAGGGCTTTTGCGTAACCTCTTTTAATCGTTTTGAAAACCTTATTTTCCTTTGCGGGCGGTTTGGTAACGAAATAAGTCGTTGCACTCGGAATAAGCGTTAACGCCACCAAAAGGGACGCCAGCAAGGAAAAGCATACGGTCAGCGCCATATCGGTAAATATTTTCTTTACCAATCCTTCTACGAACACCATAGGCAGAAAAACCACCACAGTGGTAAGCGTGGACGCGATAATCGCCCCTCCCATCTGTTTTGCTCCCTGTACCGACGCGGCAAAATTACTCTTGCCCTGCAAACGAAGTCTTTGGATATTTTCCAGAACTATTATGGAGTTGTCCACCAACATCCCTACGCCCAGCACCAGTCCGCACATGGAAATCAAATTGAGCGTAATGCCTGCAAAATACATCAGCACGAAAGTTACCACCACCGAAAACACTATGGACATGGATACGGTAAGGGTGGGTTTTATGCGAAGCAGGAAAATAAAAAGCACCGCAGCCGCAAGCAATGCGCCGTAAAGGAGGTTTTCCAAGACGGAATCCATCATAAAATCAATGGTGTCCCCGTCGCTTGCTATAACGCTGTAACTGAAAGAAGGATTGCTTTCTTTCTCGCTTTTCAGTTTAGCCATAACTTTGTCCACTACTTCCGTGGAAGGAGAATCCGGATCTTTTTCTATGCTGAGCACCACCGAAGCTCCTTCGGTAAACCCGTTGCCGTTATTCTGAATAAGTGTGGCTATCTGTTTTGTTGCGTCGTTAAGGAACAATACGTCCGCAATGGACTCCAGTTCCATACTGACGTAAACTTCCTCGGTGTTTTCTTCCAGTGTTTTTTCCAACACGTTAAAATCTATGGCGTAAGTTTTTATACCGGTATCGGGATTTTCGGTGATTACCACCGCCCCTTCTCCGCCGTACTCTTCCAAAGTACGGATTAAATTCACTAACAGATTATAATTCTGTTCCGGCGTTCTTCCTCGGAAAAAGTCCATATACAGGTCGAAGGCTTCTTCTCCTATCTCCTGTCTTATCGAATCCATACGACTTTCGTAATTGGAATAAATGTTTAACCTCGTTTCCAGGGCTTCGGTAAAATAATTCTTGTAATTTCCCCACAACCTCACGGGGGTGACGGTTTCGCCTTCGGGGAACAGTCCCTTTGCAGCGGGATCGGCTTGCTGTGCGTCCTGTCGCGCTACTATATAGGATAATATCTTCCTCTGCCAGTTGTCTTCCTCGCTTAAAGCGTTGACTTCGGAATTAAACCCTTCGTCCGAAGCCATCTTCTCTTTCCAGGCGGAAATAAAACTTTCGGACAAATACCCCTCGGTACCGTAAACGTTGTTTGCGAGTTCGTCGACTGCCCATTCGGCATAAGCCTTAGCGTCGGCAGGACGGTTCGCGTTGAGTAAAGCTACCGAGCTTTCGAAGCATTTTTTGTAATAAGCGGTGTATGCAGCCGTCCATTCCGTTTCGGCCACGGGAAAGATCTCTTCCCTCGCCACTACATTCAGAATAACCTTTCCGAGGTGTAAATTTTCGTCGGAGGCTATTCTCGCCAGAGCCGAAGCGAAATTTTCGTCGTTACTTAGTAAAGTTCTCCAGGCGGTTAAGACGCTTTCACTGAGAGGATAACTCTGCGGAAAACCGAACCCGGCGTATTTTGCGGCTTCTTCCATAACGTAATTGACCGCATAATTTTTCAAAGCGGCGGCGTAAGAAGTTTCGTCGAGGACGGAGTTTTCGTCGAGATAATCGTTTTTGTCGGGTCTGCCGTCGGCAAAACCGTCTCTTCTTTCCGTAGCTCTTTCGTAATAGAAAGTGGAATAACTTTCATCCCAGACGACTACGTCGGCTATTACCGCTTCGTCGGCAGGATACAAAGCGTTGTTCTTGACCAGACCGAGGAGAAGAGTACGCCATTCCAAGGGTCTTTCGGTTTCCCATGCTTCTATGTAAGAAAGATATTCCGGGTCGCTTTCGATAATCTGTTTCCAGGCGGTTTTTCCGTTTTCAGACATAAAATTGGGCATATAGCCGTACTGCGAAACGGTTTCGTCTATGACCCATTGAGCGTAGTCGTCCACTTCTTCGTTCGCCCAGCTGAGCATTTCCGAAAGATTATGTAAATCGGTATCCGTCAATGTATAAACTCCGTCTTCGGAAGCTAAGGCAAGTATGGTAAGGACGGCTTTGATTCTGTTTACGTACTGTTCGGCAAGTTCCCCTACGTTCACGCTCACGGCGGGAGTTTTCATAAAGTCCTCCCTGTCGGCTATATTGTCTCCGAGCTGAACGATAATACTGGTTGCGCCTTTGGTTACGCTGCCTGCCGGCACGTCCAGGTCCTGAGCGTAGATAACCTGGGTCAGAACGTCGGCGTTAATTGCCGAGAGGGTGTCTTTAAGATACGCCGAAAAGAAATTAACTACCGTTCCGGCATACACTTCATCGACAATTCCGTCGAATATTTCACGATTTTCCTCCCCGTCTTCGAGAATGAAACGGTTATCGAGGAGCAAATCTATGCTTTCTATGGCTTCGGCGCGGAAATTACTGTCCTTACGGGAAAGTTCGGTAATAACGAGGTCGAGTATTGCGTTTTCCGCTCCGCTGCCTTCCCCCGTTTCGATTTGTTCGGAAAGTCTTTCCAGAAGTCTGTCCAAAACCTTTGCCGGGTCTATCTCTCCGTCGGTGGAAAGCGACGGGTCGTTCTCGGCTTCGTTAATAATGCTTATGAGTTCTTGTCGTATGTTTTCCTTTCTTTCCGCGCTTAAAGTAAGGGTCATATCGTATTCGGCAAGTAGTTTATCGATGAACGACTGCGTGATTTTACGGGAGTTTACGTTCATATAAACCATATCGGAAACCAGTCCGTTGGCGTTGACTCTCGCAACTCCGCTGACCGAGGCTATGGCTTCGGTAACTTTCGAAAGATAACTTGCGGCTTCTTCGTTGGTCTGTCCTTCGGACGATATGCTGACCGTCATAGTACTTAAAAGAGAAGGATCGACTTCTATAATAATGGGTTGATTGAAGAACTCGTCGGAAGGAAGAGCGGTTAGTTCCAACTGGCTCTGAATATCCTGTTTGACTTTATCCACGGAAGCCGAATAATCCAATTGAAGGGTTATCATTGAATAATGCTCGGCGCTGGTGGAAAAGATTTTATCCACTCCGGAAACCTTCGCTATGGACGCTTCTATTGGGTCGGTAACCTCTTTTTCCACGGTATCGGGAGACTGCCCGGCGTAAACGGTGACTATTACCATATAAGGCAATTCCATTTCCGGCAACAAGTCCACGTTGGTATTCAAATAAGAAACCACCCCGAGAGCAATGACTATTATCAACATTACGACTACGATAAGCGGTTTTTTTACACTGATGGCAGAAAGCATTTTTCCTCCCGGAATTTTTTATCTTAAACTTTTGAAAATTATTCTTTTTTCCCGAAATCTCCTCCGTAAAGGTTCCATTCGTAATAATCGTTTTCATTTACCTGTTCGTACTTCAACACCGTACGTTGCGGAACAACGGTATCTACGGAAGCGAATATGGGGTCGGACTCGTCCAGCGAAACGTCGTAAACGTAACTTTCGGACAGTTCGAACATCAATTTGAATTCGGTAAGCCCGTCGGCGCCGCCCGGAGCCCGTACGAATGCGTGAAACGCCGTCAACACCTCCTGTACTTCCTCTGCCGTAGCCAGTCCGAGTTTCACGAAAGCGTCTTTAATTACTTCGTCTCTCACGGAAAAATCCACGGAAAATACGGTGTCCGTACTTTTTAGCAGTCCGTTTCTGTCGGCGGAAGCGTTTACGGTAAGGTCTCCCACGGTAAAGAGACTCTTTATGGTTTCCAGATATTCGTTGTAAACGCGTACCGGCAGAGACTCTTGGTCAAAATTACCTTTCTCGAGATTTTCGGCAATAAAATCTCCCGCAAAATCCGTTATGCTCTGCACGAGTTTACCCGATTCGTAGGTAAAACGGTAGCGATATCCGTCGTCCTTTTCGGAATAAGCGTTAGAAAGGGCGTTTATTAAAGAAGCGGGGTCCTCGGGGATAAATAAAGGTTTGACGGCTTCCTCGATATAATCCATCGCACTCAGCTGGTCGGAATCTATGTCATCGATAAATTTATTTACGTCGGAAGTCGAAGCCCCGAAAAATACGTTCATGGGAACCTGAGTTTTGTTGCCTTGCTCGTCGGTATCGTTAAAATCATAGACAAAATCCGCATTTTCGTCCTCTCCTACGACGTCGGCACGGGCATTTATTACGTCTTCCGTAAGTCCTGCCTGTAAAATCAGAGATTTTTTACCGTTAAAAAACTCCGCTATATCGGAATAACCGAATGCCGCCACAAATGTCATAACCGCTAAGTTGAGCGCCGATGACAATTTGAATTCGTTAGTGGAAATTTTCCCTTCCAGAAAAGTTCTTTCCCCGTCGGTAGCTCTGTAAAGAGAAAAGGTATTGCTTATCCTCATCGGAGCGCCGGTATTGTCGTAAAACGCGAAAGTGGTTTTCAAAGCGGTATTTATTCCGATGACGTCTTTTTCCGAAGTGGATTTCAACGCCGAAGCAAAAGTTAACTCGTCTGCAGGCTTGTCTTCAGCGCACCCGACGAGTACGAAACAGGATAAACATACAGCCGCAACAAGTAAAGCCGTCAGAAACATAATTTTTTTATTTCTCCGCATAGCTCCTCCTTTCGGTTTTTCCGGATAATCGATATACCTTTTACTTCCTTCTTAATTAAATAATTATATCTTATATCTACGTTTATTTCAATACGTATCGACAAGCGTATTCTTCAGAAAGCTTAAATTTTCATAAAAAAACATAAAAGGGCTGTTCTGAAATAGAACAACCCTTTTTAAGTTGTGAAAAGAAAGAAATTATCTTTTTCTGTTCTTTACCGCTGCGGTGATTACCGCTATTACGGTAGCCACTGCCACCACTCCGACCAGACACAACGCAATGATGAGGTTGAGGTCCATTTTCTTGTCGATATCCACGGTGCTGCCGCCACTGAAAGAACCGTCGGCAGAATATTCTCTGACGTACTGATACCCGTAATAATAGAGTTTTTCGCCGTCGAAAACGAGTTTACCGAAAGTCGGATCGGCAAGTTTACCGTCGTCGGTATGCAACGATTCTCCCGTGTTGGTCGGGACGGAGGGGTTATCGACGTAATTGTAGAATTTTTCGCCTAACGTTCCCATGGTTACATAAAGCGTTCCCTTCGTCGAAATTTCGTTTTTCCCGTTGGCGTTGGTGGAAATTTTATTTCCGTTTCCGTCGAGATAGAAGGTTTCGTTATAAACGTGGTCGTGTCCGGCAAGCACGAGATTAACGCCTTTCTCGGCAAAAAGCGGAGTAAGCTGAGCTCTCATACCTACTACGTCTTTATCGTAGGAATGAGACCCTTCGCTGTAAAGGCTCTTGTGCATAATCACTACCTTGTACTTTTTCGAAGTGTCGGTAAGATCCTTGACCAGCCAGTCGTACTGAGTCTTGCCTAATCCGTAAGTATCGTTTCCGTCGGCATTTTCCGTTACTTCGATATCGTTGGTGTTCAGTACCACGAAATGCACGTCGGAATAGTCGAAAGAATAATAGAAACCGCTTTTTTGCGTTTGTGCAGAGGTCAGTTCGTAATTGAAGTGCGACCATAAATAGTTATATTCGCCTGTGTAAGCGTTCGCACTCGCCCCTCCGTAATAATCCACGTTGGCGGTGTCGGCAAATTCAAAGTATTTTGCGTCGTGATTGCCTGCCGCCACTACCATCGGATAGGAAGCGTAAACGTCGTCGGAGGAGTTGATAAACCACGTAAACTGTGAAAGATTGCGGGCATTGTCCACCACGTCGCCGGGATTGATGATAAAGTCGAGTCCGTCGGCAAACTGCTTGTTCAGAATATCTTTATAAATTTTATCGATTCTCTGATAAGCCGACTGCGTGCTGGACTGAAGGTCGGAAGCTATCAGAACTTCGAAAGTTCCGTCGTCGGTCCCGGTAGTGAAGGTGTACCAGTCGCTCCAGTAACCTTTGGAGGGGCTGCCTACTCTGTAAGCGTAAGTGGTTCCGGCTTCGAGTCCGGTAAGTTCCACCGTGTGACGGCTGTATTCGGTATATCCGGTCTGACACCAGATACCGAGGTCGATAAGCGGTTTGGTAGTACCGTAAATCTTCGTAACGGCACTCACCGTTTTTGCCCCGGTCTTGCCCTTTACGTCGGTAGTGTACTGAATGGCGCCGTCGGTAACTCTGCGATCGGTAAAGTAGGTAAAGTTACGCGTAGTGGACGGGTCGGACCCGAAATTGTTGGTAAGCATACTCGGTTTTTTGCCGTTCTCTACCGTAATCACCTCGTCACGTTTCTTATCGATAAAGGTGTACTCTTCCCCGTCGTAAACGGTAATAAGCGTACCCTTTCCGTTGTTATGGTCCAGTACGTCGATATGTCCGCCGTCACTGCCGAAAGAAGCCATTATCTGAGCGGCGTATTCTCCTAAACTCTGTTTGAAGTTGTCGGTAAGGTATTTGAAAACTATTTCGTCGATAACTTCGGGTATGGTATTGTTGACGAGGTCGATTTCCACGCCCAGTCCGGAAATAAGGTCTTTCACTAAATCGACCTGTACTGCGGATTTGACTATCTGGCCGAGATTGAAAGTAGCAAGACTGAAATCCTTAACGCCCAGTACCCCGGTAAGCAGCTTCAAAGTCGAAGCAAAATCCGTGGAAATACCTTTACTGAGATCGAGAGTGGTTTCGCTCAGTCCGACGATAATTCTCATAAGTCCCGTTTCCCTGTCGAGCAAGGTTTCGAACAGGAAATCCACGAATTCACCGCTCGTAAGCTGTTTCAGAAGAGCTGCGTGAGTTGCGGGCATATCGGAAACGGAAGCCCAGTCCTCGCCGGTACAGTGCCTTACATAGCAATCCATAAATACCGACAACATCGTAGCGTCTTCTCCCACCTGAGCGTGAGCGACTTTATAGACCATTTCTTCCAAAAATCCGAATATTTTCATATCCTCCGCCTTATATCTTTCGGTACTGCCCTTATAAGTATAATCGGCGAGAATTTTTGTATTGACTTCGGAAATGAGATTATTCGCAAGCTGAACTATATCCTTGGAAAACTTACCGAGATTTATGTCAAGACTTCCGAAACTGAAAGACAATCCCGCCACGAGATCTCCGAGTTTGTTCGTGATGGTGGGACGCAAGAATTCCGCAATATAGTTTTCCAGTACGTTATCGTAAATCCTTCTGCGTGCGTAAGAGGAATAATCGGTAATGGTCTTGGTATTGTAATTGAGGAATTCCCCTACTTTGTTACGGGCGACGTAACCGTATTTGTCGCCTGCGAAAACTTTATCGAAAAGTTTTTCGCTGTGGAGAGTTTCGTTTGCGTATGCGCTGAGAAAAGCCTTCTCGGCATAATCGCCGTCCACGTTACCGGTTTTTATTTCGGTAATTTTAATATGGCTGCCCACGCTTACGTTGGCGGAGGATTCCATATCGATAATCTGATTGCCGTTGAAAGAAATTTTGCTTACCGTATCGTTGGCGTGCATATGACCGGTGTAAACGTATCTCATTCCGTAATCGGCAAGAAAATCGCTGACTTCCACCCAGTTATAGACTATAAATCCGGTGGTAATTTCTTCTTCCATTTCCCAGTGCGGAAGTATGGAGTGGTGAGCAGATCCCGTAACGAGAGTTTCCACTCCGTAAGGACGGGCAAAGGAGGAATTTTCGGTCATCCATTCCTGAGTTTCGTTCTGAAGCTGACCGCCGAGAACGTGTCCTTCGTCGGCGTTGGAGAGTACCACGTCCATTCCCACGAAGGAGAACTGACCGTCAACTCTCTGCGCAATGAACGTCATCTGTCCGATATCGAGGTCGGTACCGTCGCCTTTGGTTTCGTAGGTATAGCACATATCCGTAGAGCGGAAGAAAGCCGTATTGTCGATGGTCTTGACTATGCCTTGATTCAACATTTTTGCCAAAGTAATTTCGTCGGCATTGTCTTGATCGGGATGATAAACTCTGTTCTGAGTTCCGTTTTTGGTAAGGAACTCCCAGGTGTAGTTAAAATCGGAACTTAAATCGCTTCTCACGAAAGTATATCCCGCGGGCAGGTCTGCGGAAAGTCCTTCATAGAAAAGAGAGGCTTCTTCTTCCGTCATATTGGGATAACCGAGTCCGGCATAAATCTGAACCGCTTCGATACGGGTGGTATATAAATGCGTTTCTCTGGTTCCGGTAGCGTTGTCGAAACGGAAGGTATCCTCGTTATAAAGGTCGTGGTTGCCTAATATCACGAAAATCTGAAACTTGTCGTTACCGGTTCTTGTCCTGATAACATTCTGCAAAGCACGGAGTTTATTGGCTACGTCGATGTGACTTAAAATTTCCCCGTCCTGACCCACGTCACCGCTGAGTACGATATAATCGGGAGTGTTTACGAGGAAGTTTTCCAAAGCCTTGTCAAAAATAGCTTCCGCTTCCAACCACATTTTGGTGCTTTTGCTCATTATGTAGTTGTAGAAATAATATTCGTCCTCGGTGTCGATAGCCGCCCCGTCGGTATAACACAAACGGAAAGGATAATAGTGCGTATCGGTAATGTGCCCGATAGACACGCTTCCCTCTTCGGTGAAACTATCCGTCTGCGCCAGAGCCGATTCCGACACGGTCAATCCCGCCAGCACGACGCACAGTATCAGTATGACTGCCGCCACGGCTACGAATAATCCGTTACGTTTCAGATACGATTTCATAATGCCGCTCTCCTTTTTGAAATATTTACTTTTTAATTAAAAATATATTTATATTACGTAATTATAGCAAAGTAATTATAACAAATCACCCTCCGAAAGTCAATACCGTTTCCTCGGGGAAAAAGGCGTGATAACGGAAAAGTTTACCTGTTGACAAATTACAGTTAAGTGGTATACTGAAAGTGTACTGAGGTGTACGTAATTGCAAGTTCTTTTTTAACCGCAAACTATAGAAAAGGGATTTCGGAGTCCGGACTCGGATGTCACGCCCTCGCCGAAAGGTATGGTCAGGGGAAGGCAGAAGATATGGCAGTTAACCCACCTGCGAAAGCGGGTTTTAATCCCTTGCGATTACGGCACGCTTGGTTCCTTGGTTAAAAAAAGACCGCCTTTCTGAAAAGGCGGTCTTTCCCTTGTTTTTTGCTAAATATAAACTCAATCTTTTTTCTCCGCGTCGGAAAGACCTTTCAATACCGAAGCGTATCCGCCGCTTCCGCGATGAACGCAGTTGCTGACTCGGCTTAAGGTCGCGCTTGAGATATCGGTCTGCGCAATAATTTTCGCATAAGTCTGACCTTCGAGAAGCAATTTCGCCGCACGCAGTCTCTGTGCGAATTGTTCCAGTTCCGTTGCGGTAAAAATATCTTTGAAAAACGACTCGCAGGTCGCTTCGTCGGAAATCGCCACCACGGCTTTTATCAGGTCATCCGTCATATCGCGGGTAATTTTTCCGTCCATTTTTTTATATCCTATCCTCTGCCTTCAACAAAAAGGCTTTTGTTTTTTCGCTTTTCGGGTTCCCGAACACCTCTTCGGGGGTACCCTCTTCTTCAATAACGCCGTCCGCCATAAATATAACCTTATCGGCTACGGAACGGGCGAAGTCCATTTCGTGCGTTACCACTATCATCGTCCTCGACGAGCTTTTCAGCCCTCTTATAACTTTCAGAACTTCCCCGGTAAGTTCGGGGTCGAGAGCGCTTGTGGGTTCGTCGAAACAAAGAACGTCCGGTTCGAGCGCCAATGCCCTGGCTATAGCCACTCTCTGGCTCTGCCCTCCGCTCAACTGACACGGGTAAGCCGTCGCTTTATCCGACAGACCGACGCCTGCCAGAAGTTCTTCGGCTTGTGAGGACAATTTTTCCGCAAAGTATTTTTCCTCGGAAAGTAACTTGTTTTTTTCCTCTTTCAGCAAGTTATAGAAGTTTTTCTTACTTCCGCGAAGAGGATAAAAAACTACGTTCAGTTTCTTTTTCCTCAAATCTTTTTTAGCCGCAGACACGACTTTTTTCCGAAGGAGTTTCGGAGCGAGCATAATGTTCTGTTTTACGTTATACTGCGGAAAAAGATTAAAATTCTGAAAAACCAAGCCGAAATGCAATCTTTTTTTTCTTAACTCGGAATCGTTGGCTTTTACGTGGCGTACCGCGTCGTAAATCAATTCGCCGTCGAGGTAAAAACTCCCTTCGGAGGGAATTTCCAGCATATTCAGACACCTCAAAAGAGTGGTCTTACCGCTGCCGGAGGAGCCGATTATTGCCAGTACTTCGCCTTTCTGCAAAGAGAAATCTATCCCCTTCAGAACCTGCAAAGAACCGTAATTTTTCTTAATACCTTTAACTTCCAGAAAAGCCATAAATTAACCTTTGTAAAAATCCATTTTCTTTTCCACCCAACTCAGCAACACGCTTAAAAGTCCGTTGAAAACCAGATAGAAAGCCCCGGCATAGAACAACGGCCAGACGATACCGTACACGTTGACTATGTCCTGAGAAAGTCTTGTCAGTTCCTCCACCGCAATTATTCTTGCAAGAGAGGTATCCTTGACTAAGGTTATGATTTCGTTACTCATAGGCGGAATTATCCGCTTTATGACCTGAAACAAAACTATCTTGAAAAAGATCTGAGTTTTGGTAAGTCCTAAAACTTGTCCCGCTTCGTACTGCCCTTTGGAAATACTTTCTATCCCGCCGCGATAAATTTCCGAAAAATAACAAGCGTAATTTATTACGAACGCTATCAATACCGCGAGCATTCTGGAACTCATCGGAAGGTCGAAAACCAGTCCCGGGACATAAAACACGGCGATAACCTGCAACATAAGAGGAGTGCCTCTTATCACCCAGACGAAAGCCTTGGTGACGTACTTCAACGGCAGGAATCTGCTCATAGACCCGAAGGCGATGATAAGCCCCAAAGGCAGGGCGAGTACCAGCGTCAGAATGAACAGCTGGCACGTCACCGCAAATCCTTTTAACAGTTCAAGCGTTACTTCTGCAAAACTCATTATTTACTCTTGACTATGCAGCCTTCTCCTGCGGAACCGCTTTCGGCTACCAGCACCGCGTCGCTCCAGGTGGAGGTGTCGGAGGTGTATTTATCGGCGTCTTCGCTTCTGATTATGGCAACCTGTTTGTTTTTCATATAAGGGATACTGATTTCCATAGCCGCAAGACGTTCGTCGGTAATGGTCATACCGTTCCAGATAAGGTCGATGGTCTTGGCTTCGAGTTCAACTTCTTTGGTTTCCCAGTCGATAAGCTGGAATTCCACTTCGAGTCCGAGGTCGGCAAAAACTTTCTTGGCGAGGTCGATGTCGAAACCGACGAGTTGTTCGTTGACTTTGTAAGCTATGGGCGCAAACAGAGTATATCCTACGATAACCTTACCCTTGTTGATTATATATTGATAGTCGCTTTCGGTGGTGTCTACGGTAATTTCCTGCGTAACGTCCACGCAGATCTCGTTCTGCAATCCGTAAGCTGCCGCTATATCGTCCATCATTCCGTTCTCGGTCAGAGCAATCAGTTGCTGATTGATGGCGTTTATTATCTGGCTTCCTTTTCTGCCTGCGATACCGTAATTTTCGTCGGCAAGCGTCAATCCTTCCACCAACGTAAGTTTATCGGCATATTCGCTGTTCTTGAGATAATACCCTGCCATAACCGAGTCCATAACGCCTATGTCGGCGGTTTTGGAATTCAGTTCTGTAAGTATGTCTATCTGCGCCTTGGCAGGAACGTATTTTTTCCCGAAATTGAGTTCTTCTCCGCTGCAAGAAGCCAGCAAAACCACGCTTACTACGCACAGCACTAAAGCGATAACGGTAACGATTGTCTTTTTCATTTTTTACAAATCTCCCTGTTTGATTTTTTCCCAACGAGTAGGAAACGTTCTTATTATACTTTAGCAAACTAAAGTTGTAAAGCGTTTTAACTCTGTTTGCAAAAAAAAGAACGGCAAATTGCCGTTCTTTTTTCAAATGCTTTTTCTCAGCCGTGCGACGGAGCGTCGGTTATGAGTTTGTAGTTACCTTGCGGGAAGATTATCTTATGGGTATCGAGTTCGGTGTCGGGTACGTAGATAGTCATAAAGGGTATGGCTTTTGCGTCGTACGCGGCGGTGGGCAGACTTCTGTAATAGAAGGTATAGTCGTCGGTCTGAGAAGTGGAATCGCTTATACCCACGCTCGGAATAATAACGGTACGGAGAGAAGTGCATTGAGCAAACAGTCCGTTACTTATCTGTTTCAGTCCTGTGGGCAGTTTCACCCATTCCAGAGCGGTACAACCTTGGAAGGAACCGTCGTAAAGGACGTTACTTCTGTCGGTTTCGTCGCCGTCCTCTATTTCGTAAGCGTATTTATAGTAACGCAGGCGTTCTTCTCTGCCGTTTACCGGAGGATTGGTTATGGCGGCGTCCCCTAAGTCCACCCAACGCAGAGCTTTACACTGCATAAAGGCGTTCATACCGATGACTTTAAGACTGGTTCCCGCTTCGAAACTCGTTATTTTCGTTCCGAAGAAAGCAAAGTCGCCGACGTACGTTAAGGTGTTCTTGTCCTCGAACTTGATCGTTTCGAGGTTGACGCAACCGTTCAGAGCGTCGTGTTCGAGACGGGTTATGTTGGACGGTATCGTAAGTTCCACCACGCTTGTGGGCAGCGCGTACATGGCAAGTTCGGTTATCGGATACTGCAACCCTTCTATGGAGGACGGGAGAGTTATGTTCTTACTGCGGTAAGACCAGTAAACTATACTGTATGCCACCGGCTTTTTGGTGGAAACGTCGTAAATTTCCTGCAAAGCTATCTGCACTTCTGCGTCTTCGTTCGGCAAGGCGGTGGGATTGACGTAAGTTTTGATAAGGTCTATGTTGTGGACGAATATAACGTTATTGTAGATATTCCGTCCGGTGGACTGTTCCTTTCCGTCCACCACGATATACATTTCCTTTCCGTTCAGCAACGATTCCTTGAACCTCTCCATAACGGTATTCTTGCAGAAGACGCGGGTGGGAAGCGAATAACTCGACTTGTTCCCGGTGTTGAGTTCGCCGTCGGAACCTGTTCCGCTGTCCGAACTTCCCGTTTCGAAAGTTCCGTACATCAAATCGGAATAATAATGCTGCGGCAATACTTCGTCCTTGTTTTCGTCTTTATGGAAGCCCATCGGAACGAGCGAAGGATCGTTTATGTTCGGGAATTCGATACTTTTGAGTCTGTCGCAACCCGAGAAAGGACCGTTGCCGTACTTTCTGAACACGTCGGAAACGATAATCGCTCTGTCTATACCCGACATATTTCCGAAACATTCGCTGTGCAGCACTTCCAGTTTGCTTCCTTCCTTGAAGGTCAGCGAACTTATCGCGGTACAGTTGTAAAAAGCTTTCTTGCCTATATCGATAACCGAAGCGGGTATTTCCAGGAAAGGCAATTTAGTCTGATAATTGAAAGACTCTTTGCCTATATATTGTATTCCTTCGCTTAAAGTCAGTCTTTCCACTCCCGCCACGGTGTATTGTCCTGCGTCGAAAGCCTTGTCGGGAATAATATTGAGGGCGTCGCTCTCCCCGTCGTTGGACAAAAACCTCACTTCGGTAAGTTTTTTACAGTTCCCGAATATATTGGCTCCGATACGGTTGACTTCGGCGTTTATCTCCTTCCAGCCGGAGTTTTTCTCCATCTCCAGTCCTTCTTCGCTGGTTATCTGACTTTCGAAATTACACCCCGGTTCGAATACCACCGTGGAAAATCCCGTTTCGAAAAAGCACCCTACCCCTATGAAAGTATATTGCGGATAAATGTGCAACACGCTTTCGTTGATACCGTTATTGTTGGTGTTCGACCAACCGCTGTAACGGAACGCCCAGTTGCCGAGATACTGCACTTGCGACGGCAAGGTAAAGGAACTGGTTATTCCCATCATCTTGGTATCCTGAAAAGCGAAATCCCCGATGTATTTCAGTACGCTTCCCGTGTTGAAAGTCACTTTTGTAAGTTTGTTACAGTTGTCGAAAGCTCCGTATTCGATGCGTTCCACATATTTACCTATGGTGAGTTCGGTAATGTTGTTGACGTCCATGAACGCTTGCTTTCCTATCGCCACCACGGGGTATTCCGAAGCTGTGACCGAAACCCTTCCGCTCTCGCTTACGGTGACCTGCTCGTCCACTATGGTATCCCCTATGTTCATATAGGGATATTGCCCTCGGGAGTTGTCTTTGGTAATTATCACCCCGCTGGTAAACGTCTTGGTCCCCGATACGAGTTTAGGCACCCCGTTGGAATTGACGTAACCCGTGTAAGAGTGTTCTATCGGCGTTTCCAGCTCCACTATTTCATATTCAAACAGTCTGGTATAATAAGCATAAAGCGTAATATCGGTCCAGAAATAATACTTGTCGGTAGCGGATACGGCTATTCCTTGTCCGTTAGGTTCGGTAAACCAACCTTCGAACACCCAGCCGCCTTCCTTGGTAGGAAGTCCCGTAGGATTGGCATAATCCTTATCGAATACGCTTACCGTACTCATTTCCGCGCCGAAATCCACCGTGGTAGGCTGGCTCACGTCGTCTATGGCTTTCTGACTGGTGCTTCTTCTGTCGGCGTTCTGATAATTGAGCGTAAGTTTGTATTCGGGAGCCACCACGATTTTATACTCTGTCTGCATTCCCTCGTCGAATACTATCTTTTTAGTCTCCGAACCCGTGTTGTAGAAAATGTTTTTCAAGGTATAAACCACCTCGGTTTCCTCATCAGCCTCGGGCGCGGTAAAAAGAATTTTCGTATTGGTTTTTCCCGAACCTTCCTCGAATTTCGAAGGCATTATTTTGTCTGCGTTTACGGTTACGTAACTGATGGCATAGTTTTTCGGGTTGTTGTAGGTTATGGAAATTATGAAATCGCCTCCGCTTTCTATTCCCATATCGTACCCTTTCCCGGTGTTGTAAAGATATTCCTGACTTTCGGTATAATCGGCAATATCTTTGAGTAGCTCCACGCTTTCCACCGTAACGGGAACGATGGTTTCGCTCTTACCTAAAATTTTATTGATAAAACTACACGAAACCGCCGTCGCCGCCATAAAGCAAACGAGTAAGACCGCCAAAATAAGCAATAAGATTTTTTTGTTTTTCATTACCGACTCCTACCTTTAACCGTACTTCTTTTTCCAGACGATAACAATTACCGTCACTATAGCCGCCACGCCCAGGACGCAGCCTCCCACAATATAATAAATTTTATAATCTTTCGGATCTTCAGTTATATTCTCCTGAACGCTGACTTTGAAAATCTGCGTATAAACCGTAACGCTTATGTTCTTGGTTTTGACGACTACGGTAATTTCCCCTTCGTTGCCGTTCAATATGAATTCGTCATAATATAATCCGTTCACGTAAAGGGAGTAATCGGAGGCGTATTCTTCTTTCAAAGACAACCGCCCTCCCTCCGGCGAAACCTTAATCGTATCGTTTTCTATTATAATATTATCGGGCTTGAAACTGTCAACCCCTATTATTATTTCCTGGGGATTTTCCAAATCGACGTATGTTATTTCGAACAAGCAACCGAATGCCTTTTGTCCCTCGAAATACACTTCGACGTTCACTTCGCCCGCCGAATTGAATTCCACGTACTCTACTTCGTATCCTTCTCTGCGGAGGGATAATCCCTTCAAAACGGGTTTAAGGCTCATTCTTACCGTGCCGGTAATTTCCGCTTTGCCCAACACATCGTTATCGGTAAAAGTGATTTTCGACGGATCGTCGAACACGAAAACCGACATATCCACTCTTGCCGAGGTCACGGTAAGAGTGCAGGCGGTTTCCTTGACGTTCAAGGTATCGTCGGGAATAAATATGCAGGCATATTCCTGCCGTCCTTCCCTGAGCGTTTCGGCGTTGACGAAAGCAAAACTTCCCGTAACGAGCATATCGCCCACTTTGGCTTCCCCCGTTATCATATCGTCGGTCATAGCGACGTTTTCAAGATAAATCATTTCCTTCGGAAGAAGCGTGATGACAGGCGTAGCCGACACGATGGTAAGACGACAGGTGGAAGTAAGCTGTCTGCCCGTAGGATAAGTAACCGTCGCTCCGACGGTATAAGTCCCTGCGTCCCTGTGCCTGTTATTGGAGTAAACCACGGTAATTTCCGACGGAACCGACGGAATGGTAACTTCATAATAATTTCCGCTGTAAATTTGATAAACGTCGGTCAAAACGTAATCGGGATAGGTATTGGCTACGACGGTAAGGATCCCGTTGCGGATTACGGTCGCTTCGTAATCGTCAAAAGTCGCCTGCATCGAAATATCGAATTTCGCACCCGTAGGAGCGGTGGGAGTATAAGCGCAAATCGTCCTTACCGAAGCCCCGGACAAATCGCTCAGAGTTTTACCGACGTCCTGTCCGACCAGTCCTTTTACCGTATAGGTAGCGGAATAAAAACTCTCCCCTCTCATTATATCCACGTCGGCTATACTTATCTGCAACCCGACTTTAGTAACCCTTACCGTGAACTTTGCCGAAGAAGACAGAACGTAATTTGCGCTGTTTTTCAAGGAAAGAAGCAAAATATACTCTCCTGCGTGCAAAATATCTCCGCTTCCGCTTACCGACACAGACAATTCGAGATTTTCGCTTTTTTCCTCGTATGCGGTATTCCCCACCACGTAAGTGAAACGGTAAGTCTGCGAATAACCTTTATATTCGGTTTCGTAAGAATTGCTCATCCAGTCCTTGCCGTCCAATTTCCAGACCACGGTAAGAGTTCTCGGAGTTATTCTGACCTCGTTTGTGCCGCCTTCCTCGAAATAATAACGATAATTGGTTGGATGAACTAAATTTTCGTCGGTAAGAGTATAAACTCCTGCCGCATAATCCGGAATGTTCACCGTCAAAGAAAGTTGCAATTCCGTCCCTTCGGGGGTATATAAAGTACGGGTTATCGCCGTTTTCTGCACGTTATAAGTCACTCCGTCCACGGTGACGTAACCGCTCGTGCCGTATTCGAAAGACACGCTTCCCCAGACTACCGCCACAGGCAATTTGGTTATTTCGAAACTGAAATCGCTCTTTTCGAAAACGTAATCGGGATTGAGGCTGGTTACGGTGAAATTATAACTTCCGACCACGGAAGGAGCGTCTACGACTCTGTCGCCTATGCGGAAAACGTAAGAATAATCGCTCGGAGCGAGTTCGTCGTTGAATACGCCCGAAACACTCGTCGGAACGGGCGACGCCGCATTCCCCGAATAAACGTAAGAAGCGGGATAAGTAAGTGTGACGACTGCAGGAGAAATTATCAGCTTAGCTTCAGCAAAACAGGCAAGTTCGTTTTCGGTCTCGGCGACGGAGATCCTTAAGGTGTATTCCCCCGCGTGTATGGCTTCGGACTCCAGTCCGTTTTTCAGACAGCTGAAAACCACTTCCGTCCCTTCGTAAAGATTGCCCGTGTAAGCAAAATTATCGATATCGGCATAGTTATCCGAAATATAACTTACCGTAAAAGTCTGTTGCGTAAAGGAAAGATTTCTCGTCCTTTTGTGGACCGTAACGGCGCAAATATACTCGGTAGGCAGGTAATTTTTGTAATATTCTCCGTCTTCACTCGGCGTAACGATAGCCGTTATCGTAAAGTTCCCCGCCGAAGTTATCCCTTCGACCGCCGCCCCGTCTTTTTTGTAAACGTAAGTTACGTCCACCCCCGAAGTAAAGTACGTTATCGTCCTTACTATATCGAGGTTTTGAACGTATTCCGTCGTAAGATCGGCAAAATCTTTATTTTCGCTGTTGTTGTTTTCGTAAAGAATTGTCAAATACGCTTTGTTTACGAGATAAAC